>JACCUI010000057.1 GCA_013811945.1 Pyrinomonadaceae bacterium | reverse complement strand
ACACGTCGGATATGCTAGCCGTCTGAATCGAGCAACTGACGGCAGGGGACTTTCACCCCATTAGACTCGCAGCCTGTCGGCTGCATCCCTACCGCTCCCGGTTCTGTATCGGAGCAGGACCTGCTCGATAGTAGTGAAAACTCCGGGTACTACGAATTGCGCTGAAAGCGTTCGCGAGTTCCAACCCAGGGTTGCTGCAACCCTGGGATCCATGTACCAAGGAATCGTAACGCTGAAAGCGTTGATGAGTGGCGGCGCAGGCGACTTCGCGAACTCCTTCAGAGTTCGCGAAGTAGTATGGGTTAGAACTGGAATCCCAGGATTGCTGCAACCCTGGGCTGGAACTAGCCAACGCTTTCAGCGTAATTCCTAGTAAGTCCCTAGCCGAAGGGTCGATCGATGGAAGGACTCTGTGCGGTGAAAAACTTCGGTCCGTCCTGGGTGATGTAAAGACAGTCCTCCAGGCGAATCCCAAACTCACCATAGATCACCACGGTTGGTTCGTCACTGAAACACATACCTGGTTGTAGCGGAGTCTTGTTACCGCGTACAAAGTTGGTCCATTCATGACCGTCGAGACCAATGCCGTGACCGGTGCGGTGAGGCAGTCCGGGTACAGCGTAGTCCGGGCCAAAACCGGCGTCAGTGATTACTTTGCGCGCCGCGGCATCAACGGCTTCACAGGGCGCGCCTACTCTCGCCGCCGCAAAGGCGGCGTCCTGCGATCTCCGCTCCAGATTCCAGATCTCGCGCTGCCGCTCGGTCGGCTTGCCGAACACGAACGTGCGGGTGATATCAGACTGGTATCCATCAACGCTGCAACCACCGTCCATCAGCACCACGTCGCCTTCTGTCAACTTCTGGGGCGTGCTGCTGCCGTGCGGAAATGCCGTGTACTTACCAAAACTGCAAAAGACGCCGCCACCTACTCCCAACGCTCTGAACGCCGCACTGCAATTGTCCGAGAACTCGTTCTGCGTCATGCCTTCGCGCATGTTGTCGTGGGTAGCTTTGTAGGCGACGATGGTGATGTCATTCGCGTGCTGCATAAGAGCGAGTTCAGTCGGGGACTTGAACATGCGGCAGCCCGCCGTAATCGGATCGGCACTGACATACTGAAGCGCCGGCGCAGCCTTGCGGATCCCGTCGAAGAGAAAGAAGCGGACCCGCTCTTCTATTCCAATGCGGCCGGTTCTCAAGCCTCGGTCACGGAAAATTTTGGCGACTCTCTGGTAGGGACTCTCGTCTTCTTCCCAGGTGCGAATGTCCTGGCCGATTTTGATTAACTCGCGGGCACGGGCTTCTTCAAACTTCGGGCAAACCCAGGCAATCTCACCGCGAGCAGGGATCACCAGCCCAAACATTCTTTCGCTTAAGCCCCAACGCATTCCGGTGAAGTAGAACATGCTCGAGCCGGGCTCGAGATAGATGGCCGCAATCCGGTTGTCTTTCATCAGGCGCCGAGCTTTTTCAATGCGCCCTTTGTGCTCGTCGATAGTGATTGGCGCGATACCGTCCGTCATCCGTCGCAGTTTGCGTATTGATTCAGGAACTTCGCGTTGCTGCGAAGTTTCCAGCTCGACCGTTTCGCTGCGGACGATTGTTCCGCCCAGTAGGGTTGAGCCTGCGAGGCCAGCCGACAAGCGCAGGAAGTCCCTTCTATCAGTGCACATAGTATTTCTTTATAGAACCCTCGCTTTTGAGTTTCCCACAAAACATGAATCTGTATTACGGGGTAGCACATGCTACACGAGCGAGTGACTCGGGAACAAGAGAAGGGCGAAGCAGGTACTATGCGATCTCAAAATCGCCCAATGAGGTTTTGTATGGCTCCAGGATAGGTCTGAACCTGAAAGGATCAGACTTCGGACCTTGAGTTGCGACCCTTCAGGGTCAGAGGTCCAAGACAAATCGGTGCTCCAGTGGAGCGAAGCAACATGCCTGGCGACGCGTGCGTTGTAGTTAGATCGAGACTGGTAAGGTCATCTCGTTACTTACCGAAAACTCGAATCGGATGTCGGTTCGTTGAACTTGATTGAATAGGGATCGGACAATTCCGCAACTTCAATTTGAGCGAAGATGTGCACGAGTTGCGGGTCAAACACTTCACCCGAGTGTTTCGCTAAATAGCTTGTTGCTTCGGCATGAGTTACCGTCTGAGCAGAGTCTCGCGGACTGGTCATCAGATCGTATTCGTGCGCCAATCGCAGGATTCTTGAACTCAGTGGTATCTGTTCGCCAACAAGATTTCTAGGAGATCCACTGCCGTCAAAGTTCTCCTGGTAAAAACGAATGATCTCGGCAACGTCTCTTAGTTCTGGTACATGAGACAGAATTCGCGCGGCTCGTTCAGGTTGCAGTGTAAGCGATCGGGAGCAATGCCCGAATCCGGTTCGAGGCAAACCGCGTTTCCCGTCTCAATACCCCCCAACTCGTGTACCGTGGACGCACTCACTAGGCCGGCTGAGGCTTCTTCAGTTAACCCCAACTGTTTCCCAATCAGCGCAGCGTAACGCGCGACTCGGATTCCGTGATCGTAAGTATATTGGTCCTCAGCCTTCAACGAATCGCCCAGCACGTGAACAACATCAAGTGTCATTTGCTTAAGGCGCTCTGTTAGTCGCTCGTTGGCCAGCACCAGGGTGTGTCGATTCTTGTTGCGCTCATAGAGCTCGATTGCGGCAACCACTCTCCGCTTCAAGTCTTCATCGTTCCAGAACTTGCTTAGATACGCGTTGACTAGTCCCGAATTCAGCGCCTCTACTAGCGCTTCTACGTCCATGTAGCCCGTGAGCAAAACCCGCACCATGTGGGGACGGAGGTCCGCAGTCTGCCGCAACAGCTCAATACCGGTCATCTCAGGCATCCGTTGATCAGTAATTACAATCGCCACCTCGTGCTGATCAAGAAGCTTAATGGCTTCTGCACCCGATGAAGCTGTGAGGCACTGATAATCACGGCGGAAGAGTCTTTCCAATAGCCGCAGATTTGACAGTTCGTCGTCAACAATAAGTAGCTTGTAAGTCATGCAAGACTCGCTCTGGGATGTTCGCCGCTTCATGCGGCATATAATTTTTTCAGGCCTGCTTGGGAGCTAAGGAACCCGCGTACACGGGAATTCTCACCGTAAAGGCCGTGCCTACTCCTGGTTTGCTGTCGGCCGTAATCGTGCCTCCGTGGCGATCGATGATTCCGTAAGAGATAGATAGACCAAGGCCCGTCCCCTCACCTACTGGTTTGGTCGTGAAAAACGGATCGAAGATCTTTGAGGTGTGTTCGGCCGAAATTCGCCAGCGACTCCATTTCGCAGGGCTTGATCAAGTAATCATATGCTCCGAGGCGCAATGCATCGCGAACACGTTGCGGGCGATCCACTCCTGAAACCATGATCACCGCCGTGTCTGGATAGTGGGCCACTATTTCTCGAAGCAGCTAAATACCATTGCGGCCAGGCATCGTCAGGTCCGAGACCACCAGCGCATAATTCTTGACGGCCAGAAGGTTCAGCGCTTCCTCGCAGCTTGATGCGGTCGCGCATTCATATGTCTCGCTGAGATAGGCGGCAAACATTTCACGAACGGCGCCTTCGTCATCTACTATCAGAATGCGCCGGTCGTCTTCGTTTGCTTGGAGTTCCAAGAGACAATTTGCTACGGATTCAGTCGCTGATTGTTGCAGGGCGGATGACATATTAGGTCGAACCTATTTGTTGGGCCTCTTACAGTCGAGGTGGTCTGGAAATTAGCCTTGCTGTTCGGCGGTCGCGGTAGTCGAGGCGCCCAAAGACATCAGTGGCGGCCGCGTTGAGGAAGATGCTTATGAGACCTGCGAAGGGAAAAATGGGGCGGTCTTATTGGGAACGGTGCGCCAGAGTGCTGCTTTTTTTCCCCAATTCAACGCATACGCAGCGAAATTCCGCTGCAGAGAGCTTCTTTGGCACCTGCTATGCCAGACCTAAGTTGGGAAAACTTAAGCGCCCCAGCGGGGGCATGGCTAAGAGTCGCGTCGGGCTGGATACTGCTCAACGATGGAATTCCGTGGAGTAGTAAACAACTCAGGCTGCTCGTGAATGCCGGCATCCCTGTTGATATTGTGCCGTTTTATCATGCGGTCGAGGGTTTTGCGATCCACTCCAAGCAGGCGCGGCCGCTTGCTTATTTCCACCTGTGTGGACTAATACGCGCGAGACGTAGTGCCCTTCAATTTCTGAGAGAGTGTGCCACTCTTCCTTCGCCTCGATGTGATCACGTTTCTGATCCGGCGATTCATCACGGTCGCGCTGAGAGTCCTTATTCGTTCCGGCAAGTCCTGTACGCGGACGGTGCCGTCGCACATGGCGGCAGCACGTACTACCGCGTTTTCCAGTTCGCGGATGTTGCCCGGCCAGGGGTACTGCTCAAACAAATTCAGCGCCTCTCGGGAAAAGGTTACTGCGAGATTCAGTGAATAGATCTGCTGCGCGAAGGTCTGGGCCAGGGACAGTATGTCCTCCCGTTTTTCTCTGAGTGGTGGCAAGACGATAGAAACGGCGTTCAAGCGGTAAAAGAGATCCTGGCGAAATCTTCCACCTTTGACCTCCATTTCCACATCCTGATTGCTCGCGGCAATTACGCGCACGTACAGTTTCTGTGTGCGATTCGAACCGACCCGCCGAATCTCCCCTTCCTGAAGCGCGCGCAAGAGCTTCACCTGAAAAGCCGGTGTCGTCTCAGTAATCTCATCCAGGAAGACGGTGCCGCCATCGGCTTCCTCCCAGAGACCGCGCCGATCGCGATCAGCCCCGGTGAACGAACCACGCACATGACCGAACAACTCGGATTCGATTAACTCCGCCGGGATGGCGCCGCAATTAACCGCGACGAAAGGCTTCTCCGCGCGTTCGCTGCGCCGATGCAGAGCCGAGGCAACAACCTCTTTGCCGGTGCCCGATTCACCGGTCAGAAGCACCGGCAGGCTGGTCCCAGCAACCCGTCCTACCTGCTTCATCACTTCGATGACGCCTGGCTACGCCCGACCAGATCGATGTCCGACTCATAGGCACCTGAGGCCTTGGTGGAAAACAATCTATGGTGTGGAGTTTTCGCCAGCCTCTCGCTGACGGCACGAGAGAGCGACTGTAAGGTATCGACCCCAAACGGTTTTAGGAGGTAGTCGTAAGCACCATAGGCAGTCGCGTCTAGAGCGCCCACCGCGCTGCCGTGTCCGGTCATCAGGATCACTTTGGTCTGTGGCAATTCTTTTTTGAATCTGCGCAGAACACTAAAGCCATTGACCCCGCCGAGGATCACATCGCAGAAGACTATTGCCCAATCGCGTTCGCGCAGCATTTCAAAAGCTTTCTCAGCAGACTCCGCCTCGGCAACCTCCCAGCCTTCTTCCCGAAGCACTTCGCTTACAAATCTCCTCAACTGTGGGTCGCCATCTATAACCAGTGCATGCATAAGTTGACTCCGCGTGAAAATTTCTCTCGTTCACCCTCTGATCACGCACCTGCTCAAACATGCACCGCTTCCGGTGAGAGTGGCATTGGAAGCGCCAGCAACTGTTCTATTCCTGTAACGGGCAAGGGCCTACTGATCAGATAGCCCTGTATTTCGTCACACCTGAGTAAACGCAGAAAGCGCAACTGCTCTTGAGTCTCAACGCCTTCAGCCACCACCCGAAGACGCAGCGTGTGTCCAAGGCTGACGATTGCCATGACCAGCGCTGCATCATCGGGATCTGTGGCCAGCTCCCGCACGAAAGACTGGTCAACCTTGAGAGAGTCGATCGGCAAACGTTTCAGGTAAGAGAGCGACGAAAAGCCGGTGCCAAAATCGTCGACTGAGATAGCGACTCCCTTTGTCTGGAGTTTGGTAAGCACGTCTATTGTCGCTTCCGGATGGCTCATGATGGAGCTTTCTGTCAGTTCAAGCTCAAGAAATTCCGACCCCAGCTCGGCCTCCTCCAGAATCCTTATTACCGTTTCGGACAGATGTTGTTGTTGAAACTGTCGCGCTGATATATTCACCCCTATCCGCATGCGGGCGAAGCCCTTATCTTGCCACTCGCGGTTCTGTCTACAGGCCTCTCGCAACACCCATTCTCCAATCGGCAGGATCAATCCAGTCTCCTCGGCCAGGGGAATAAAGTCCCCGGGAGGAACCAACCCCATCTGCGGGTGTTGCCAACGCACCAGGGCTTCGAGTCCTACGATCTGTAGAGAATCGATGGCCACCCGCGGCTGATAGTGAAGCAGGAACTCCTGGTTGTCGATCGCACGCCGCAAGCTGGTTTCAAGTTCAAAACGCTTGGACGCTTTGGTGTGCATATCAGCGGTATAGAACCGGTATTCATTTCCGCCCGACTTCTTGGCCCGGTAAAGCGCGGCACCTGCATTCTTCACCAAACTAGAGGTTTCCTCGCCGTCATCGGGAAAGAAGCTGACTCCAACACTGGCAGTCGCAAAGAGCTCCTGTCGATCCAGTTTAAACGAGGGATTCAAGGCTTCCTGAATTGAAGCAATAACGTCCACCGCATCTTTGGTTCTTTCGATCCCCGGCAACATCAGGACAAACTGGTCGCCACCGAAGCGCGCCACCGTATAGCTTTCCGTTACACAGCCTCTCAAACGTGCAGCTACTTGTTGCATCAGCTGATCGCCGGCCAGATGACCCAAGGTGTCGTTCACCTTTTTCAACTGATCGAGAGCGATGAAAAGGACTGCCACCCTACTATTCGCGCGCTGGGCCAACGCCACAGCCTGTGTCAGGCGATCTTCGAACAGGGTGCGGTTCGGAAGCGAAGTCAAGGTGTCATAGTGGGCCAGCCGGTCTATCTGGACCGTTCGCTCTTGCAACAGATTCTCCAGTTCGTCCTTGTACCTCCGCTTCTCTACTAGCAACCGGCTTTGTTTCAGAGCTCTTTCAACTGCAGCCTCAACATGTCGGATGTCGAATGGCTTCATGATGTAGTCGAAGACGCCGGCGTGCATCGCTTCAATAGCTGTTTCAATATTACTTTGCCCGCTAATCATCAGGACGACGCTATCAGGCGAAAGGGAGTGCACGTGAGGCACCAGCTCCAGACCGCTCATGCCACCCATGTTTATGTCGCTGATCACAAGATCGAAGCTCTCCTGGGCCAGGACCGTCAGGCCAGCTTCGGCCGAGCTGACTTCGCGACAGTTGTAGAGATCCTGGAGGAGATCCAACAAAACGCGCCGGACCTGTTCGTCATCATCGATGACGAGTATTCTTGGTTTATCCGCGGTATTTAATTCCATTCTGTGAGATCGTGAGCCACCGCAACTGTTGGCCGTTCAAAAAGCCTTGAACACATGAGATTCAGACGTCTTGTCGTTAGGGGTGCGATCCAAGTCTTCCATCAACCTTCGGGCCACCGTCGCTGAGTCAAAGGATTTTAGAATGAACTTCAACTTTTTCATCCACCAGACCAACCGGGACGCTTTGCGTCGTCGGAGTAACCTGACATGAAAAACACTCGGAGCGAGGGGCGCTCTGCGACCGCCCTCTTTGCGGGCCAGGCCCCTCATTGTGTCATAACCACATCTGTACCATTAGCTATCATCAGGCGCTTGTGAGATCGCCAAGCTTCTTCACCGTACGAGACAGTACATGATAACCCTGATTCTCCAGAATTTACTTAAGATTTTCCTCACCTGGCTTCATTTTTCCACCAGGAACACCCGTTTCGGATTGATTATCAGTTTTTGGGCAATTTCAAATCCAAAAAGGGGCGGTCATGATCCCGTTACCCCGTTCCGCATTCATTCGCACCGGTTGTGTAACAGCTAAATGTCATTGCCGAATTGTCGCAAGGATTCAAGCCCAGCGACGTTTCAGACACGGATCTATTGATCCGGTCGCTCAGGCCCCTGGATAAGAGTCACGACACCGGTTTCAGCTCCAGTACCCAACCGAAAGCCTAGAGAGGATATTGCGCCTGCCCAACAATTCGATTCCGGCTAATTCAGACAGTAAGCCTACTACCAGCTCGCGCAACAAGGCCGACATCATCTACAACGAATCTCTCATTATCCGCTTTAAAAGGGTTGCTGACGTAGGCCTGAAGCGTCGCTACTCTTGAGGTAGCGTTACTACTCTTGAGGTAAACTTCCGATGGACACTAAGTGGTGAGGCGGGGAAGTTAGCCGCTCAGGCTCTTCCCCTGGCCTCCCGCGCAATCCGCTAGAGTTATGCAACTAAGCGGACCGCGCACCTTGCGGTGCGGCTGTTCGCCCCAAGACCAGCCCTCCGCAAATTCTTCGAACAACTTTCTGCGCCCATTGTTAATTACGATAAGCTAAAACGGAGAAGCTGAATGTCAGAGTAACTTTGATTCTCTTGTCGGCATTTCCCTTACATAGATGTGAGGAAATGATCGCAGTTTCTGGAAATCAGAAACCGAAAGAGTACTCGCGTTCGGCGGCGAGTTGGGAGTCACTCAACCCAGAGAGCCGTGAGGCTATAGCCACCGGAACCAAGCCAGTGAATTCCAATACACATGAATTCCACCATCGCACCGCGATCCTGAGGGTAAGGAGTATTGGGGTAGCAGGATTGTTGAATCAAAGACTCGCCTATTGCTCATAGGTGTTTGCCCTACTCATTGAGCGTCTCGTTAAGCTCTGCGGTTATGTAAGTTTAGTCAACTAAGTGGTTATGAATCGCATAGTAGGTAAGTTGGGCGTTGGTTTTCATCTCCATTTTCTCGAGGATCCGTGCGCGGTAAGTACTAATAGTTTTGTTGCTCAGCGATAGTAGCGCCGCAATCTCGCCCACAGTTTTTCCGGAAGCTATCAACCGCATCACTTCAAACTCGCGATCGGAAAGGGTTTCATGACGTGAAAGCTGGGAGTTACGATTGAGAGAAAGCACCAATTTCTCGGCCAGGGCAGGAGTTACGTACTTCCCGCCCTTCAATACTTTGTCAATGGCCCTGGCCAATTCTGCGCGCGAACTATCCTTCGTTACATATCCGGCGGCGCCGGCTCGAAAAGCACGCCGTGCGTATTGCTCTTCTGAGTGCATGCTTAAAATCAGGACGGGGAGCTGCGGACGGATCTGCCCCAACATTTTCAACACTTCCAGCCCGCTTCTACTGCCCAGGGAAAGGTCCAAGACGGCCACGTCCCATTCCTCCTCACGTGCAAGCATGAGCGCTTCCTGTGCCGTGCCCGCTTCACCAAAAGCGGTGGTGCCAGGTTGCTCTTCAAAAATCTTCTTAACGCCATCCCGGACAACTTCATGGTCATCGATTATGAGGATCTTTATCATTGACCTTGAAAGTTCAGATAACGTTCCGCCCATGAGCGCGCCGTTCTTTGTTGGCTTGTGCCGAACTGCGGACCCGAATGGTAACCAGGGTCCCCTTCCCTTTGCTCCCCGAGATGTCGACAGTGCCTCCGATGAGGTAGGCGCGTTCGCGCATTCCCAAGAGTCCGAGTGAGCGCTGACCGGACTTCTCCTCGTTCGTAATTCCTCTTCCATTGTCTGTGATAGTCAATAGGAATTCTTCTCCGTCTTTCTGCATTACAAACCGGACGTGCGTCGCATGCGCGTGTCTGAGGATATTGGTAAGCGCCTCCTGAAAGATACGGAAAACCGCGGTTGCCTGTTCCTGCGTTAAATCGAGATCGTGCAAAGAGCAATCGGAGATGCAGATGATCCCCGTTCGCTCCTGAAACTGTTGCGCTTGCCATTCTAGTGCTTCACCCAATCCGAGATCGTCTAAAACGCTCGGTCTCAGCTCAGAAGCAATCCTTCTAACGACATTGATGGTGGTATCCATCAGTCTCGACATTTCTTCTATCTTCCTGCGCAACGGCGAAAGTTGGCACTGATCGCTGGCCGTCGACAATATCTTGTCAATCCCTTCCAGATCCCACTTAAGACTTGTTAAGGCCGAACCGAGCTCATCATGAATTTCCCTTGCGATCCGAGCCCCTTCCTGCTCGCGTGCCGACAGAATGTTCTCAGACAGCGCACGCAAGTCTTCCGTGGTTCCCTGAAGCTGCTTCTCGGCTTGCTTGCGCCCGGTGATGTCCCGGTAGTTGTTGACGATGGCGCCGACGCTCGCCTCATCAAGCAGATTCCTCAGTGTCCCCTCCAGCCACCGCCACGACCCGTCCTTATGGCGCAGACGGGCCTCCATTGTGATGCTGACCTCTGGATACTTAACCAACTCAGACATGTTCCTCTCCAGAAGAGCTTTGTCGTCCGGATGGATCAGGTGGAACGCGTTGAAGCGAATCAGCTCCTCGGGCGTAAATCCCAAGACCTGCGGCGTTGAGGGACTGGCGTACTTGATCGCGCCGTCTGGACCAAAGAGTGCTACAGCATCTGAGCTCTTCTCGATCAGGGCACGAAAGTGTTGTTCCCTGCTACGCAGCTTCTCCTCCGCCAGCTTACGTTCGGTGATGTCTTCGGCAAAACCCGCTACGCGATAAACCCGCCCAGTTTCGTCTTCGATAGGAAATCCGCGGTCCCAAATCCAGCGCAACTGACCGTCGGGTCTGATGATGCGGTATTCAAGCTGAAATCCCTGTTGCCGCCTTTCCTCTGGGCAAGCGAGGACCCTTTGCCGATCTTCAGGATGAATCGAGTCAACGAAGGTCTGGCGACTGCTGTAGAGGCTCTGCCGCGTCCGGCCCCAGACAATTTCATATGCCGGACTAACGTAAAGGATTTCGTCAGTGTCGAGACTTCTCATCCAGAAGACTTCGGGTATGTTCTCCGTTAACTGTCGAAACCGTCTTTCCGATTCGCGCAGCGTCATTTCAGCTTGCCGCCGATCGTAAGCCTTCCGCAACATATCGCCCAAGGTTTGGATGAGGTCGCGCTCTTTACTTGAAAACCGTTCACCACCCCAAGCGGGCTGCCCGCTCGGGGACCACGGCCCTTCCGCTTCGGACGGGTCACCTTCCGTGAAGCCGATCTCGATGCTACCCGGTTGTCCATCGGCTGTCGTGAACTCGGCACTCAAGATCGAGGATGCGCTCTCGAATTTCGGCGTGGCTGCCTCAATCTCGCCAACTCGAATCCGCGCGACGGTGGCTTCCGGATATTGGATTGCTGACGGCACGATGGCGACGAGTTCGGCAAGCATCGCCTTTGTTCCCTTCCATTCTCCCTGGAGAATGCGCGTGGCAGCGTGCAGGGCAGTCAGTTCTTTGACGAGCTCGGGAAAGTCGCGCAGAAGCTTTCGGTTCTCCTTCTCTACCATGTCCGGACTCATAAGTGTGTCCTTCCACGTACCACGAAATCAACTCTTGGGGAGATGAACATCCGTTAGGGAAGCAAAAAGTTCTCTCTCATGACGTATGGACCAATCAATTTGTCGCCGGAAGAGAACGGGTCGCAGGAATGTGGAGGAATTGTCGGACGCAGCGATCAGCCACGCCGTTTTTTCATACGGAACAGCAATTATTAACCAGCGACCTGAGGTGATCGCCACGAGGGCGCCGAGGAATTCCCCCAACTTAGTTGCCTCCAAAACCCTGCATGAGACTGATGCAGAGGAAGACAAGCGTCGACAAGACGCGAAGCGCAATTCAAGAGTTCAACCAGGGGATACCAGAAGGTAGGAGCTGGGATGATGCACCCCTGTAAACTCTTGCGTCTGGTCAAAAATGCTCGGGCGCAATTGTAATTTCAACCGGGGTGGAGATGCAATTCGGAAGGGGTTTGGATATGAGTTCGGTTTGCTTTTTTGACTATCTCAGTCATACCGCGACTTTAGCCCGATGACAAAGCCAGTACGCCAACCTTGACCCAAGTCAACGGTTTCCTTAGAGCGTCATCCACTCGGCCGCCCTATCCAAATCTTTAAAACGGTTAGAAATCAGGGCAAAGCTTTACGACCGGGCTAAAGCAGCGGCGCGATTGAGTCTACGACGGCACACAGGTTGCGAAGTTAGTTTCGCCCGCGACGCACTGGGCCTGAAGCGGTTGGACCAGAGAGACTAGAAAAAACGTATTTTGTTCAGACAATAATGCCGAGCGCTTTCTAAACCGACGCTCACCAATCGAACCTACATCACCCTTGTTTTCAATCGATCATGTAGTTAGTTCCCAATTGGTACCCGGACATCGAGTCTTTTTTACTCGCCCTAGCCAATCAGCAGTCGAACTACAAAGCAACCTCAATGCGCGTTAAATGCAAATTGCCGAGGGCCACGTATCGATCACTGGTGCTCGTCTGTTTCTTGATGGCTCTTCTGACTGGCGCGAGTGGTGACCCGTACGAGCGGATTCCCGTGTTTGGTCTACCGAAGAAGATGCCGCGTAACGCACTAATTTCCGCTTACACCCATGAAATGGCTGGCGCGGATCAGCTATTGGCAAAAATTTTTGGCGGTCCCGGCGCGGTTGCAGCGGCTAATAGCTTCGAGCCGACCGGACTGTCAAATCAATATCCCCTCTATCGTGGCGACATTCTCGGCGATAACGGAATTGTCCTCACCGGTCACCTGTCTAAAGCCATGCATTTATACGGTAGCTTCGATGGCCGGGGAGAGACTTCGCTCTATGTTCCGGCTGGGTTCACTTCCCACAGCGGCTCTCCGACGACCACAGATGCGGCCGTCACATTCTTCTATCCCCGACTTGGTAACTTCTCTAACGTCACCCTGGCCGTGTTTCACATTGCCAACTTCACAATTAGCCAGGAGGGTGGACGGGTAAGAATCGGAACGGTGGGAGGGCGAGGCGGATCGTATGCGTTCTACAAACATTCTCACATCGAGTTCTACCGTGGAAACACAAGCCTCCCTTCCGCCTCAGCCCGGCAACGATTGCGGATAGATCCGGCTGCCGTCTTTGGAGGGGCATCTACGACAGCGCGTCCGAGGAAGGCGACTTCAGATCTGCGAACAAGCGAATGAGTAGTGTTCTAACTTGAGCGGCCAGGACCTTATACCGACCAAAGTAGCGTAAAACACGGCCCACGAACTAATACGAAAGGCACTAACAACATTTCGTGTTGGTTGGGGTGATTTCGTGATCGCCCAGGTCGGTCGAAATTGCTCAGTCATCAAAGAACCGCCTCTTGCGCACAGCAGAGAAAAGCACAAACCAAAATGGAAATGTGACACGAGGGGCGAGTGACTAGCAGAAACATCTGGGAAGCGATTATGATTAGCTGCGATAAACGCTAATTCATGAATCGACTAAGCAGACATACCCAATCCGTCACCTCAGACGTACCGCGGGTTGCCGAAATTAGAGCCGAGTTTCCTGCCTTAGAACGCATTCACAACAATCTTCCGGTTGCTTATTTCGATGGGCCTGGCGGCACACAAGTGCCTCGTGCGGTGGTCGAGGTAATGGCGGAGTACCTGTACCACCACAACGCAAACACGCACTGGGCCTACCCAACCAGCGAAGAAACCGACACAGCGATCGAAACCGCCAGAGAAGCGTGCGCTGATTTCTTGAATGCTTCACCTCGAGAAATCGCTTTTGGCGCTAACATGACCACGCTGACATTTCACCTGACCAGAGCGCTCGCCGGCAGGTTTCAGAAAGGCGACGAGATTGTAGTGACCGAGTTAGATCACCACGCGAACGTCGCGCCCTGGCAAAGAATCGGAAGCGAATGCGGCCTGAAAGTGCGTTCGGTGGAAATGGTCCCGGAGACAGGTCAACTCGATTGGAAAGTTTTCGAGCAATTAGTCACAAAGCAAACCAAACTCATCGCCATTGGCGCTGCTTCAAACGCACTGGGAACCGTTAACGACTTCCGACGGGCAACTGCCTTGGCGCGATCAGTGGGAGCGCTTGTCTTCGTCGATGCCGTTCATTACGTGCCGCATGCGCTTGTGGATGTCCGGAAGATGGATTGCGATTTCCTGGGTATGTCGGCTTACAAGTTCTACGGCCCACACATTGGAGTGCTCTTTGGCAAACAACAACTTCTCGAATCGATAGACTTTCCCAAACTCCTCCCCGCCCCCGACGAACCTCCGGAGAATGTCGAGACCGGCACGCAAAATCAGGAAGGCATGGTTGGGGCCGGTGCAGCCATAGACTTTGTCGCGGCCCTAGTTTCTGGTGGTTCGCGGCGTGCGCAACTGGAGGTCGTCTATGAGGAACTGCACCGTCGCAGTGAAAAGTTGGCGCTACGTTTATGGGAAGGACTGTCTGACATAAAGGGCATAACCTTATTTGGCCCGCCTCCGACCGAGCCCCGCACTCCCACAATCTCGTTTACCGTAGCTGGGGTCAAATCAACTGACGTAGCCCGAAAACTAGCGCAACGTGGTCTATTTCTTTCACACGGCGACTTCTATGCGGCCACCGCTGTCGATCGGCTTAACCTTGGGACGGAGGGTTTGGTGCGCGCGGGCTGTGCTTGTTACACCACCGCAGAAGAGATTGAACGGTTGATTGAAGGGGTGGTGGAAATCTCGAAAGCCTAGTCCAATGTCAAAAGTCCAATGTCCAACGTCATCGACGGAAATCAAAATATTGCTGATCGCTTTAAGGAATAACCGTTTTACCGAGGGCTAATCAGACTTTGGACCTTAAACGTTGGACTTATCCACTCGCCGCATTAATAAAATCCGCTAATAAACCGTAGGCAGTGCTATGTAAGCTTGGCCGGTGAGAGGTAATGGTCAAGCCGGGCATCATGTCTAACTCGAAATGGACAGCCAGAGAGGTGCCCCGCACGTTTCCTAATGGATCAGTAGACGCTAGCTGTTCGGGTTTCACGGAAGCGTTCAAGGATGATCCATTATCTGAGAGCGTGGCCCTGGCTACCAGCTTATATGGTTTGCCATCGATGCGCGCGGCCTGCAACTTCTGTGTGCCCAAACTTCGAATTCCTTCCCGTCGCACGTCGCTCGGCTTTAAGGGAAGCCTCATTAATACTTTCGCCAGGGCACAGACCTTTACGGTTGCGTCCCAGCCATCGACGTCGTGAGCGGGATCAGTTTCCGTGATGCCCAGCTCCTGCGCCATTTTCACACCCTCGTCAAAGCTGCGTCCGGCTTCCATCGTTTCGATAATTACGTTGGAAGTTGAGTTGAAGATGCCGCTGAAAGCACGCAGTTTCACGGCTGGTAAAGTCTCTCGAAACAGCGAAAACACGGGCGCACTGTCAAGCACTGTCGATTCGAAGAAGAAACTCTTCCCGGCGGCTGAAGCTAGTTTGCTTAACTCGTCGTACCCGTAAACCACGGCTCCCTTGTTCGCAGTGATGGCGTGAGAGCCGAATTTCAGCACCGCCGTCAGGTAGTCGATTGCCGGCTGACCGGTTTCATGATTGAGTGAGGTAGTTTCGAAGACCACGTCTGGCCGCGCTCCCCGCAGCCATTCATTGATGCCGGTTGAAAGAGCCGGTCGCGATGATGCGTCGACAGAGTTGCCGAGTAACGAAGAAGCTTGAAAACCTTCCCGCCTCGCACGCCAGCCCATGCCGCGCGTGGCCACTCCCGTGATGCTCCATTCGATTTCGTAGCGTTCTCGCAGCTCGGTCGACTTCGCAACTAAGAGCCGGGCGAGAGCCCGACCAACATTACCGAAACCGAGGAAACCGAGGTTGTAGTGTTTCACATCCTTACCATACGAGCCGAAGCAACGTTATACTCGCTCAAAATAAGACTGACTGTCCGGAGTCCCCGTTCTCGTATATCCTGTCAATCTCGTCTGAAGATCATATGAAACAATATCACGATCTGCTGAGATCAATTCTGCTACATGGTAAGGAGCATCACGACCGAACCGGAGTTGGGACCATTTCCTGCTTCGGTCACCAGACCCGCTTCGATCTTCGTGAAGGTTTCCCCATTGTCACCACAAAAAAGGTACCCTTCCGCTGGGTCGCCGAAGAGCTCTTTTGGTTCCTGTCCGGGGACACCAATGAAGCAAACTTGCGAGCGAAGGGTGTAGACATTTGGGCAGAGTGGGCCGACGAAGAACATACCAGGCGCTACCGCCGCGTACCCGGTGACCTGGGTCCAGTTTATGGCTACCTCTGGCGTTCCTTTGGTGGCAACTACCCGGAGCGGGACGGTGTCGATCAAATCGCGCGTTTGGTTCGAGAAATCCAGCGCGATCCAAACTCGAGGCGACTTATTGTTACGGGGTGGGACCCGCGACAGACTGAGAACGTTGATTTGCCTCCCTGCCATACCCTCTTTCAGTTCAAAATTGAGGACGGAAGCATTCTTCATTGCCAGCTTTACCAGCGCTCGGCCGATGCTTTTTTGGGAGTGCCATTTAACATCAGCTCCTACGCATTGCTGATTCATATGGTGGCGCATTCCTGTGGCCTTACAGTCGGCGATTTCATCTACACGTTGGGCGACTATCACATTTACAAGAACCATCTTGAACAGGTCGAGGAGCTGCTTTCTCGTGGACCGCTCCCTTTGCCACGCCTGGAGATCAAGGATGAACTGGGGCGACCGCGCGGACTCGAAGGTCTGCTCATGATGCGTTATGAGGACTTGAAACTGGCGGGCTACAAGTCGCACGGGAAGATTGCTGCAACCGTGGCCGTTTGAATATGTCGGAAGGGAGATTGCAGAAAGAATATGATCATTGCAATCGTGGCGGTAGATCGGCGGCGGGCAATTGGCAAAGGCGGGAAGCTACCCTGGCACTACTCCGCGGACATGAAGTTTTTTAGAGAAACGACCACCGGTAATGCCTGCGTGATGGGTTACAACACCTGGCTTACGCTAAAAAAACCCCTCAAAGACAGACTAAATATTGTGCTCAGCCGGCAGTCGCAGATAGAACCTCAAGATTTCCTACTCGTTCTCAGGGACTTAAGCTCCGTTCTGTCACTCCCTAACTACCTACGCTGCGATTTGTTCGTCATGGGCGGGGAGCAAGTCTATCGTGCATTTCTGCCTCACATCGACAAGTGGATTGTTACCGAAGTGCCTTTAACCGTGGAGGGCGCCGATGCATTCGTTCCTGAGAATTATCTGGAAGGATTCCACAGGGTGGACTCGAAGCAGCTCGAGGAAGGGCTCACTGTCGGTTTCTACGAAAGAGTCCTAAGTTGAGATGCGGTCTTCAGCGCCCTCGTATGACAAGAAGTCGATTTTTGCCACACGCCTTGTAACTACAGAACCGCAAGTTGCTGAAAAAGTGGTGTGCGCAGAGAAGCAACAATACGATCCACGAAATCACACGAAGTAACACGAATTATAGGCCTCCATTTCGTGCGGTTTCGTGTAGTTTCGTAGATCGTAATAGTTTTCCGGCTAAAATAGAACCAAACAAAACTCAAGGGCCACTATTCACTTTCAAATCCAGCACGTCGTGCCGAGTGATGATGCCCACGATGCGTCCATATTCTTCCACCAGCACTGCCGGACTAGTTTGAAGCCGGCGGGTCACTTCGTTTGAGCTGGCATCCACATCTACGGTGGGGAAACTCGCCTCCATAACCTCGCTTACAGGCGATTCGAGCAATTCACGATTCCTTACGACCTTGGCCAGCACGCGATTCTCGCGCAGCGATCCGACGGGCCGTCCGTCTTCCAATACGGGTATTTGAGTCAGACCCATCTCGTTCATCTTGCCCAGCGCATCCCCCACTTTGGCCGCCGGAGCAACCCAGACGAGACTCGGTGGCGCACCATTTTCCTTGGTGCCGCTGATCAAACCCGCACTAATCTTTTGCGGCTCCAGCAGACGCTTCTCCTTCATCCATTCGTCTGAATGGTGCTTGGTAAGATAATGTTCGCCGGTATCGCACACTATGAAGACGACAACCGCGTCCTCGTCCAGTTCGCGGGCCACTCGCAAGGCCGCCACTGCGTTCGTTCCCGTCGAGCCTCCGCAAAAAACACCCTCCACACGTCCCAACTGGCGTGACATCTCGAAAGACTCACGGTCAGTAATATTGATTACGTCATCCACGTATTTGATGTGCACATTCGGCGGTATCACCTCCTGGCCGATTCCTTCGACCAGGTAAGGAGTGGCCTCCACCAGTTTTCCCGTTTCCTTATAGGTCTTGAAAACTGAGCCATAGGGGTCAGCGCCGATAATCCTGATCTGCGGGTTCTTCTCTTTCAAAAACCTTCCCGTGCCCGAAATGGTTCCGCCGGTGCCGATTCCGGCGACAAAATGAGTGATTTGCCCTTCCGTCTGTTCCCAGATCTCGGGACCCGTGGTGCGGTAATGAGCTTCAGGATTCGCGGGATGGGAATACTGGTCCGGATAAAACGAGTTTGGAGTCTCCGAAGCAATTCTCTTGGCTGTCGAGACGTAATGGTCGGGTGTTCCCGGCTTAGCCGACACTGGAGTTCTCACGACATCCGCGCCTAATGCCTTCAGGTAACGCGACTTCTCCACCGACGCCTTGTCCGTCATCACGAAAATACATTTGTAACCCTTTACCGCGGCCGCCAGGGCGAGTCCGATCCCCGTATTCCCAGAAGTGGCTTCGACAATTGTTCCACCGGGTCTGAGCAGGCCTTCTTTCTCAGCCGCCTCAATCATTGAGACGCCGATACGATCCTTCACTGAGAATCCTGGATTAAGATTCTCCATTTTCGCCAGAACTGTCGCCTTAACCCCACGCGTAAGGGCATTGAGCTTGACCAGTGGAGTCCGACCGATTAGGCCGAGTACGTTGTCGTAGTAATCCATTCGAAGTCTCCGCGGGGGAACTTAATTAGTTGACCGGGATCCCCAAGTGGGCAGCCCGCTTGGGGTGGTGGATACTATTTGTAACAGAACCGGGCGGCGCGCGCTATTTGCCGAGAACGCAATCATTCAGTTTCTGCGCAATCAGTTCACCCGCAACCCGGTGGCCTCCCGCATTCCAATGTCCATTGCCCAGATCACGGCCGAATCCGTGCAGGAAAGAGCCGCTCTTTTCCGCATAAGCCTGCAACTCCGGTGCGAGAGTAATCACGGGTATATTTCCCCTGACACACAGGGATCTGATCCGATTATCGGGATAGAAAAGATCTTCTATTCCCAGTCGCCGCATGAACGCCTGCCTGGCTCTAGGATCGGGGAGAACCTGCGGTCCATCGCTCAAAGTTACGACTACAAACTTTGCTCCGCGGGCGCTTACTTCGTCACGCATGGCGAGAATCAGCGCTTCTGTCACCAGCCAGGCGTCATTCCACACGGGGTTTCTAGGCGCCAGGTAGACGATGTTGTCAGTGCCCAATTCCTCTGATCTGGCACTTACATCCGACTTTGTCGCGCTTGGCTCAGATGTGTTGAGCTGCGACTTCGATGAGGGAGAAGTATCTTGAAGCTGTGATGCGCTTCATTAGTGGCCTGCACAAAACGCGAGTGGTCCTTGATCCACCTGCCGAACCGGCTCAACTTGGACTGTCGCAGCAGGAAAGCGCGCGAAGTTCGAAATGAATCATCGAGCACCAATTTCCCCTCGCGGTAGACGAAATAAGGCACCTCATCGGTCTGCTTTCACGCGCGCGAATTATCGACCACGTCGTTGTTGGTGGTCACTGCCAAAAGGACTATGTCAGGCGCGTATTCCCAGACGCGTTCACGCAGAGTCAGAAGCTCGGTAGCGGTACCGTATCCGGAGACCCCAAAATTAAGCACCTCGATCTGCTTGCCTGGGACGTGGCCGCTCGCCCGCAGCTTCTCTTCCATGATGGCCCAGAAAGCCTGTTCGACTGGCACCTGAAGAGCCTCGGCATACGAGTCTCCGATCACGGCGATGCGAAGCGTGTCTACAGATTTGGCCTTCGTGCGTTCGCGATCACGCTGCCCCGCGCTATTGATGCGAACATAGGCTCCGCCCTCCTTGCGATACCAACCCTCCATCCCCGGATTGAGTGCGTGACCCCGAGCGGCATCGGGCATGTAAAACGCGGGATAGGAGTAGCGAGCGGCGCGCAAACCCAGCTCGGCAATGATCACTCCCATCAGCAGACCGAAGAGAATCAGGGCTAGCCTGGTCTGGAACCGTTTGACCTTGGTCATGAGCACGAAAGACTAGATAACTTAAGCGAAAGCGGGTGTACTTGTCCAAAGCCAAAGAGAAGAGTGCGGGATAACTGGGATTAAGTGAGGCGCTAAACATGTTGAAGCCCGGATGTGCTCTCCCCTTCACATCCGGGCTTCTACCATGGCACTCACGTCACAATTGATCGGTGAGTAACCAAGCCTGAAAACTTAACTCAATTAGAAGGTTAATACGTCTCGCGAATCTTGTAAGTGTAAACAGCAGCTCCTGCCCCGCCGGTAATCGCGCCAATAATTGCGCCCTTCTTGCCCCCAATCAGGCCACCAAGAATCGCACCACCCGCTGCGCCCCCCGCAGTTGTGATCTTGTCGCGATGCTTCGCCCAAACGGAACGGTTGCGATCGTATCGGTATTCCTCAGCACGGTTTACACGATTGTTATACCCGTCGTACTGTCGACTAGTCTGAACCGATCTGCGGTTTGAGGCTCGATAACGAGTCTGCGCCCCAACTGGCATTGCCGCGATAATCAAGACGACTAAACAAATAGCAGTTGCGAATAATTTTTTCATTTCAGCCTCCTGCTATCTCTTTGGCAATGTTCATGCCATTGCTGTTCAGCGGCAGATAATCCGCCAGGAAGAACACTTTGGCGGCTAATTGGCGAAGTTTTCTTGCTTAACGAGAACAGGTGGAGACGTAGATGAGAATGTTGGAAGCGGACCGGAACTGATCAGATCGTGCGGGCTATCCACCTTTTGGGATAGCCAAAGCCCTTCGGGATTTCCACGCTGAAGCGTAGCGAAATCTAAGAGCCGGGGTGAGGCAAAGCGGAATCCAGTCAATTTCTAATTAACGATTCAAGCTGAGGAAATTTGCGTGGGAAAGTAGGGCAGAGCGACAAACGACAGCGCTGCCGCGCAATGATCCGGCGTGAAGAATCTTAACTGGCTCGGCAGACTACGGAAAGGGAAGTCCCGGCTCATGTAGCTAGCGGAGACGATGCGCGCGAACACTGGTTAGCTTCGTTTGCCGTCTACATGCTCTCTATGCTCTCTACAAATGCTCCGTGAAATCAGTGATTAGCTGGTTGCGCATGAATAAGACGGCGAATGCGATCAGCAAACAGCACGTCGATCTTTAGTGGCTCTATCAGCGCCGTCACTTCTCCCTGCCCAAAAGTGGGGTGAACCATTGTCTGACCAGCGCGGTAGGAGCGGGTCCTATCATAGGGCGCGCCCGGATCAAGCTTGCGTTTTGCTCCTGAGGCGGCGCCGGTCTTAAAGGTGCCGAGCGTGCCGCACTTCGGGCAACTGACGCGTGATATCTTCCCGCGTTTAGTTAGCGACGCGATTACGTGTCCGCGCTCTTCCTTACACTTGATGCAGAACTTTTCTACGCGCTCGCCAACGACGAACGCCGGTTTCTCCAGCTCTGTCTCAATAGTCGCTGTTTGCTTCGCCACGGCTGCTGTTTGCTTCTCCACGCAATCCTCCTCAGTTTTACTTGTACCGGTAGGTTATCCGACCTCTGGTCAGGTCGTAAGGCGACATCTCAACGCTCACGCGATCGCCTACTAGAATACGAATGCGGTTCTTTCGCATCTTGCCCGAGATGACCGCAAGTACAACGTGCTGGGTATTTTCGAGCTGTACCTTGAAAAAGG
>JACCUI010000138.1 GCA_013811945.1 Pyrinomonadaceae bacterium | reverse complement strand
CGGGGTTCTGAAAGCGGGCGGGGCATATGTGCCGCTGGACCCGGCGTATCCTCAAGAGCGAATCTCCTTCATGCTGGAAGACGCGGAGGCGCCGGTGCTGCTGACGCAAGCGCGTCTGGCGGGGAGCCTGCCGCCGCATGGTGCGGAGGTGGTGCGCCTGGACGCAGACTGGGACATGATTGCCCGCGGGAGCGCAGAGAACCCTGTGAGTGATGCTCAGGCAGAGAATCTCGCTTATGTGATTTACACATCTGGTTCGACCGGCCAGCCCAAAGGCGTGATGATCCCACACCGGGCGTTAGTCAGTCACTGCACCGTGGCCGCGAAGCATTATGCTCTTCAGTCACATGATCGCATCCTACAGTTTGCCTCGATCAGCTTCGACGTTGCCGCCGAAGAGATATTTCCGTACTGGTTGACTGGGGCGGCAGTTGTCATCCGCCCTGACGAGGTGGCAGCTTCGATCACAGATTTCCTTAGTTTCGCGGAGAAAGAAAAGTTGAGCGTCATTGACCTGCCGGCCGCCTTCTGGCACCAGTGGGTTAGTGAACTGAGTGGCACAGAAGCGCCTCTGCCTTCGACTCTTCGTCTGGTGATTGTGGGCAATGAGAAAGTTCTGCCGGAACGGTTGGCGACATGGCAGAAGACATTTGGGGGTCGCGTTCGCTGGATCAACGCTTACGGACCAACCGAGGCGACGATCACGACGACGACGTATGAACCGGTGGGTTGGCGAAAAGATCAAACGGTTAGCTCCGTACCCATTGGCCGTCCGCTGGCGAACAAGCAGGTCTACATTTTAGATCGACACTTACAGCCGGTGCCAATCGGCGTCTCCGGCGAACTCTATATCGGTGGCGAAACTCTGGCGCGAGGTTATCTCAACCGTCCGGAACTGACGGCTGAGCGGTTTATTCCTCATCCGTTCAGCACGGAGATGGGCGCGCGAATGTACAAGACGGGCGATTTGGCGCGCTACCTTGCGGATGGCAACATCGAATTCTTAGGTCGCCGTGATTACCAAGTTAAAATCCGTGGCTTTCGCATCGAGTTGGGCGAGATCGAGGCGATGCTGGCTAAGCACCCGGGGGTGCATGAAGCGGTCGTGGAGGCGCGAGAGAATGAGAGCGGTGACCAGCGCCTTGTCGCCTACGTCGTGCCGACTCAAGGACAGGCCTTTGGCGAAAGCAATCGGATGGAATTATGGCCATCGGTCGGAGAGTACCAAGTCTATGATGAGTTGCTGTACTACGCGATGACCAACGATCAACGTCGCAATGACAGCTACAAAGCGGCAATTAACAAATTGGTAAAAGATAAGGTCGTCGTCGAAGTCGGTACTGGAAAGGATGCGATTCTTGCTAGATTCTGTGTCGAGGCGGGCGCCCAGAGAGTCTACGCCATTGAGACGCTTGAAGAATCTTATAAGCTGGCCGGAGCTTTGATTAAAAGGCTGGGCTTGGAAGACAAGATTAAACTAATACGCGGTTTCTCGTCCGAGGTAGAGTTGCCGGAAAAGGCCGACGTGTGTGTGTCGGAGATCCTCGGCACGATTGGCAGTTCCGAAGGGACGGCCCCGATTCTCAACGATGCCCGAAGATTTCTTAAAGAGAGTGGAACGATGATCCCACAGCGATGCCTGACAAGAATTGCTGCGGTTCGCCTCCCCGACGAAATTTCAAATGAGCTTGGTTTCACTGAGTTGTCAGGGCATTACACCGAGAAGGTTTTTGAGCAGGTCGGTTATAAATTTGATGTGAGGCTGTGCGTTAAGAACTTCCCCAAATCAAATCTCATCTCCAATGTTGAGACTTTTGAGGATTTGGATTTCACCGGTTATACCGAGCCGGAGTATGACCGGGAAGTGAACTTTACTTTCAGTAAAGATAGCAGATTCGACGGCTTTCTCTTATGGCTCAACCTACACACGATTGAAGGTGAAACGATAGATACACTGGAATACAAGTACAGTTGGTTGCCCGTCTATTTCCCTATGTTTGATCCGGGAATCCAAGTCTTCAAAGGTGATCGCATCAAAGCGGTTTGCAGTTCCATGCTGAGCGATAATGGCGTTAACCCGGACTATGCGATTAAGGGATTCTTAATCAGACAGAATGGCGAAGTGATAAATCTGGGCTACGAATCATTTCACCACAAACGCTCATACCAGAAGACAGGATTCTATGAGCGACTGTTCGGTGAAGACACCGTCAAAATAAACACTTCTTCCGAGGATGAAGTGGTCTCCGCTAAGAGCTTGCGGGCTTACCTCGGTAGACATCTACCAGACTATATGGTGCCGGCAGCGTTAGTGATGCTGCCCGCGTTACCTTTAATGCCGAACGGTAAAGTTGACCGTCGGGCATTACCGGCACCCGATCAAGCGCGACCCGACCTAGAGAGGGCGTTCACCGCGCCGCGCGATGCGTTGGAACTACAACTCACCAAGATGTGGGAGAACATTCTGGGCGTGCAACCGGTGGGGGTGACCGACAATTTCTTCGATCTGGGCGGAC
The DNA here is from genome assembly GCA_013811945.1 of Pyrinomonadaceae bacterium. GTDB lineage: Bacteria > Acidobacteriota > Blastocatellia > Pyrinomonadales > Pyrinomonadaceae > PSRF01. The sequence continues at coordinate 3,346 of JACCUI010000138.1, read as the reverse complement.
ACTCACTTCTGGCGGTACGATTGTTTGCGCAGATCGAGAAGACGCTTGGGAAGAAGCTTCCTCTCGCGACCGTCTTCGAGGCGCCGACAATTGAACATCTGGCTGATATTCTCCGCCAGCAAGGATGGACATCACCGTGGTCGTCTCTCGTACCTATTCAACCGGGCGGCTCGAAACCACCTTTCTATTGCACACATGCTGGTGGAGGCGAGGTCCTCTTCTATCGTGATCTGGCACGTCATCTCGGTTCGGATCAACCGTTCTATGGATTACAACTACGAACGCTGAATGGGATTCAGATGCCCCACAATACGGTTGAGGAGATGGCGTCTCACTACATCAAAGAGATGCGTACCCTGCAGCCAGCGGGCCCTTATTATCTGGGAGGAGCATCCTTCGGAGGTCTGGTGGCTTTTGAGATGGCACAGCAGCTTCATGCGCAAGGTCAGCGGGTGGCCCTGCTCGCCTTGTTTGATACCTATGGTCCGGGTGCTAAATTTTTGGCGGGTGTCACTGCGCGCCAACGTAAGCTTGGTTCTTTAAAACAGAGAATGGAGCTTCACTTTCATAACCTGAGGCTGCTTGAACCTAAGGACAGACTGACCTATTTTTCGCAAAGGGCGGGCAAGATTCCAAAGATAACCAAACAGAATATCAAGAATAAGTACCGGAAATATGGCCCTAAGTTTTACCAGGCTATCGGGCGTCCATTGCCGCCTGCGCTTCAGAAAACCCATGATCTCATCTCCCACGCGCACGTTGATTATTGGCCGCGAATCAAAGCCTATCCGGGCCGCCTCACCATCTTTAGGGCCAAGGTGCAACTCCCTGGTATTAGTCCTGATTCGACCATGGGCTGGGATGGATATGCAGATGAAGGGCTGGACATCCACGAGGTTTCCGGCTTTCATGGAGCCATCATTGTGGAACCCCATGTTCGATTTTTGGTTGAAAAACTGAACGATTGCTTTAAGAGGGCGCGTGCGTCTGAGTCAGACGGGCGTGCCTGAAATTGCTCTAAGTATAAAGCATATGACATTGAGATACTTGAGAACATCAACAGGGATGGACAAGTTGAGGGATAAGGGATAAAGATGAAAGAGTTGCTGTCGACTGGGTGTTTACGCTTCCTCCCTTCACTCGCTTTAGCGGCAACTCTCGGAGTATGACGATCACATTAGCAACTCCCTGGCTTACATCTTTCAAGCAAAATCCGCACGCGCGCGTGCGTCTGTTCTGTTTCCCATATGCTGGCGGCGGTGCGCATATTTATCGCGAGTGGCTTGACAGTTTACCAGTGAGTATAGAGGTCTGTCCCATCCAACTTCCCGGACGCGGTGCCCGAATGATGGAAGAGCCTTTTACTCAAATGTCGTCGCTGGTACAAGCCATTTCCGAGGCCTTGCTGCCGTATCTGGACAAGCCGTTCGCTTGCTTCGGTCACAGCATGGGGGCGCTGGTGGGCTTTGAGTTCGCTCGTCGACTTCGCAGCCAGAACGGGCCAAAACCAATTCACCTTTTCGTTTCCGGATGTTTCGCTCCTGACATTCCTGATTCTGATCCTCTCCATAATTTACCGGATTCCGAATTGCTCGCGGAACTGCATCGGCTAAACGGTATGCCCAAGGAAGCGCAAGAGAACGCTGAACTGATGCGGTTAATGCTTCCCACCTTACGGGCAGATTGCACGGTTACTGAAACTTATACTCACACTAAAGAACCCCCGCTTGATTGTCCCATTTCTGCGTTCGGTGGCTTGCAGGATCAAATGGTGAGCCGTGACGATCTTGAAGCCTGGCGTAAACACACCACTGCTTCCTTCTCGTTACGGATGTTCCCGGGTGACCACTTCTTTCTGCAGACAGCAGCTCAAGCACTTTTGCTTCGAGTACTCTCTCGAGAGTTAAGCTGAAGTTGCCAAGGAAATACCTACTGAAAATTGTATGTAATCGTTCCTGATACTATCGATCGCTGGTCAGCCAGCTTCTCCGGCGAGAATCTCGCTTTTCTTGCCGCCTGTTCAGCGACCCGTTTCAACAGCGGGTGTCCGTTCAAAGCGCGCGCCGACACGACAATGCCTTTCTTGTTCACGCGAACCTCAACTTTGACCTCGCCTGATGCGCCTTTGCTTTTAGCGCTGGCTGGGTATTCCGGATTCGGAATTGTGGCTTCCTTGCCGTTTAGTGTGCCACCAATTACCGGTTGATTTTGCTCGACCTTCGCGGGCTGCGCTATTTCTACTCTGGCGGCGCTTGGCTCGCGGATGTAACTGAATCCCAGGTAGCTGAGAATAAGGCTTCCCAGGAAGGTAATCATGACCAGGGCCCACAATGTAGGGCGCGGCAAGGCATTTGGTCTGATAGGTTCATTGAAAGCAGGATCGCCACCTGTGACCAACAGAGCAGCGTCATACGAACAATACGCCAGAAGCGGACTCCGATACACCCGACTGCATTTCGGGCAGCGTTTGGTTTCTGAGTCCCTGAGCGACTGATCTGGTGCAGATTCCAGCGGATACGCCGAGCTGATTGTCTGGCCACGTTCTTCATCTTCGGAGCTGCGTAGCACTTGATTAAACCTCTTATCCTTGGCTAACTGCTTCCGAGTTTCTTCTTCCGTGCGGAGGCGAGCTTGCTCAGTCAGTTGTTGAGCTTCCGCAGCGAAGCGCAACGACTCCTCTTCAGCTTTGAGGCGAGCTGCTTCTTCGGTTAATCGACGGGCCTCCTCCTCTTTCAAGCGGGCTTCGGCCTCAGCTCTGCGGCTTGCCTCTTCTTGGGTGCGTAGGCGAGCCTGCGCAGTCAGCTGCTGCGTTTCCGCAGCCAAGCGCAACGACTCCTCTTCAGCTCTGAGGCGAGCTGCTTCTTCGGTTAATCGACGGGCCTCCTCCGCTTTCAAGCGGGCTTCGGCCTCGGCTCGACGGTACGCCTCTTCATCTGCGCGCAGGTGAGCTTGCTCAGCCAGTTGCTGTGCTTCCGCAGCGAAGCGCAACGACTCCTCTTCAGCTTTGAGGCGAGCTGCTTCTTCGGTGAGTCGCAGTGCCTCCTCCTCTTTCAAGCGAGCTTCGGCCTCAGCTCTGCGGCTTGCCTCTTCTTGAGTGCGTAGGCGAGCCTGCGCAGTCAGTTGTTGAGCTTCCGCAGCGAAGCGCAACGACTCCTCTTCAGCTTTGAGGCGAGCTGCTTCTTCGGTTAATCGACGGGCCTCCTCTTCTTTCAAACGGGCTTCGGCGTCAGCTCGACGGTGTGCCTCTTCTTCCGTGCGGAGGCGAGCTTGCTCAGTCAGTTGTTGAGCTTCCGCAGCGAAGCGCAACGACTCCTCTTCAGCTTTGAGGCGAGCTGCTTCTTCGGTG
>JACCUI010000099.1 GCA_013811945.1 Pyrinomonadaceae bacterium | reverse complement strand
TCGCGAAGTAGTATGGGTTGAATGGAATCCCAGGGTTGCTGCAACCCTGGGCTGCAACTAGCCAACGCTTTCAGCGTACTTCCCCGGTCGCTACCGTCCTCGGCTCTGTTTTGGCGCTCCACCATGTCAACCATGAAAAGAATCATCATCATCGGCGGTGGGATCACGGGCTTAGCCGCTGCGCATTGGCTCGTCGCACACGGTAAAGGGACCGATGTGACAGTCCTGGAAGCAAGGTCGAGGCTCGGGGGCACGCTTCAGACTGAGCACCGTGACGAGTTTGTGCTGGAGCATGGTCCGGATTCGTTCATCTCCGACAAGCCTGAAGCGGTTGAACTCGCGAAGCGCTTGGGGATTGAATCCCAACTCATCGAAACGAACAAGGAGCACCGACGCAGTTTTATCGTGCGAAATGGAAGACTCCGCCCGGTGCCGGAAGGTTTTCAGTTGCTAAGTCCCTCACGTTTGTGGCCTTTCGTTACCAGTGACATCTTCAGTTGGACCGGCAAAGCCAGGATGGCCCTGGATCTGCTTTTACCGCGAGGCAATACCAACCAAAATATCGATGAGAGTCTGGCCCAGTTTGTAAGACGACGCCTCGGACGTGAGGCCCTGGAACGCATGGCCCAGCCGATGGTCGCCGGAATCTACACCGCCGACCCAGAGCGACTGAGCCTGCGAGCTACCATGCCCCGTTTTCTCGAAATGGAACACACGGATCGCAGCGTTATTCTGGGAATGCTGAAGCGCGCTGGCACACAGGATAAAGCCGAGACCAACGGCACAAGCGGAGCCCGCTACAGTCTTTTTCTTTCCTTTAACCGTGGGATGCAAACTCTGGTCGACGAGCTTTCCTTGAGGCTTCCGCAAGAATCGGTGCAGCTAAATGCAAGAGTAGGATCGCTCCGACTGGATCGCTCTTCAGGGGGCTGGTTAGTCAATACAGAGTCGGGCGTTTGCATTCGCGCTGACGCGGTATGCATTGCCCTTCCCACGTACGCCGCGGCGCAGTTGTTACAAGAAACGGATTCCAAACTGTCTGAGGAACTCAAGTCGATTTCCTATGCTTCAACGGCAACGGTGAACCTCGCATACTATCGGGGAGACATACCACATCCCCTCGACGGCTTTGGTTTTGTCGTGCCGTTTATTGAGAAGCGATCTCTAATTGCCTGCACCTTCAGCAGCGTTAAGTTCCCCGGCCGGGCCCCGAACGGATCTGTGTTACTGCGAGCATTCGTTGGGGGCGCTTTACAACCTGACATGTTTGTCCTGGACGAGCTCCGACTGCTCCAGCTTGTTCAGGCTGATCTGCGTGAGCTTCTGGGTATTGAGAAAGCGCCGCTCTTCAGCAAAGTGATTCGCTGGCCCCGGTCGATGCCTCAGTACGAAATTGGACATCTGGACCGAGTTCAAAGAATCGAGAGTCATTTAATTCAACTCCCGACTCTCAAACTGGCCGGTAACGCTTACCGAGGCGCAGGCATCCCTGACTGTATTCGCAGCGGTGAAAAAGCCGCAGCAGCGCTGAGCTCCTTTCTTGAGACCGAGGTAATACAGAACCGCGAGCGGTAGCGACCGGATCCTAAACGTAATTCGTCTTAATTGCGGTTTTACCAAGAGTTGTGTTTTGGTCCGGTCGCTACCGCTCGCGGTTCTGTATTCCCAGCCTATTGACAGACATTCTCGGTTTGGAATAGAAGCATAACAGTCCTAACGCCCCAATTTGCCCTGCGGTCTAAGGAGGCCACATCATGTCTGGTGAGCAACCCGCCCCGGAACCTTCGAGAATCCAAACTGAACAGGCGCTGAGATAAATGAATGACGAGTGGGTTAAAGCGTTGGTCAGGGCCGACGCCGCGACGCTGGATCGCATTATGGCCGACGATTTTTTCTTTGCTTATCCGATGGAGGGTGATGATAAGTCACAGTTCATCGGCGATGTCGCCTCGGGTGATGTAAAGGTCGAATCCCTTACCCGTGAGAACGTCAGCGTCCGTATCTGGGGAAGCACCGCGGTACTAACGGCAAAGGATTCAGCAAAGTGGTATTACAAGGGACGAGACTTTAGCGGACACTACAAAATCATTCACATCTATTCCTTGCGCGACGACCGCTGGCAACTCGTCTCTGTTCAGGCCTGCCCGATGACATGAAAGTCGGGAAGCAGAAATTGACTCCCGACTTAAGACTCCCCGACTCGGACTTTGCGGCAAGTTTTTCAAGCCAAAAGGAGTTGCTTTGCATTAGCGGCAGGAAAGCTTCGCGCGGAACCGTCGTTTCGACGTGCATGTTGTCGTCAGCATTGATGACTGCCCCGGCCGCAGCTTGAGCAAGTTGCTTTTTCGTCGCAGACGTACCACGATTTAACGTCGGTATCATTCATCAAGCCCACTCTGGCCAGCTCCGCAGCAGTTCTCGGATCTTGCATTCGCTCGGCTATTCGATCCAGATTCAGTGGCACCTTGCTACCTACCAGAATCAAGTCCTTGCCTTTAGTCGCGCCATTAACCCGAAACACCATTACGTGCGAAAACACCTTCTGGTAGGTGGCGAGGATGGATCGCAGGCTCTCGGTGGAGAGCGGGTAGAGCTGTATCCACTGAACAAACACGCCGCTATCGGGTCAGCAAAGATCGTAACGATGCCAATGACTATGTTGATGGCCGCCGCTGTGTAGTTGTGGCGCGCACCCCCAAAGCAGGAGAAATCCCGCGGCAATAGCCCCGCAGATAGCTCCGACAAGATTGCGCGCGTGACGCGTGACCGAAGTGGATTTGAATCCTGGCGAGCGTATCAAAGCAGCTGACAGAACCGGCACTAACCACCCGGACCACTCATTTCTTCAGAGATATATCACGTAGGAACTGCGCCAAACTCTTGCCGGGATAGAACCTGGCGCGGCCGTCGTAAGCAGGATTGAGTAGTCGTCGCCTGAAACGGACCGGGAGCGCTGGGCAGCTTCGATTTCCGCGGACGATGAGGCGAGATCGGGGCGTACGAGCGCCAGGCGCCGCAGGCACTGGTACAGATGTTCCAGTCCTGAACCGGAAGATCCGACCTCGGTGCCGAGAATCAGACGCACCTCAGCACCCTCGTCGATAAAGTGCTTCAAGTGAGAAGCTGCGCGAATAACACCCCGCTCGAAGCGCGCCTCGAAACTTCCTAACTCTGATTTGGGCACTGGCCTGGTATCGAGAATGATGGTGATGCGGCGCTCGTCTTCTGACGTGAATTCGCGCACTGTGAGGCGCCGCGCACGAGCCGTGGCTTTCCAATCGATATGGCGCAGATCATCCTGGGCCTGGTAATCGCGAAGGGAGAAAAGATCGTGACCGACACCACGGCGCATGGATGCCAGGCGTCCGGCATACATCGGCAGCAGATGTAACTCGTCCCCGATTGGTTCTGGTTTCGGATAGACCACGATATCGACGTTTCGCGCTTTGAGTCGCCGCCGTCTGCGTACGAATCCAAACGGAAAGCGCGTGGAGAGTTCGAAGCCATTGATGAACACGTAGCCACGCCGGGGGAAGAGTTGCTCCACTCGCTGCTCTGCGGCGGCCCCATGAGGTATGTAACTAAAATAAGCTAGAGGACGTTTGTGATGCTCCTTTCGTTTCAATTTGCGCTTCCTGGCTGCTTTGGAACTCGTTGGTCCTCGCGCTTCTACCAGAATTGAGAAGGAGGGCACGACGCGCTTTGTGTTTCGGAGAGTCACTATCACCGGAGCAGGTTCGTCCGCAAAAATGTGATCGGGAAAGCGGGCCGAGACTACCAGGTCCCGCAGTGACGCTTTGGCAGCGATCCATCCCACGAATAGTGTGGAACAAAGTAGAGCGAAAACCAGAAACAGCAAGTTGTTTCCTGTGTTCCAGGCAGCCAGACCGACAATGGACACGATAGCAAGGAAGATCGCTCCCCCGGTCGTCACTTCAATAGGCAGATCAAGTCCGGCCATCTCCAGACGAGCTGAACGAGCGAGAGGGGGGACGATGAAAACGAGGATCAATCCGGCGATGATCAGCGACAGTAATGCGCCTGCGGTGGTGAGGCGGTTATCGTTAGTCTGCCGGGCGAGAACTGATACTAGTGCGGCAGCCAGGCCGGCGAGAACAAGCAGGGTCCCGAGGAACGCATTGCGCCACCTTGAAAAGAATGAAGGATGAGGGATAAAGGATGAAAATCGACGGCGTCCCTGGCCGTTTACCTGCCGGTTCATCCTTCATCCTTCCTAGAGCGGGACGCTGACCGTTTTCATGATCTCTCGCAGAACGGCTTCCGCTTCCTCGCTGCGTCGCAGGGCGGAAGCAAAGCGCGAACTAACGAGAATCCGGTGGGCAAATACTGGTACCACGAGTCGCTTGATGTCGTCGGGAATGCAGTAGGATCGTTCCTCGGTGAGGGCCAGCGCCTGGGCCGCCCGGAACAGTGACAGGCTTCCGCGAGGGCTAACGCCGAGATCGAGCATCTCGGAATCGCGTGTGGCTGCAACGATGCTCATCAAGTATTCGACCAACGCGTCATCGACGGCAACCGCGGAAACGCTGCGTTGCAGTTCCATTACTTCCTCCGCAGACATCACGGGGACCAGATCGTTAAGAGGATCGGCGCGCTCGCGATCGCGAAGGATTTGTTTCTCGTCTCGGAGATCGGGATAACCTATTCTCAGCCGCAGCATGAAGCGATCGAGCTGAGATTCTGGTAGGGGATATGTCCCATGATGCTCGATGGGGTTCTGCGTTGCTACCACAATAAAAGGCGCAGGCAGCGGATGCGTTACTCCTTCAACCGTGACCTGCCTTTCGGCCATTGCCTCCAAAAGTGCCGACTGCGTCTTCGGCGTCGTTCTGTTGATTTCGTCGGCCAAGACGACATTGGCGAAAACCGGGCCCGGTTTCCATTCGAATAAACCGGAATGTTGCTTATAGACGGATAACCCGATCACGTCTGAAGGTAGAAGGTCCGAAGTAAACTGTATGCGTTGAAAGCTGCAGTCGAGAGCTCGTGCAAGAGCCTGGGCCAGGGTAGTTTTGCCCACGCCGGGTACGTCTTCAACCAGCAGGTGCCCACCGGCAATCAAAGTAACTATGGCCAGGCGAACGGCTTCCGGTTTACCTCGTATGACCGTCTCGACTGCTCGCTGCAGTCTGTCGATTCCGTCGACGGCATCGGAGGCTACTAACGGACCTTGCCCGTCCACTGGTTGCAGACGTCTCATCATTATTGTTTCGTAGCTCCAGAACTCAGCATTTATTCTACATGCTAAAGTTGACTGCCGCACGTTTAAAGTTTGGTTCGTAGTGATAGACAATCGGGCGGTAGCCTGACTGTCAAGGAGAGCAAGGCGGACCGCGTCCCCGGTCTAGATTCGCAGCCATTGACCCTTGAATTGACAATTCAAGCCCAGCAATTCCCCAGCCCTTTGGGGGTTTCACAGCCTCTACTGCTCTCGATTCTGCAATAAGTCTCGTGCGGCTGTTGTTCCTCAGCATCGACCGCATCTTGACGGACCCCCTTCTTAACAGTCGGGCTACTGCCCCAGTGCCCTATTGGGTGGCAAAGTGACGGTTGTGCCTCCTTATAGTAGACTAACCCTATTCCACAACATTGCGCGGTCTCCGGCGCGCAAGGAATCCCGGAACCTAAGACCGGATGGAACGTGTAATGACGGCGAGGGCTACCATGAAATCAAATTATACAAATCGCAATCGTGAGCGAGGCTTTTCGCTTATCGAACTAATGATCGTGATTGCCATCATTGGCATTTTGATCGCTGTGGGGGTGACCGGATGGCGAGCTGCAGTTCGCGCTGCAAACGAAGCCGCGGCCATTAAGACTCTCAGAACAGTCGCGGAGCAGCAGATGCTTTATTACAACGCGCACCAGCGCTCCAGCTTTGGCTCCTTTGAAGAAATGCTGAAAGAGAATCTGCTTGACACCCGCTTCGGGGGCACGACACCCGTGGTCGATGGGTACGTTTACACCATGAGGGCGATCCCGAAATCTACAACCACGCAGGCCGGGTTCGCAGTCAATGCCGACCCACAAGTATCCGACGGTGTAGGCGCAACGGGGAAGAACCACTTCTACATGGACTCAGAAACCAACACGATTCACGTTAACGAAACCCAACCAGCGACAGCCACCGATCCGCCTATTGGGCAGTAACGCAAGCTACTCGAATCGTTGATATCGTGAACTCAGGCGGAAGCGTAAGCAAGGCGAGCGGAGACGGAATTCAACTCACCTGTTTCAATGGTATACGCCGTAAGCTGATGACCGTAAACGCAGCCGGTATCCAAACCGAGTGCCATCCTCCCGCGCCGGGGATCTGAAGCTGGCCAATGTCCGAACAGCACGACCTTTTCGCCGTCATAAACGTCGTACCAGGGCGTCCCGTCCTTGCTCTCGCGATCTTCTCCCAAAGTTCGTATTTGAGTTAAATCTTCCGTCGTCTGAGAATGCAGTTCCACGTTTGGGCGCAAGCCGGCATGAACCACGAGGTGACTTCCCAAATCGATCATGAATGGCAGGCTGTTGAGATATGGTGTGAAGCGATCTTTGTCCGCCTTTAGCTCCCTGTGCGCTTCCTTCTGCGAGGCCTTGAGTTCCACTTCTTCGCCATTCCAGAGCCGGCGCAATGCCAGATCGTGATTACCGATCACGGTTGAGAATCTTGAGTCTGTCATGAAGAGCTCCAGGACTTCGCGGTTTTTCGGTCCTTTCGTGACGAGATCGCCAACCGACACTATCCGGTCACTCACTCCGAAATTTAACTGATTCAACAAGTCCATTAATTCATCGTAACAGCCATGAATGTCGCCGACGACGATAGTGCGTGACTCCATCTAACCTCCCAATTGTCCGTTACGCCCGCTAATGAGCAGGTCAAGAGGGCAGAAAGGCGCAGGCCGCCTCCGCTAAACATCGGGGCTCCAAAGCCACTCAAGCTGAATTTACAATTCGAGTTCAGGATATTTGCAGGTTGGGAAGGCGGGCAAAGCGAAGCGCGCCCCCCGCTCCAGCGTAGCGTCACAAACTGTATTTTCTTCGAGACTCACTGGACCGAGTCTCCATATAAGAAGTAGGCGGTTTCTAGCCTGCGAAAGACGCTACGCTGGGGCGGGGGCGCGCTTCGCCTTGCCCACCTTCCCAACCTGCAAATTTGCTCTTTAGAACTTGCCTGTAAGTTGTTGATTTTATTACAGGCTAAAAAGTTTCTAAATTGATATTTGCTCGCCGCTTCGGCGGGCTGCGAAGCTGAACTGCAATTGTTGGCCCAAGGTTGAGTGATAATGGATCTGGAGCGAGGTGCTAAGCTTTGCCCGTATTCCCAACTGCAAATGCTTTGCTGAATTTCCGCCCTGCAAATCACCATCATACTTCCTTCGGTTTTCACACTGCCTATGCCCTACCGGCCGCCAACTTCGTCGGGCTTTATTTCCCTCGCTCGTACAAATGACTCCAGGACACCCTTCTCTCCCAGGATCTTGTCCCATTTTTTGCTGCTTAGTATCACCTTCGCCAACGAGGCGGTGGGCATGTGCTGCTCGACACCCACCAAGAGAGCCAGCAGTTCCTCCATTCCGGGATTGTGGCCAACGAGTAATACAGATTTCCGGTCGTCCTCAATTTGCGATGTGATTTCAAGCAGGCGCGTGGGGCTTGCTTCGTACACACGCTGGTCAAAACGCAGTTCAGGCGAACGCCGGGCAGCACGCAGGACAAGATCAATGGTCTGTCGAGCGCGTACCGCCGGGGAACTGATCACTAGATCTATGGTAATATTCTGCTTTGCTATGAATTTCCCCACCACTTCGGCCGCTTTTCGTCCACGGTCATTGAGAGGTCGTTCAAAGTCCGGTAGAGAGGGGTCCTTCCAACTCGACTTTGCATGCCTGAGCAGGAGCAGTGTCTTCATGAATGCTGTTCACCTCCGCGGCCCGTTCACATTCGCGTAACATTGTTAAGTCAGAATGCACACTATGATTCCGTATGGTCGACACCGCTTCCCTGGCAAGCTCTTTGTGGTCGAGGGCATAGACGGCAGCGGCAAGTCGACGCAACTCATGTTGATCTATCAGTGGCTAAAAGCCGAAGGTTATCCTGTCTTTTTCTCTGAGTGGAACTCGTCCCCCCTGGTCAAGGATACGACTAAACGAGCGAAGAAACGACATCTTTTTACCCCGGCAACCTTTTCCCTTCTTCACGCCACGGATTTTGCGGACCGCACCGAGCGCGACATCATCCCCCCCTTGAAAGCTGGGGCCATCGTGCTGGCCGATCGTTACATCTACACGGCTTTCGCCCGCGACGTGGCGCGGGGCTGCGATCCGGCGTGGGTCCGCGACGTTTACAAGTTTGCCGTGAAACCCACAATCGCCTTCTTTTTTCGCGCGCCACTCGACGTTGCTATTGATCGCATAGTTTCAGGCAGGCCCCAGTTAAAATACTACGAGTCGGGTCTTGATATGGGTTGGTCAGAGAATCCCGAAGAAAGTTTCACGCTCTTCCAAGGCAAAATCTTGAGTGAATACGATCGCATGGTTAGTGAGTTTGGGTTAACTCTAGTCGATGCCACGCGGTCGATCGAACAGCAACAGCGGGAAGTTCGGCAACTCATCATGAGTCATCTCGAAAACAGGCGGTTCAGATCCCATTAACAAAAAACTGTTTTACGGCACGCCACTGCCACATATTCAGGATGAGGAATACAGTGGCAAATTGATTGTGATCGAGGGAACCGATGGTGTGGGGCGGTCCACCCACATCGCTCTTCTGCGCACTTGGCTGGAGTCGCGAGGCCATGCGGTTATCGACACGGGAATGACCAGATCAGTCCTGGCCGGGCGCGGAATTAAGGAAGCCAAGACCGGTCACACCCTCGGTCGCCTGACACTGCAGTTGTTCTACGCCACGGATTTCGTCGATCGCCTCGAGAATGAAATCTTGCCCGCCTTGAGATCCGGGTTTATCGTGCTCACCGATAGATACATCTACTCGGCAATGGCGCGCGCCGAGGTGCGCGGGATTGATGCTCCCTGGATACGCTCCATCTATCAAATTGCCTTAATTCCCGATGCTGTTTTTTACCTGAGGATCAATACAGCCCAGGAACTTGTTGAACGTGTGCTTACGTCTGGCGGTGGGTTTGATTTTTGGGAATCGGGAATGGATGTCCACCTCGGGCAGGATTTTTACGACAGCTTTATTGAATACCAAACGCGAATGTTGAAAGTCTTTGACCGCATGACCGAGGAATATGGTTTTCAGGTCCTGGACGCCTCGACCTCTGTGCGACGGGTGGGCGCTACGCTGAGGCGCGCAGTAACTCGCGTAATCGAAAGAGATCATCTCGTCAAAGTGCCACTCGCGAAAGCCTCCACTTCTCAGAAATGAAAAAGCTGTAGCCTTCCGAACTAGCCCAGGCAAAATATTGAAACTTGCAGCAATCGACATCGGTTCCAACTCGATTAAGCTGGTAGTCGTTGACGCGGCAGCCAGCGATTCATTCGCTGTCATAACTCGTGAGAAAGAGTTTGTCAGACTTGGGCACCAAACATTGCGCAGGAGGCATATCAGCCGCGCGGCCATCGACCGCGCAGTTGAATGTCTACAACGATTTCGTTCGATTGCCGAGGCCCGCGGTGCAGAGAGCATAATTGCTACCGCGACGGCTTCGGTGCGCGAGGCGAACAACTCTTCTCAGTTTGTCAGGGAAGTCGAACTGAAGAGCGGAATAAAAGTAGAGGTTCTTTCCGGGATCGAAGAGGCGAGGCTGATAGGACTCGCGGCAAGTCAGAGTTGTGCTACTACTGGAGCCACCAACCTGAACCTCGATATCGGTGGTGGTTCAACTGAAATCTCCCTCTTTCGTGACGGAGTACCGCTCGCGCTCTTTTCCGTCGATCTGGGAGCGATTGGTCTGACGGAGAAATTCCTCAAGTCCGATCCTCTTAAGGCTAAAGAACTGGGTGATCTGCGTCATCAAGTTCAAGCCGCATTCGAACGCCCGGCGCGCGAGTTGCGCAATGCAACCTGGCAGCAAGCCACCGGCACATCGGGAACCATACTTGCTTTAGGCGCGGCGCTACGTTCGCGCCTGGAGAGTGACTCACAACGAAAACACCAACCGGCGCAGCCCTCGGAGTTTGATATATCTCTGGGGCTGCTTTTGCGATTTAATGTAAGCGTTGCCAGTTTTCCTATTGCAGAGCGCAAGCGATTGGGCGGACTCAGCCCTCAGCGGTCAGAGATTATTGTCGCCGGTGGTCAAATACTTGAAGGGGCTATGCGCGCCTTAAGGCTTAACTCCCTGCTGACTTGCGAATGGGCGTTGCGCGAAGGCGTCATCATCGATCGCCTCAGGGAACTGGAGGCTGAATCGCGACCGCCTGTTTCGCACTTTGCTGATCCCAAAATGCGCAGCGTTCACGCCGTCGGGCGGCGCTTTGGTTATGAAGAGGCTCATTCGCTCCAGGTCGCTCGTTTGGCTGAGAAGATCTTTGATAGCCTGGCGCCCAGTGAAGAGCTGACTCGACACCAACGCACTTTGTTATCGGCGGCGGCGTTGCTTCACGACATCGGTTATCACATCGCTCACGGGTCCCATCACAAACATGCCCTCTATCTGATAAAGAACTCTGAGTTGACCGGATTTGCCGAAGGTGAACGCGCGGTTATCGCGAATATTGCCCGCTACCACCGCGGTTCTCCCCCCAAAGAGCGCCATCCGGATTTTGGGGCGCTTAATGCGGCCGATCGCGACTCGGTGGCCCGTCTGGGTGCCATTTTGCGACTCGCCGACGGCCTGGACAGAAGTCATGAAAATCGTGTGCGTGAGCTTGAATGCGTGGTGGAAGGAGAAGCGGTCAAGATAACCGTGCAGAGCGATGTAGATTGCGAAAAAGAAATGATTGAGGCCGAGCGAAGACGCCCGCTGTTTGAGCAAGCTTTCAACTGCAATTTGTCTATCAATGCCATTAGCGCAAAGTCGACTCGCGGGTAACTACTTATGGCTAAAGCCAGGGAGATCGGCGGTATTGAATGCGACGGGGCAGCGACCGAGGCCGTGCCGCTTGTTCTGGATCCCAGGCTCGAGGAGATGTGTCTCTTGCGCAAAGCTGCACTTGATTTCAGTGACCCCGAGGGTGTTCACGATATGCGCGTCGCCTCGCGTCGCGTGCGCAGCGCCCTTAGAGATTTTGCACCTCACTTGCGTAAAACGAAAATAGCCTCGTCGACAAAGCGTCTCAAAGAAATCGCTGACAAACTGGGAGTGGTACGCGACTACGATGTGGCAATCATCGCTCTTGAGAAATTGCAGAAGAAAGCTAGTCCCGAGATTTCGTCAGGTTTGCAACGGATCATCGACGATCGGAAAGCCAGGCTGGATCCAGCGCGAAAAGAGCTGGTGCAAGCGTTGAACTATAAGGAGCTTTCCCAACTTAAGCGCAACTTTCGGCAGGCGATCGAGGATGCAATTGTTCCTCAAGACGCTACCAAACCAACTGAATCCGGCGCCACCGTCAAGAGTGGCCCCACTTACAAGGCGTTTGCCGGATCGACTCTTATTAAACGCCTGAAGGAACTGGAAGCATTGAGTTCCAGTTTATATGAGCCACAGGAGGTTAAACCTCTGCACGAAATGCGCATTGCGGCCAAACGCCTCAGGTATGCGATGGAGTTGTTTGCTGCGTGCTGGGGGGAACAGTTAGGAGTTTTTTCGCGCCAGGTGGCCCAGATGCAATCATCACTGGGTGAACTCCATGATTGCGATCTGTGGATTGAACACTTTGGGAAGCGATTATCCCGACTTAAAAAGAAGGCGAGCTCTGAGCGAGCGACTTCCGAAGACGAACGCGACGCAATGATATGGCTCTTGAGTGACTTTTCCAGGTTACGCACAAAACATTTTCGTGCCGCCCTTGCACTTTGGCACGAATGGGAGCAAAAGGATTTCTGCAATCGCTTAACCGCTACCTTAAGGACTTGACAGATCTGATTCTGATCTGTGTGATCCGCGCAAACCCGCCACCAATTCCTTTCTTGAGGCTCATGTTTCATGTCACGATGCGCTCTGCTTTGCTTTTGGTTCGATATCCACCGCGATCCCGCGCCACTTTCCCTGATTGAAGCGAATCACGGTCAGCGCGCACCGCGTTGCGTGACCGACGAGAATCGCGATCCAGATGTTGATCGGGTCCAGCGTGCTTGTCTGCTGGATCACAAAACAGATGCTGAGGGGCACGATGATCTGCGAGATGATGGAGATGTAGAGCGGGCTTCTGGTATCTCCCGTCCCCTGCAGTCCACCTGTGTACGTGAGGGCGACGGCGATAAAGAGACCCGACACACTCAGCACCCGCAGAAGTTGGACTCCGATTTCGACGACCCCAGGCTCGTTCATGCCGAAGATGGCGAGCAATTGTCGCGGGAAGAACAGGAAAAAGATTCCGATGAACGCCGCGCCGGCGAATCCGAAGCTGGCAGCCACGTGCACCGCCGCGTTAGCCCGATCGGGATGGCCCGCGCCGAGGTTCTGTCCGGCGACAGCCGCCGCTGCGCCCATCAGACCGATCGAAGACCAGGTGATCAGGGAGAAGAGTTGTGAATAGGAGATGGCAAACGCCGCTTGCGCCGCCGCGCTCTGAGCAAGCGAACCGATAAACGCGAGCATGAACACTCCACCAACGTTCATCGCAATTCCCTGGATGCCGGTCGGCAGTCCAAATCGGAAAAGCGACCTGATGATGGTCCAATCCGGACCGAAGCCCTCTCCGCGCGGAAACGAAACGACCCAGCCCCCGTGCCACAGTTTCCAAAGCGCGTACACGCCCAGGAGCCCCGACGCTATCACGGTACCCATCGCCGAGCCGGCAGTACCGAACGCCGGGATGGGACCCAGCCCCCGAATGAGGATCACGTTCAGTACGAGGTTCAGCACGGTCATTGCGATGCCGAGGATCATCGGCGTGCGCGCGTCTCCAGCAGAGCGCAATGCGCCACTCAGCATAAAGAACAGGAGCATGCCGATACTGAAGAGGAACATGATACGCAGGAACGGCAGCGCCTCCGCCTTCACTTCGGGTGCGGCGTTGACCAGATCCAGCAGCCATGGCGAGAGGGAATACCCTAGCGGTGCCATTATCAGGAGCGAGATCCCGACCGCGGTGAAGAACGCCTGATAGACCGTGCGGTTGACTTTCTCTTCCTCCCCTGCGCCGGCAAAGCGGGCTACGAGCACGCTCATCCCGGTGAATAGCGAAGTGATGAAGACAATGACAACGATGAAAATCTGCCACGCAACGCCGATCGCGGCATTCCCCGAGAAGCCGACGAGATGGCCGACCAGCGCATGATCGACAATTCCTTGCAAGCCGCCGATGACGTTCGTGAGCATTGTCGGCCAGGCGATTTTCCAGACCGCGGACCGCAACGGTCCCTCGACGATGGATCTGTCGTAACGTCCCTTTTCCGGTGGCGACGGATTCGCATCAGGTCCGGGTGGACCAGGCATCTCGGCCACACTCGATAGAGCCTCCTGTTTGGTGACATTCGTCATAGGATCGTTAGCAAATTACTTTATCACGCCGAATCTGGGATTCCCTTACGCCAGGGGGCTATCGATTCCTACCGAGCAAAAACTATTCACGAAATTACGCAAGGAACACGAAGTCTTGTTAGTGCTATTTCGTGCGAATTCGTGGATGGTGTATTGTGCTTGAGCCGAAACTAAGACATCGACAGACTTTGCGAAGAGGACTTCTATGAACGCGCGAAGAATCAACTGGCCAATCTGGGCGGGTTTCCTGCTTAGCTTAATTGCTTTTCTCAGCTACTTCTTTGTATTCGTTTGGTTCCCCGTCACTCGCGATTTTCCCTGGGCCAACCTACTGCTCTTCGCATTGGCAGCGGCGCTTTTGTTAGTTGGAGTTCGGCGTGCATTAGCGACAGACCGGAGTTCCGACCCGAGCAGCACGCTTGGGGTGGACCGCCCCCATCCCACGGGATCAAAGATTGTAGCCGCCATTCTGGCGACTCTCAGCGTCGCGATTTTCGGATTGTTTATCTTCGCCACTTTTATTATCGCAAGGCGCTTGCCCATCTCTCATAGCGCTCCCCAGATAAGCCAAAAGGCACCCGACTTTACACTCTCCGATACGAATGGCAAGTCGGTTTCGCTGTCGGAGCTTCTCGCATCGCCAGTCAACGGAAACGCGCCTAAAGGGGTGCTGCTGGTTTTTTACCGAGGTTACTGGTGACCTTCATGCAACTCCGAGTTTCGGAGCATTCAGAATAGTTTGGCTAAGTTCGAGGGGGTAGGGATTCGTCCGGTTGCGATCAGCGTAGACACTCCAGAGGTGTCGCGCGACCTTCGTGAGAAGGCCGGCTACACGTTCACTTTTCTTTCTGATCCGAAAGCCGAAGTGATTCGCCGTTACGACCTGCTTCACGCGGGCGCAGGAACTGACGGCCAGGACATTGCCAGGCCGGCCGAGTTTTTATTGGATTCGGCCGGCACTGTGCGGTGGGTGAACCTGACGGAAAACTATTGGGTCCGTGCCCGGCCCGAACAAATTCTCGAGGTGGCCAAAACGCTCCGTTAAGTCATTTGCGATTTTTAGACTCTGATTTCCGATTGGAAGAGTGCTCGGTCTTAAGTGCAAGTCGCGGGAATTTGCAGGTTGGGAAGGTGGGCAGAGCGTAGCGCGCCCACGCTCCATCGTAGCGTGGCGTCTTAATTCAAGGTTAAGTGGCTTTGGAGCCTCGATGCTTAGGGGGCGCGCTTCGCTAGCCCCCTTCCTGACTTTCAGTTTATGCCGCAATCAGCATAGTCACCCAGACCGTCAAGGCATCAACAAAGAAAAAGCCCCCGGCGAAACATTCCACCAGAGGCTTTTATCAGTCGCAATTACTTACGAGCTATGGATTAGTAACGCGAGCCGCCGTTGCGACCACCGCCGCCGCGATCTTCGCGTGGCTTGGCTTCGTTGACGTTCAGCGCACGTCCGCCCAGGTCCTTACCGTTGAACTGCTGGATGGCAGCTGCGCCTTCTTCCTTCGTTGACATCTCCACGAAGCCGAAGCCGCGTGAGCGACCTGTTTCGCGATCTTCAATCAAGGAGACGCTTTCGACCGTGCCCGCTTTCGCGAACATCTCTTGCAGATCTTCTTTGGAAGTCTCAAAAGATAGATTACCGACATAAAGTTTCGTACTCATAGTTTTTACCTTTTCCCCGATGGGATTCCCCTCCGAACTTCTTCTTTGGGGACTCAACAGAAGCCGCATGCGGAACATGGTAGCTTCCCAATTTGCTAAGGACGTTGGGATTACATATCCATGCCGCCGGGCAGCGCCCGTGGCTTATCATCTTCCTGTAGCTCAGAAATGAGGGCCTCCGTTGTCAGCATTAGGCCCGCAATTGATGCGGCGTTTTGTAATGCGCAACGTGTGACTTTCGCGGGATCGATAATCCCCGCGGCCACAAGGTCCTCAAAAGTTTCAGTGGCGGCGTTGTAGCCGAAGTTTGCGTCTTTGCTAGCGCGAACTTTCTCTACGATTACCGCTCCTTCTTTGCCGGCGTTCTGTACGATCTGACGCAACGGCTCTTCAAGCGCGCGCTTCACGATGTTGACGCCAATTTGCTCATCGGGGTCACCCGTGGTCTCACCATCCTCGTCCGCTTCGAAGATTATGAACTTCTCCAATGCCTTCGCGGCACGGATCAGGGCGACGCCCCCACCGGCCACAATGCCTTCTTCAACAGCAGCGCGAGTGGCGTTCATAGCGTCTTCAACACGCGCTTTTTTTTCTTTCAATTCAGTTTCAGTGGCCGCGCCCACACGGATTACTGCGACTCCCCCAACCAGTTTCGCCAGTCGCTCCTGCAGTTTCTCACGGTCGTAGTCTGACGAGGTATCTTCAATTTGGGCCTTTAGGGTTTTCACACGACCTTTTAAGTCGTCCGTGTTGCCGGCGCCATCGATGATGATCGTGTTGTCTTTGTTGATCGTCACCTTCTTGGCGCGTCCCAGCTCGTCGACTTTGACGTTTTCGAGTTTGATGCCGAGGTCCTCACTGATGACCCGGCCTCCGGTCAGAATTGCAATGTCCTGCAGCAACTCCTTGCGTCGATCGCCAAAGCCTGGCGCTTTAACTGCCGCCACGTTGATCGTGCCGCGTAATTTGTTGACCACGAGGGTTGCCAGGGCCTCGCCTTCGACATCTTCCGCGATAATCAGAATCGGCTTACCTAATTTGGCGACCTGCTCCAGAACCGGCAGCAAGTCTCTCATCGAAGAAATTTTCTTCTCGCTCAGGAGAATGAAGGGATTCTCGAGTACGGTTTCCATCTTTTCGGCGTCGGTGATGAAGTAAGGCGACAGATAGCCGCGGTCAAACTGCATTCCTTCGACGAATTCCAAATCTGTCTCCATGGTCTTTGCGTCTTCAACCGTAATCACTCCGTCTTTGCCGACCTTCATCATCGCCTCGGCAATCAACTCGCCGATAGCTGAGTCACCGTTTGCCGAAATCGTACCGACTTGCGCAATCATGTCGCCTGCGACGGGCTTGGACAATTTCTTAATTGCTGCAGTCGCGCGCTCGACAGCTTTTTCTATTCCCCGCTTCAAGGCCATCGGGTTTGCACCCGCGGCGACGGTTTTCACACCTTCACGGTAAATCGCCTGCGCCAGCACAGTGGCGGTGGTTGTACCATCGCCGGCAACGTCCGAAGTTTTCGACGCTACCTCGCGCACCATCTGTGCGCCCATGTTTTCCATTGCGTCTTTGAGGTCAATCTCTTTCGCCACGGTCACACCGTCTTTGGTGATCGTCGGGCTGCCATAGGATTTACCAAGGACGACATTGCGTCCTTTGGGACCAAGCGTGATTCTAACCGCGTCGGCGAGTTGATTGACGCCACGCAGAATTGCCGCTCGAGACTCTTCACCATGAACTATTTGCTTTGCCATAACTTTTTATATTTTCTCCTAAACCAAAACTGTGTTTCAACGCCGACAATCAGCCACACATGAACACGGATCGAGCCGGTTGTCTGGGCTTAAATCTGCGTTTTTCGGTGTTCACATGTCCAGACTATTTGGCGCTCTTCTTGCCGCCCGTTGCAGCACCGGCGCGCGTGATGATTCCCAGAACCTCATCCTCGCGCATAATCAACAGGTCTTCCCCGTCAATCTTGATTTCGGAACTGCTGTACTTACCAAAGAGGATCCGGTCGCCCTTCTTAACATCTAATGGTTGGCGCGTACCGTCTTCCTTGTATTTCCCTTCGCCGGCGGCGATTACTTCGCCTTCCTGGGGTTTTTCTTTTGCGCTGTCGGGAATGATGATGCCGCCGCGAATCTGCTCGCCTTCGTCAATTCGCTTTACAATCACGCGGTCATGTAATGGTGTGATATTCGTCGTCATAATTTGATTATTTTCCTTATGGGCCTTCTAAGTTCCACCGGGACAGCCTCTGATCTCCCTTTTGGAGTGCACCGCCTTGTCTCGGCTCTATCGGTATAGAGCTTGAGACAAAGCGCGCAGCTGGTCCGGGGAATGGCTGGGGAACATATGATGCCCTGGGCTTTCTTAGTGTTGAGCTGTGGATTGTCAGGTGGTCTGGAGGATTCCAGAGGAGCTGAGAGCGGAGTAAGCTGGACTCGGTTCGATACTCACCTTACGCTAAGTCCCCCTATATGTCAACTACAGGATATATTTTGTATCGGGAATAGTAGAATTTCGGATTTCGGTTGCGCATTTCTGAGCCGCCGAATTTGAATGGTTTAGGATCGGACGCTGCGCGCATCGAGAAGCTCAAGATGCACAGTCACTCAACTTTGAATTAACAGTTCAATTCCCCAACTTTGCAGAATCCTTTGACCTGAAAATTTTGAAATCTAGAAAATCACCAGACTTTGACTCTAAATACCATTCAACGGAGCGCCTTCAATAGATTCGAAATCCGCAATCCGAAATTCGAAACTCTTAAGTTGAGGCTTGACGGGGAAACCTGCCACGCATTTAATTCAGCCGCAAATGACCGCGCGCCGAGGGCGCCATCGATACCAGTCGAGTTTCCGGAGGACTCTTGTCCGCTAGTTTAGAATCATCTTCGAGGTGGACGAGGGGCCCGGCGTTCGTCTTATATCTCGCCGCCGCTAAACTATTATTGCACCTCCTCACTGCCGGGCGTTATGGAATCTTTCGCGATGAACTTTATTACCTCGCCTGCGCGGAGCACCTTGATTGGGGCTACGTGGACCAGCCGCCCGTTATTGCCTTGATTGCCTGGCTTGCTCGTCATGTTTTTGGCAGTTCCCTGCTTGGTCTGAGATTGTTGCCGGCGATCGCCGGCGCTGCCCTCGTTTGGTTGACCGGTAAAGTAACTCGAGAGATGGGTGGCGGCCGTTTTGCACAGGCGCTCGCTGCACTTGCCACCCTCGCCGCTCCTATCTTTCTCCTCTTCCATCACTGGTTGACGATGAACGCGTTTGAGCCACTTATCTGGATGGGCGCCGCGTGGTGCGTCGTGCGCGCAATCAATACTGGAAGCCCAAAATATTGGCTATGGTTCGGTGTGATCATTGGCGTGGGACTTGAAACCAAATACTCCGTAATCTTTTTCGCGTTTGGTATGGTAGTGGGTTTGATTCTAAGTAGGCATCGCCGTTTTTTGAAGAGTCCGTGGATCTGGCTCGGCGCGCTCGCCGCCATCGTGATCTTTCTACCGAACCTGCTTTGGCTGGTGAAACACGACTTCCCTTTCCTGGAGTTGATGCGCAACATTCGCGAGAGCGGTCGCGACGTCACGCGGGGTCCGCTCGGGTTCATCGCCGATCAGGCGCTGATCATGAATCCCATCCTCTTCCCGCTCTGGGTCTGCGGCCTGCTTTGGCTTTTCTTCGGTAAGGAGGGACGGCGCTATCGAATCTTTGGTTGGACTTATGTAGTAATGCTGGTGACCTTCATTGTCTTGAAAGGCAAGAATTATTACCTCGCGCCTGCTTACCCCATTCTCTTCGCCGCCGGCGCGATCGCCTTTGAGCGACTGACCGTCCAAAGTTCAAAGTCCAATGTCCAAGGTCAACTCAAAGTCAGAACCTCGAGCGGACCGGGGTCCCCCAGCGGGCATCCCGCTTCGGGCGGTGGTAGCGACCGGGGCTCAAGTGACATCCAAATTCCTACGTCCAGTGCTTCATTCACTGAACCAAGCTCTCAACCCCGGCCGTCCGTTCCTGCCTCCTGCTTCTGGCTTCCCTGGCTTCGCTACCTCTACATCGCCCTCATCATCCTCGCCGCCGCCGCGCTCGCTCCTCTTACCCTTCCCATTCTCTCGCCTGAGACTTACATTCGCTATCAAACGACACTCGGACTGGAACCACCGAAAGCAGAGAACCAAAACACCGGGCCTCTCCCGCAGCACTTCGCTGATGAGTTTGGCTTGGAGGAGATGACGCGCGCGGTAGCGGAAGTCTATAACAGCCTCCCGCCTGACGAGCGCGCGCAGACCGCGATCTTTGCCAACAGCTACGGCCAGGCGGGCGCGATAGATTTCTTTGGTGCGAAATATGGCCTTCCAAAAGCCATCGCCAATCACCAGAACTACTGGTATTGGGGTCCGCGAAACTACACCGGCGCAATCGTGATCGTTTTAGGCAGCGACGGCGACAACGACCGTGAGCATTTCAATACTGTCGAATCAGTCGGCCGTACCTATCATCCCTACTCCCGCCGCGACGAACACTTCGAAATCTTTCTCTGCCGCGGCCTGAACCAGCCCCTCCAAACCCTCTGGCCCACCATCAAGAATTGGGACTGATGCCAGTCGCAGTGGGAGGCAGGCAGGACAGATGTCTGTACCTAGACAACCTGGACACTTTCGCTCACATTCCACTACAGATTGCACTAAGCGAACACATTTATTACAGTGTTCGCCATTTCATCAGGGTGCAGAGTCGCTGTCGGATCAGGGGGCGTCATGAATTCATCCGAGCCGCAACGGACGCTTTTGCATTACCGATTGATGAGCAAGATTGATAGTGGTGGTATGGGTGAGGTCTACAAGGCCGAGGACACCCGACTCGGGCGCACGGTAGCCATTAAACTTCTCCTGACCGCTATCAATCAGAAACCCATTGCCCGGCGCCGCTTTCTTCAGGAAGCACAATCAGCTTCGGCCCTCAATCATCCAAACATCGTCACCATTTACGCCATTGAAGAGGCTGACGGTCTCGATTTTATCGTGATGGAGTATGTGGAGGGGCAAAATCTTAAAACCCTGATTCAGCGCGATGGGGCACTGCCCCTCAGGCGACTGCTTGATATCGGCATCCAGACGGCTGAGGCGCTTGAAGCTGCACACGAGATCAACCTCATCCACCGCGATATCAAATCAGCTAACATTTTGGTCACTCCTCGCGGCCAGGCAAAGGTCCTGGATTTCGGACTGGCAAAACTGATCCGCACGGTCGCCGACAAGGTCGATAGCGACGCGCCCACGCTGACGAACCTGACGGACGAAGGAACTGTGCTTGGCACTGCGGCCTATATGTCTCCGGAGCAAACTCGCGGATTAGCTCTCGACGGACGTTCCGATATCTTTTCGCTCGGCTCCGTCCTCTATGAGGCGGCCACACGATCAATGCCTTTTGCTGGTCCCAGCATGCTCGCCATCATGCACGCCATCGCGACAATCGATCCGCCGTCGCCCAGTGGTGTCAGACCGGAACTGCCGCGTGAGTTCGACGTGATTCTCGAGCGGGCGCTCGCTAAAGACATAGAGAGACGTTATTCGTCGGCGGCTGAGATGGCCCAAGCCTTAAGGAGCTTACGGGCCACCTTTACTGGGGAATGGCTGGGTAGCCCGATCGTCTATGACAAGGATTTGGTCAAAGTGCCTGCGGCTCCATTTGTAGGCAGAGAGCCAGAGTTAAGCAGGTTGGAAGGATTTCTGCGGCAAACAATTGACGGCAGCGGTCGAGTTGTATTCATCAGCGGCGAACCGGGCATCGGCAAAACTTCGCTTTCTGATGAGTTTCTGCGTCGCGCTCGCGCCCGCTTTCCGGGTTTGTCAGTTGCTCGGGGACGTTGCGTCGAACAGTATGGCACCGGCGAAGCCTATCTGCCGTTTCTGGATGCCATCGGCGCACTGCTGGACGGATCCTCGCGTGAGCGACTAGCGGCGGTAATGCGTAATTCCGCGCCCACGTGGTGCACGCAGTTGCCCGTAGCTTTCGCTTCCACCGGCGCGATAGAAAAGTTGCAACAGGAAACGATTGGCGCGACTAAGGAACGGATGATGCGCGAAATGGGAGACGCGCTCGGTATTTTTGCAACCGCTTCCCCGGTGGTCTTGCTGCTCGAAGACTTACATTGGGCTGACCCTTCCAGCGTGGATTTGCTGCGACATTTGTCGCAACGCATCAGCAACCAGCCTCTCATGATTGCCGGCACGTTCAGACCCGAGGATATTGAACGAAACAATCATCCGCTTAAGAGCTGCAAAGCCGAGATGCAAACGCACAAGTTGTCTGAGGAGATTGCGCTCGATTCGCTCAGTCCCGGCCACATTCAGGACTACCTGAATGCGACGTTTGCTCCGCACAATTTTCCGCCTGAGTTTGCCGAACACATTCATGATAAGACTGAAGGGCACCCGCTCTTTGCCACGAACCTGGTGCAGTACATGCACGAACGTGGCGACATTGTGAAAACCAATGAACACTGGTCTTTGAGTCGACCGCTCTCAGAGATGCAGCTGGAAGCGCCGGAAAGCGTGCGCAGCATGATCAGCAAAAAAGTGGACTCGCTCGGAGCAGCAGAGCGCCGCGCCCTGGAGTACGCCAGTGTCGAAGGGCAGGAGTTTCTGTCTGTCGTAGTTGCCGGTTTGCTCGGTGTCGACGAAGTTGATCTCGAGGAACTGCTCGCGCGAATCGAGAAAACTCATCGACTGATCGTTACCCGCGGAGAAGAAGAATTACCAGACGGATCACTCGCGACGAGCTATCGCTTCGCTCACGCGCTTTACCAAAATTTTCTTTATAGCGGACTGGTGGCCAAACGACGAATATTGCTGCACCGTCAAGCGGGCGAAAGTTTGGCGTTGCACTACGGAAAGCGCGCTCCGCATATCGCCACGCAACTCGCTTTGCATTTCGAACGCGGGCGCGACTTTCGACGGGCGGTGGATTTTTTGATCCATGCGGGAGACAACGCGACCACGCTTTACGCAAACGCCGAAGCCGCCGACCATTACACACGTGCTTTGAGTTTGGCGGAGAAACTGCCTGACGAAGTCCAGCCGGAAACAATGGTGGCCCTCTACGAGAAGCGTGGCGCCACCAATATGGCGCTGAGCCGCTTTAGCCAATCCGTCGACGATTACGTAAAGATGCTCAAACAGCAGGAGGTTTTCGACCGCCCTGAGAAGCAGGCCGCGGGGCTTATCGCCCTGGCCACGACTTTGTTCTTTTCTCACCGACTTGAGGAGATGGAGGCCCGTGCCGATGAGGCGCTCGCCGCCGCCGGGCGCGCTGGGAGTGAGACGCTGCGTCTGGACACGATGGGTCTGATGGCGCTGAAACACGCGGCTTACGGCGAGCTGGCGCTCGGTCGTCCCATTCTTGATGATGTAATCAGAAGTGCCCGGGCCATCGATTACAAACCGGCCCTCCTGACGGGATTAACCTGGCGCGGTTGTCTACATTTTTTCCAGACTGAATATGAGCTCGCAATCGAGTGTGAGCAGGAAGCCAGAAGTCTCGCCTCCAGGTTGCGTGACGGATTCCTGTTCTTAACGTCAATGTTTTTTCTCGGCCTCTCGAAGGGAAATCTCGGACAAATGTCGGAGGCTATTGCTACGCTGGAAGAAGCAATCCAGATGGCGGGCCGCAACGGCGATCGCTTTTGGTTCCCGCGCATGCCAAATTGTATCGGTTGGATGCACCGCGAGCTGCAGGATTTTGAGGGCGCATTCAAACATGATCAGGAAGGCTTGCGAGTAGCACGTCAGTATCACGTGCTTGAGGCAGAGGCAAATTCCTTAATCAACCTTGGTATCGACCATACCTACGGCGGTAATGCTGAGGAAACGATTTCCTCGTTTCGCGAAACTCGCGAAATCTTTGAGCGGGATGCCTGGTTCCGCTGGCGCTACAACATTCGTCTGGAAGCGGCAACCGCGTGGCACTGGCTGCATCAGGGCGACCTGGAGAAGGCCGGAGAATTCGCCTACCGCCTACTCGACACTGCCAAAGAGCACGAGGTGCATAAGTACATAGCCGAGGCCCATCGGCTTAGGGCCCTCATCGCAGGTGCGGGAGGCGATCCGGCTATCGCGGAGGCAGAATTTGTTGCTGCACTTGACGAATTGCATCGCTATCCGGCACCCCTGGTCGCCTGGAGAACATACGCCGACCTTGGCCGCTTGCAATTGGGCCGTGGGGATCAGACGGCGGCGAAGTCGGCCTTTACACAGGCTGCGAAAATTGTTAACGCGTGTGCAGCCAACGTCACCGATGATAATTTGCGCGCAACGTTCCTGAACTCCGCGGCCGTGCGCGACGTAATGGCCGGCGCAGCCGACCGGGCAGCGCAGTCCGAATAGGAATCCGCAGATTACTTAAACAAGTGTAGGAGTAGGAAGGACGATTTTGGCGCTCTGCCACGTACTGTACCTGCTTACTGTGTTCAGCGTCTCGCCTGCCGTGATCAGGTAGGTGAAGTGTGGGTCGGGAAGTTGAGCCTGGCGAAGTCGAAACGTCTGACGGCGCTCACGGCGGACGCCCGCGGTCCGGGGAGAAGCTTGACGCTTTAGTCGAAAGTAACTACTGAAGGGAAACGTGCTGACAATGGGCACAGAAGTAGGTGATACGAGAACGGTCTTCGTCAGTGTCACCCGATGTCGTTTGTCGAAGCTGTTTTATAGGGTGGCTACAACGCAAGCAGGGTAAGTTGGTACGGCGGAACACGACATGTCGCGTGCCCATTTCCCGGCCTTGTTGATAGACGAGTGAAGGATCGGTGTTCATGCGCTCGCGATCGTTGTCGGATGCTGTGGCTCCAAAGAGATAGGAACGGAGCGCGAGTTCCGGCACCGTCCTGCCTAGACAAGTCACTTCCCTCTTCTTCAATTTCCCTACCTTCGCCCAGGGATTTAGCCCACATGCAAAAAGCACTTCAGCACGCAGATAGTTTCCCAAACCCGCAACGATGCGTTGATTCAGGAGGGCCGCGCCAATTGTTAAATCGCGGTACTCCGGTAGCTTTAAACGACGACTAAACTCAGCGTCATTAAAAACGCCTTCATACGGCAAGACATCAGGTCCGAGGGTCTGGAGGTGCTCAACCTGCGCACGTGGATCACCTTCGCCGACATTAAAAATGGGACCAGAATAAAGAATGGCGGCGCCACCCTCGACGACTACCCGCGCGCGTTCTCGTCGATCAACGTCGTCAGGCGGGTGAGGAACGAATGTCTGCCAGCGTCCCCACATCATCAGGTGAGAGTGAAAATAAAACCTGCCTTCGATTTGGCCGACCAGATGTTTGCCGTGCGAACGCACACTCAACACACGGCGCCCGACCAGACGAGTACCGTTCTCATCAAGCCACTTCCGCGCCTCGCGGGTGCGCGCGTCAAATGACCGGATAACTCGGCCGGTCAACACACCGTCAACCGCGTCAGCGAACTTTCGAACCTCTGGTCCCTCGGGCATTGATATTCAACCTAGACCTTGTTCGCGTCCATGCGGGCGGGACGCCCGCGATCCCAGTGAGGAGCTTGAATGGTTAAACTAAGCTGGCTACTAAGGGTAGCTGGGACGCGCGCCGCGACTAACGCGTCACTTTTGGTTTTTCTTCTCCATCTGCGCGCGCAGGCGCTCCTCCTGTTCCCTGAGTTCAGGAGTGAACTCTGGACCGAAATCCTCTGCTTCAAGGACAGGTCGAATCTCAATCTCGGTTTCCTCAAATGGCGCTCGCTTTACCCAATCGATAGCTTCTTCCACCGACTTCACCTGTTACAGCCAGTAGCCGGCAACTAACTCCTTCGTCTCGGCGAAAGGACCGTCGATCACGATCTTTTTTCCTCCAGAAAATTTGACGCGCTTGCCCTTCGAGCTCGGGTGGAGCCCCTCGCCTGCCTGCATCACGTCGGCTTTCACCAGTTCTTCGTTAAAATTCCCCATCTCAGTAAGGATCTTCTCATCCGGCAGAGCGCCCGCCTCCGAGTCCTTATTAGCTTTGACCAACACCATAACTCGCATTGTAATTGTCTCCTTCTAATTTTTTGTTTTGAGCGGAACAGACGGTCGGTCTCGACCGGTTTGAACCTTGCTCTCTACGGTCAAGTCGAACGAGGGGAAGCGAAATCGACACATCTACTACCTTTTTTTTCGGAAGTACTATCCGCAGACTACACAGAATAAGACTTTACAGAGTAGTGTTGCAGCGGTTTTTGTTCCCGAAGATAGGGCTTTTGCCCCAAGACTAGTTCCGAGAATAGATGGGCCACGTGCCCCGGCCGGGCAGCTCCGTAAAAAACTTAGTCTGAGTATCAGCGTAATCTGTGGATAAATGATTGTTCACCTGATCGACGGCACATACGAACTCTTTCGTCACTTCTACGGAATCCGGCGCTTCAAGAAAACCGATCCACCATACGGCGCAGTGGCGGGCGTGCTTCGTGCAGTTACGAAGATGCTCGATGAGGGAGCGACTCATCTCGGAGTTGCGACTGATCATATCATCGAGTCGTTCCGCAACGATTTGTGGCCTCATTACAAGACCGGCGCCGGAGTCGAGCCAGTCCTGCGCTCGCAGTTCGTTCCCCTCGAGGAGGCGCTCGCTGCGATGGGTGTCGTCGTGTGGCCGATGATCGAGCTCGAGGCCGACGACGCGCTCGCTTCCGCAGCTCACCTTGCGGCCCAGGATGAGCGAGTTGAGAAAGTGTGCATCTGGACGCCGGACAAGGACCTGGCGCAGTGCGTGGTGGGAGAGCGCGTGGTGCAGGTGGACGGGAGAAGGAGCCTGATCCGCGATGCCGACGCTATCCGCGCCAAGTTTGGTTTAGCCCCGGCGTTCATCCCGGACTACCTCGCGCTCGTGGGTGACGCGGCGGATGGTTATCCGGGAATCGCTGGGTACGGAACCAAGACAGCCGCTCAACTCATAAACCGCTACGGCCGCCTCGAAGACTTCCCGCTTGAGATTCTCAAGGAGGAAAACCGCGCCTCCGCACTGCTCTTCAAAAAGCTCGCGACGCTCAGAATTGACGCGCCACTCTTCGACGACGTGGAGCAGCTGCGCTGGCGCGGCGCGACTTTCTCATTCTATTCCGTGGCGGAGAAGATCGGGGACGCAAGCTTAGCAACGCGCCTGCTTGAGCTGGAGAAACGTCTCTCATAAGAGACGAACAAATAAACGCTGGGTGGTACTAGCTGAGTTTCGCAAAGGTAAGGTAAACGCCACACGCAATCAGCCGTGTCGTGCTGGCCCTACGGTCCTTCAAGAGAAATGTTTGATCAGTGCGACAGGGAAGGTTCGAAAGAAGAGCGGCACGCCTCGTGCTGCAGTCTTCCGACAGTCTTTTTTGCTTGCGAAAAACGTACACGGGTCACGCTTCAAAGCCATATGTGAGTAAGAACAATTCACTGCTGCACTCAAGCTGCTTGTCTTTGAAAGATTTTGAGGTTATCTATAATGTTTATCATCTTTGCAGTTACTTCTTTGCTGGTTATTGGTCTGTTAGCGTTTTCGGGCAAACTGTCCAAGTTCGGGCGCCTGCCCGGAGACATACAGTACCGGGGAACGCGCACCAGAGTTTTCGCACCCATCACGTCTATGTTGTTACTGTCGCTGCTACTCAGTTTGGTTCTGTCGTTGTTAACGTGGATCTTTTGAGAGCAACATTCTGAAGACGCGTTGAGGGAGTTACACAAGCTTGAAACGATTCTCTGTGGTTGCATTTCTGCTCGCGCTGGCGCAACCGGCTTGCGTGGTAGGAGGCTATTCGAGCGGGGGCGGCTGGTTCTTATGGCCCGGCGGGCTTCTCGGGCTCCTCTTAGTGATTGTCGTCTTGGTCTTATTGACAAGGCGGCGGCGGTAATCCTGACGATTGATCGACGCACTTAGGTCTCCACGATTAGAGCCATGCGGAACTATCCTTGAGCCCCAGCTAGGAAGAGTATCTATGTCCTGTGCCGTCGTTTCAATTATTGCTCTTATAATCCTTCTCTTATCCGGAAGGGGCCGGAGGGGTGGCGGTTGTTTAAATCTTTTACTTCTCAACTCCTTATTTAATAGCAGAAGCAGCAGCGGTTGGTCTTCGAGCGGGTGGGGCAGCGGCCCATTCGGGGGCTCAAGCTGGGGTACCGGCGGCGGCTTTGGTGGCGGGGGAGATTTCGGCGGCGGCGGCGCGGGAGGCAGTTGGTAATGACCTACTTGGTACTTTAACTCGATGCCTTCACTATTTTATTAAACCTGATGAGTTAGACGTATGAATGACAAAACTGCTCAGGACGAATTCCGCCACTTCGTGGAAAATTTACGCTCAACACACGGGGACAAGGGCTTACTCGCTAAGATGGCTAACCAGGACTTTGACACCAGCAAAATTATCAAGACGCCGCAACCTTAGGAGTCGATGTTTCAAGGCTGACCTTAAGCTACCCCCGGGGCGACGAAAACGTTGGGCGGCGAAGAGCGTCGCTGACCTGCAGAGACAAGCGGGACAAACTTTCAACTGGTACATCGAAATGAGATTAATGCATTGAAGAAGCACTCTATTCTGCTCACAGGAGCAACGGGTTATGTAGGCGGTCGGCTGCTGAAAGGACTTGAAAGCCAGGGCCATACCTTAAATTGTATTGCGCGCACTCCTGCGTATTTGAGGTCGCGGGTGGCGCCAACCACGAAAGTTTTCGCGGCGGACGTGCTCGACAAAGAATCCCTCAGGGCGGGGCTAGCCGGAATGGATACGGCGTATTACCTTATCCACTCGTTGGGTGAGTCGAAGGGATTCGAGGAGCAAGAGAAAGTTGGCGCTCAAAACTTCGCCGTGGTGGCCAGGGAGTCTGGGGTTAAACGCATTATTTATCTGGGCGGGATGGGCAACGACCGGGAAGAGCTTTCTCCGCATCTTCGCAGCCGCCATGAGGTAGGAAGGATTTTACGTGACTCTGGCGTACCAACGCTCGAGTTTCGCGCCTCGATCGTAATAGGATCGGGAAGTCTTTCCTTTGAAATGATCCGAGCACTGTCTGAGCATCTACCGATCATGGTTATGCCCCGGTGGGTTTCAGTGTTGGCCCAACCAATAGGGATCCAGGATTTGGTCGGCTACTTGGTGCAAGCACTCGATGTTCCACTCGATGCGAGCGAAGTCGTGGAAATAGGTGGCGCCGATCAACTGTCTTACCGCGAACTGATGAATGAGTACGCCCGCCTGAGAAACTTGAAGCGCGTGATGATTCCTGTTCCAGTGCTTACTCCCTGGCTCAGTAGTCTGTGGTTAGGTTTTGTCACTCCCCTATACGCTCGCGTGGGACGCAAGCTGATCGAGAGCATCAAACATCCAACCATCGTCACCAGCAACCGCGCCCACGAGTTATTTGCGTTGCGGCCCTGCGGAGCCGCGGAGGCCATGCGAGCCGCGCTCGAAAACGAGGATCGAAAGTTCGCGGAGACTCGTTGGTCAGATTCCCTGTCAGCCAGCGGCACTCCCAGAAGTTATGGTGGTTACCAGTTCCGTAATAGGCAGATTGACTACAGAGAGAAACATGTTGCAGCCACCCCTGAAGCGGCTTTTCAGGTTATCGAAAGTATTGGCGGCAACAAGGGCTGGTTTGGGTACGATTTCCTGTGGCGCTGGCGCGGGATCCTTGACCTGCTGGTGGGCGGAGTCGGCATGAGAAGAGGCAGACCGACGCATCGCAGTCTCAGGCCTGGAGATGCGCTGGACTTCTGGCGCGTTGAAGAGCTGGAAAGGCCTCACAAGTTACGTTTGCTGGCAGAGATGAAGGTCCCGGGCCGAGCGTGGCTGGAGTTCGTGGTGGAGCCCGAGGCAAATGGATCAGTCATCCGGCAAACCGCGATTTATGATCCAATCGGACTCTCCGGTCGAATTTACTGGTACTCCGTTTACCCGCTGCATGCTTTGGTATTCCAGGACATGATTGACTCGATTGCCAGGCGTGTGATGTTGCAACCCCAGCCGCGTCCGGCCGCTACAGAACCGGCAGCGGTCCCGACCGCACTCAATCAAGGCAGCATGCACGGCAGGAATTGAGAGGTATGTTTCGCAGTGACTGGGACGACCGAAGGAGTTGCTTAAGTACAACTAATCAAGTCCGCGTGATGGTTGAGCCGGTTGAGTGCAATCGCTACCGCTCCCGGTCCTGTAGAAGGCGCCGATCCAGTCCGAAATTACGATCACTTTCAGCCCTGGCATATGTACCTATAACGTTGGACAGAATGAGGGCGAAACTCACGGAATGAATTTGAATAAGCGAGTCACGCAGCTGAATGATGGCTCTGAGAACCGCAAGGCCGGTTATGTTCTGTACTGGATGCAGATGTTCAAGCGAACCTCTCACAATTACGCCTTGAACTTTGCCATTCAAATGGCTAATGACCGCGGCCTGCCCCTCGTCGTTTATGAGGGATTAAAATATTACTATCCGTGGGCCAACGATCGGCTGCACACCTTCATCCTGGAGGGCGTGCCGGAAAATACTGAGAAGTTTGCCCGCCTCGGGATACGTTACATTTTCTATTTGCAGCGAAATGCCAGCGATTCCAAGAACACAATTTCGCGTCTGGCCCAGCAGGCCGCACTACTTGTGACGGATGACTTTCCCTGCTTCATCATTCCCGAACACAACAGACGCATCGCAGCCAGGTTGAGCATACCGGTTTTCGCTGTAGACTCAAATGGAATGATTCCCCTCTCTGCTTTTCACAAAGAGGAATATGCCGCCCGAACAATTCGACCAACGATCAGCCGTCTGCTGCCGCTTTACCTCGCGCCGATAGCGACTTTCAGACTCAAGCGCAAAGCCCCAGCGCTGGCGTTGGAATGTCCGGAGACCGTGGTCACATCGAAAGATATTCCCTGCTTGGTTAGCCAGTGCGACATCGATCACACCGTAACGCCCTCCCCTCTCTATAAAGGTGGCGCGCAGGCCGCCCGCAATCGTCTGCACCACTTTGTGAGGAACATCCTGCCTCGGTATCATGAATCAAGAAATGAGCCCAGCGTGGACGGGACCTCACGTCTCAGTGCTTATCTGCATTTTGGCTTCATTTCTATTCAGGAAATTGTCGCGGCGGTAAACCAGTCCCCTGCCCCGCAGGAAGCAAAAGCAGCCTATCTCGAAGAGGCGATCGTGCGGCGCGAGCTATCATTTAACTTTACACGCTTCAATGCTAACTACAATTCCCTTGCGGCGCTGCCGACCTGGGCGCTGAAGACCATGCGAGAACACAGCGGAGATACTCGGCCGGAGGTCTATACGCCCGAACAGATTGAAGCAGGTCAAACCGGCGACGAGTTATGGAATGCGGCCCAACGCGAGCTGATTCGCACTGGCGAGATTCACAACTACGTGCGCATGTTGTGGGGCAAACGTTTGATCGAATGGCAACCCGGATACGAAGCCGCATTTGCTTTAATCGAGCACCTGAATAACAAGTATGCGCTGGACGGACGCGATCCTAATTCGTACGCAGGCATACTCTGGTGTTTTGGGAAACATGATCGGGCCTGGGGACCAGAACGGCCCATCTTCGGTAAGCTGCGCTACATGACCTCCCGAAGCATGGGGCGCAAGTTTAATGCGAAAGCTTACATTGCCGGCCTCGAGAAATGACGTTGTTTTCTGTCCGCCTGCTAACAGTCTCCCCCTCACGAGCTCTCTGCCAACGAATAGCAAGATCAGTCAAGCGCCAGCAATTACGGGAAAGACTGAAAGCTCCTGAGCCAGTACGCTAACTCCTTGACGAATTCAGGACACACTGTGGAAGTTAACAATCAGGGCAGAAGGGATTACTGTTAGCGACGTTACTAATGACGTCGTTAGGCAGCGTCAACGGAGCTCAAAACTGCCGAGAAGTTGCTGGCCTTAGCTGCGAAAGCAACCGGCGTCATGAAGATGTTTTGAACAACTCTTCGGCGGCTTCACTAAATGCAACTGCCGGCCTTAAACATAGGAGACAAGAATCATGAGTACAACTGAGAACAAACATCTCATGCAATATATTTTCTCCGAGTTGTCTAAGGGCAACGGCAAGCCCTTCGTCGAAAGTCTGGCTAATGACTTCTCCTGGACTGTCACCGGCACCACCAAATGGTCAAAAACGTATCATGGGAAGCAAGCCGTACTGACCGAACTTCTGCAACCGCTGTTTTCCCAGTTTGAGAATCAATATACGAATACGGCAGATCGCTTCATCGCTGAAGACGATTACGTGGTGGTTGAGTGTCGGGGCAAGGTCATCACAAAAGCGGGTATACCGTACAACAATAAATACTGTTGGGTCTGCCGTATTGCCGAAGGCAAGCTACAGGAGTTAACCGAGTACATGGACACGGAACTGGTCACGGCGGCGTTGCGTGGATAGCCCCGAGTCGTACAAGTCGATGGCCACCAAGGCGACAACGGATCTCTTATTACGTTGCTGGTTAAATTCCACGTTGCGTGTTGACGGTTTCGCTCCGTGACAACTCCAGCTATTGGCTCAGGAAAGAAGCCGACCGAGAGGAAAACACATGGATACAAAAACTCAGGACGCACTTGTCATCATCAAACTTTACGAAATCAGGAGCGAGGCGTTGATGCGCGAGGCCCGCAGGTGGTTCTTTTCAGAGTTTGCCCCGCGCAGCGGCAATGACATACTGACGCTCATGTTGAGTGGCGAAAAGCCGAGCGCGTACTATCGCATGGTCGCATCCCACTGGGAGGTCGCCGCGTCGCTCGTCAACAACGGCGGGATCGATGAAAAGTTGTTCCTGGAAGCCAACTCGGAACACTTGGTCGTGTTCGCCAAGCTCCAACCGTTCGTCGCCGAAATCCGGGAAAGCATCGGCGAGCCAGATTATTTGGCGCACTTAGAGCGACTCGTAATGAGGGTGCCGAATGTCGAAAAGAAGTTGGAGAACCGACGGAGACTGATCGAGCGATGGGCACAGGCCAAAGCTTCATCGGGAGAACAGACCTTATTATGAGAGGCAGATTCGCCGAGAACGTGGCGTTGGATGAGCATAAAAACGAGCGAGGAAGGAATAGCAAACCAAAATAATGCGAATTGAAGAAGTGTCCAAAACCAAGGCCAGTCTTTTTGTCCGGCTCGCCTACTGGTTTTCGCAACGCCGATTCGGGAAAGTAGCAGACCCCTTAAAAGTCATGGGGCATCATTCCTGGGTCTCATTTGGCTCAGGTGTCTTCGAACTCGCCAGCGAACGCGCGCGGCTTGTGGAATCGAGGCTGAAAGACCTCGCCCAGATTAAAGCAGCTACTTTGGTTGGCTGTCCGTTTTGAATCGACATCGGTTCTGCCGTTGGCAGAAAAGCAGGCATTACTGAAGAGCAGCTGCGGGATCTTTCCACCTACAGGGAGAGCAGCGCGTTTTCGCCGCATGAGAAGCTGGTGCTTGATTACAGCGTAGCGATGACACTAACGCCGGTCGAAGTTCCCGATGAACTTTTTGTCGCACTCCGGCGCCATTTCAACGAGGCGCAGATGGTTGAGCTAACGGCGGCGATTGCCTGGGAAAACTATCGGGCGCGTTTCAATCACGCGTTCGGCGTGGAAGCTCAAGGCTTCTCCGAAGATGCGTATCGCCCTTTGCCGGAGCGGACCGGGGATAGGCAGGCCCAATTCAGCAAGATTAGTGCGCTCTAACAGGTTTTCAGAAAGAAGTGTTATGGACAGGATCTCGAACAGATGACGCGCGACCAACCGTTCAACATGTAATGATTTGCTAACCGTCAGAGGTAACGCTCTTCGATAAGGTTGATGTGGTGCATTTCGTGACCTGCAATGTGGTACGCAGCAGCGCGGACGCTCATCACTTTGTCGTCAGCTATTCCGGTGCGCAAAAGTGCCTCGTCATTAAAACCTTCGAACAGAGAAATTGTCGCTTGACGCACGGCCGCAAACTCTCTCAGAATGTCTTCGATTTCGCGCTCGTTTGCCCCTGAATAGATTGCATAGTCGTCTTGTTCAAAGCCGGGCAACTCGGTCTTATCGTTCCGCGCAAAACGCAACGTCCGGTAGGCGTAAATTCGCTCGTCTTCAATGATGTGAACCAGCGTCTCCTTGATTGTCCATTTTCCATCGGCATAGCGGTAGACGAGTTTTTCTGCCGGAAATGAACGGATGAAACCCTGCGTGGTTTTCAAGTTGTCGGCCAAATGCGTCGGGCAACAAACCGATATACATTATCGTGTAGGGCGCGTATTCCCCTGCGGCGGGTTTTTCAATTCTCTTCATCCTGGTGGTCCTGATTATTCATACCTCACACAGTCTTGTCCGCAGGTCGCGGGCGGCGCATGAGCTCGCCGCCGCAGTTCCGGCAAATCGCGTTCATCGCGCTCGTGCACCTTGCGCAGAACGTGCATTCGTAGGTACAGATGTACGCTTCGCTCGATGCCGCAATCTCCGTCTCGCACTTCTCGCATTTTGTCCGCATCTCTAACGCCATACGTTTGCCTCCTCAATCGGCTTTCCCATCAACCTTTCAAATTCATAGAAAAATAATGCGCCTGAATGTCCATTCTCTTCTGCAAATAAAACCGGTGTGCGGAGAATCTTTTAACGTGCGAAACGAGTCGGATATGGTCGCAATTATTCTCTCCGGCGTATTCAACCAGCCAGTCAAACAATTCGCCGCCATAGCCTTTTGACCGTTCGCCGCTTTTCGCAACCAGGTCTTCAATTTCGAGGTACTTGCCGCCCGACAGCCATTCGGAGATTCTAAATCCGACAACGGCTTTTACTTCGCCGTCCGTCAGATAGGCTAATTCATAGCCAGAATTTTCCGCTTGTCGTTTAACTTTCGGCAGAAATTCACCAGCCTTTATATGCGGGCGCAGCTCAGCCATTACCGCGTAGCAATTTTGTATTTCGTCGTCTGTTTCAGCGACTGCAATCATTTTCATCTCCGGTATTTCTTGTAACTTGAAACGTGTGGCGGGATTGGGATTCCACCTTTTAGCCGGTCGTCGGCAAGGGGTTCGCCAGCCGTCAAACGAACCGGAATCACGCCCGCCCAAACATCCAAAGCGTAATCTTCTTCGTCGTCAATTGGATTTCCTGTGCGAATCTTCGCCGATGCTTCTTCGAGCGGAAGCGACAACACCAGCGTCGACTTTAATTCTTTTTCAGTCGGCGGGCGAACTTCCGCCCAGCGATTGGGAATAATATGCTCGCTAAAAGCAAAAAGTGCCTCTGACTCTTCCTGTTCATCATCTACCACTTTTGCCTTGCCGAAAATTACGACCGAGCGATAATTCATCGAATGATGAAATGCCGAACGCGCCAAAACCAACCCGTCAATCAGTGTAACCGTTACGCAAACGTCAATTTCCTGCGCCAACGCCCTGAGCATCCGGCTGGCCGCGGAGCCGTGAATCAACAAGGTATCGCCGACACGCGCATATCCGGTCGGAATAACAAACGGCTGGTCGTCAACCGTGAAACCGACGTGACAGATAAGAGCCTCGTCCAGAATTTGATAAATAGTTTGACGTTCAAACGAACCGCGCTTAGGCAAACGTCGCACCTTCGTTTTTTCGGTAGGGGGGAAATTTTCGGTCATATGCTCAATAATATTTTTCTTCGATGATTTTGAGGTGGTGAACTTGATGTCCGACGATGCTGAAGCCCATCGCCAAAACCGAGATCTCATATTTCCAATTGGTGCCGCCGGTTTGTAACATTTCGTCGTCGAAACTATCGAACATCGTTTTTGTCGAAACGCGAACGATCTTTAGTTCATCTATAAGCGCGTCAATCGGGCGTTTGTCGGCGTTCATATTCGCGCCGAGCAGCTTTTCGTCGACGCCTTGGGGAATCGAGCCTTCACGTCTGGCAAACAGCAAAGTGCGGTAAGACAAAATTCTTTCAAAATCTATAGTGTGCTGAAAAATCTCTTTGACCGTCCATTTGTCGGACGCGTATTTTTTGCCGTCGAGCCTTGTCAAAAGATTTCTGTCTAATTCATTCAACTGACCGATGCTGTCATCAAAAGCCTGTGACAGTTCCACATCAGCCACTAAGTTGATGTAGCGGTCGAAATACTCCGGCATCGGGTTGATGTCTGATTTCTTCATATGTTTGTTTTGTGATGTTCGGTGATTGTTGCCTTTAACTGCATGACACCCGAGCTGGAGCGCCTTGCAAAACTTGCACCACTGCGGGTCGTTAAACTCAACCACGCCACCGCGAACCTGCGGTCGGCGATAGCTTCAACACTTCCGGCGCTCCTTTCAGACGACGCGCCAGTTCATCCGAAACCTCGCCACGCCATCGCTGAGACCGAGAAAGAGCGGCGGCTTGGCGTTCGTATGCAGCCTGATCTTCAAAGCGCATGAACCAGACAAAGACATGCTCGCCCTCACGCACCGGTAGCGCCGGGAAGGTGTTCGCGCTTCGTTCGGTCACAAAATAGGCCAAGATCGAAGCACCCGTATCTGTCACGACCGGCTTGAGCGTGTGCTCAAAGAAGTCAACAAAGTCGCTGCCATCGGGTGCATTGAAATAATAGATAGTGGCAATCAGCAGCCCCTGCGAGACGTCGTTGGCGCGAGGCGGAGGGGGCTCGCTGCTGTTGACTGAAAATCCGGACAGCGGAAGCGCTGGGCGCAAGAGCAGGACATTGTCAGAGTCAACCATCGTAGCGTTCGCCCCTTCACGATGCGCTTTCCAGACAGGCCCCCCGTAAAATTCCTTCAGCGATTGTGCGCGTGAAGGCATATCGCGAAAGCCTCTGAGCCAGACAAAGCGGTTCGGATCATCAAGGTCTCGGAACTGGCCTATCACTCTGATGCCCACTGCTTCCTGGCTATCGACGAACTCTCGGTCGAAGAGCTCGATCAAGATGTCCCGTTTTCCCGGATGGAGCGTGTATTGCCTGAGTTCCACGATAGGGCAGCAAGTCTGTCGCGGTTGCGAAGATGGTGATTGTTCCGAGCGCTCATTGGTTGATTTAGTCATGACAGTCGTTCGTGTTTCGAGCGCCGACTTGCCGTAGACAGCGGGCAGTGAAATCGCGATGGCGATAGCAAGGCTGCCGGCAAAACCGCGTTTCAGTAAGTAAATCGTCGAATAATCTGCCGTTCTGCTCTGAGTCATTTGCATGCTTACCTCGACATGATATTTAGATCTCGATTGAGCCACAACTCTTAGTCAACGAGATCGAGCGGCTGGATGTCGGTGGCCACACAGTGCCGATGATACATTTCCATTAGTGTGTCTGCCGTTAAGCGGCTCGTCACGGTGTTGTCTGGCCCAATAAATTCAACCGCGCCCATGACGACGACGAGTACGATCAAAGGAACGTCGCCGATGACTTTCCATTGGTCGGTGTTGCCTGCCGCTCGTAGACATAGTCTCCCGGCCCGATCAGCTCGCCGGTGCACAATTTGCGCGACCCCTCAAGATTGAACGCATGAACCTCACCCGTATGTCGATGCAATGGGCTAAAGCTCCTTGGCTCAAACCGCAGCAGTTCTACAAAGCCGCGATTACCGATCGCCAAAATTATTCGAGAGTCCCTTGCTGGATTCTTCTTCAAGAAAGGAACGCAAAAGACAAATCTCAGGCGGAATCGGAGACTCGCCGCGGGCGAGGTTGTACCATTTAAGCGAGGCAGCTTGTAGCTCGATGTCGTCATCTGGTTCGATAAACTTATCGTAATGCGCGTAAGTAGGCGCGACATTTCCGATCGCACTATCGTTCGTTCTACTAGTTGCAGCCATCGAATGCTCCTTTCCTCAGCTTGTCCTTATGAGTCTAAGTTTTTCATCTTAGCTTTGCCTGTTTGGGCGACAGCGTTCACGAGTTCGCGCCGGATTTGCGGGTCTGGTATAGCGCAAGCAGCAGCGCTCCCGCGGACGCGGAAAACACCGAGTAATCCAGCGGAGACTTTATGCCGCCGGAAATAGCCATGGCGGTGCCGAACAGCGCTAGCAGTAGCGCGCTGCCAAGGGCCACCCAGCGCGGCCGGAAACCGATAATCAACGCAATGCCCAGGGAAAGTTCGGCGACGGTGGCCGTCCACGCCCGTAAGGGGATCGTGAACGCGGGCATGAAGGAGTTTACTTCGGCCGTGTAGCGCGTGAAGTTGGCGAAGTTGTCCCAACCAACATTCTTGTCCCAGAGGCCGAAGCGGCTGGCGACGGCAGAGAGGAAGGCGGCACCGAGCGCGATGCGGGCATAGATAATTCCCAGCCGCTCCAAAGTCAAGGTGTGCGCGCTCTGCTCTGGAGAGTGCAGCATTGCTTCTGATGGGGTCAACGGTACACTGATCATGATTAGTGGTTTCCAGAGTCTCGGGTTTCCGGCACGGTGACGGAGAGCGGTGTGTCACGGTCGCAAACGAAAAATGCGATGAACTCGGCTGCTTCTTTGTCGCTCGCATTGGCCGAGACCAGATGAGCGCCGTTGGGAGCTTCGTAGAAACTCTCGCCGGCTTTATAGATGGCTTCGGGTTCGCCCTTCACCTGCATCCGGAGCGCTCCTTCTTCGACGTAGCCGACGACCGGACAGGGAGACAGGGATGACTGTGGGGGGGGCGGAAGAATCGCCAGGTCCGTAGGCCACTTCAACAACCGATACTTTAGGGTGATCGCCATCCATCTTGGGCAGTGCGTGGGAACGCACGAGGCGGGAACATTTGGCCGTCTTGCTTTGAGATGGGTCGGCGGACACCTGGCCGGGCATAGTGTGGCTAGCAGCCACCGCGGCGCACGAAATCGCTATGGCAATGCTGGCCCATTTTCGACAAACCGTCATGGTTAGCTCCTTCATACTGTTTATTAACCGGCAACAACCCGAAGCTCACAGCTACACCAAACACTATTTTTGACATTTCAGAACTTCGACTTGCTGAGGCACGTTGACCAGCACGATGCAGCCGTTTTCCGACCGCACCGCATGCTTGCCATTCACCGCCGTGTACAAGTAATCACCTGTGTATAAATGATCTTTGCCAAGCTTGATGTCGCCTTCGATGACGAAGATTTCTTCCCCGCCGGGATGATTGTGCGCGGGGAAAGTTGCGCCCGCTGCAAATTTCAGCAGGATGGTCGGAGACCTGCGAGTCTCTTCATCAAACCGCAACGCCTTCACGAATACGCCTGATACGCCGGGTTCGGCTAACGGCTCCCACTCAATCTGACGACTGCGTACCAGTTGGGTAAAGCTTTCTGTTTGTGTAGATGTTGCTTCCATGATTGTGTATCCTCTCGAATTGCTTTTCGTCATCACCGCCGTGGTGTCATTCGATGGCTAACAGCTTGGCTAACCGCAATAGTTGCCTTTCAGGTTTGCCTGTGAAACGTCATATACCAATTCCATTCCCACGTTTCGCCGTTATCGGGCGAGAAGGCCTGACTCCAAATCGGAACATCAGGGTTCGTCTTGTCCCACTGAAACACGACGGTGATAGGCTTTCCTTCAAAAACGTCCTTCGCGAAAACTTTCCGAGACGACCGTCAAAAGAGCCGACCTGAGGAACATCCAGCACGACCACATTGCTGTCCGCCCAATAGAGGCTCCAAAGTTTGGTCTTGGGATTAAAGAGCCGGAAGGTCACGCCTTCAAAAGGCGCACCGTCGAATGTGGCGCGGAATTGATCGAAGTTCCCGAAGCCATTGAGTATTTTGAAGGCTTCGCCCGTCGCTTCGAATTCCAACCATTCCTTGCAGTTGTTAAGCCGCGTTTTGAGTTTTTTGTTGTGTATCCTCCACTTGCCGATCCAAAAATCGAAATCGGTCTGCGATGAAGTCTTCGCCGGAATGATCTCCAAACCGCCGGCGGTGGTGAATAATTTTTGTTCCATATTTTTCAGTATGGTCGGTGTTAGGAATGAACCGACGGCAGAGATGCCACTCGTTTGCAAAAATCTTCTTCTGCTCGATGACATGCGACTTTGTTTCCCTCCGAATATTTCCACATCAATTTACGCAGAATTGGTATCTGCACAAGAGCCACTTTCCGACAACAGGTGCAGACCGCTTTACAATCGCGGTGACGCCCCACTCCATTCATTATTCCTGACTTCTTCTCCTTCAATAATGCTGCGGGCTAAGCAAAAATGCCTGAGGGGGTCGCGGGTATAATCGCGGGCTTGCAGCTCACAGTAACTACGTTCGATGCGCTTTTTGAAGCTCCACAACCGTGCGGCGAGGCCATTATTGGAAGCGTTGATTTCGGATTTCTAGTTGATGGAAACTACAACTGGTGGCAGGTTTTTCGATTTTGGGCTGAATCTGGCAAATCAATGACTCGGAACCGGTTTTCTCATTGTGCTACCACATTGAGAGCCGAACGGAATGCCTATTCAACAGCGATGTGAATTGCAACTTCATCTGAACCACGATACGCCTTGAAGTCTGTTGTGAAGGCACGCTTAAACTCCTTCGATCTTTCGAAGAACGACCAGACCCCGCCCCAAGTTTCGATGATGACTTGAGGCATTGGGCCTTTTGCTTCGAACACGAGGTACCGACCTCCGCTAACTGCGATTGACTCGAATTCCGGCGACGCTTTAGATACCGAGACTCCCGCGGTCACGCTGTATTGGCCTGATGCGTCAGACTCATATGCTGAATACACCCCATAAACTGGTGATTCAGCCACCTTGTTCGGCGTTTTGTCTGCAAGGCCTTGACCGAAGAATTGACCCCAAGACCGGGGAGCTTTGCTTTTAAAGGTTGGGCTTCATCACTATTGAGCGTGCGTACAGAAATGCCAGACACGGTGAATGGCTGAATTTCGATGAGTTTTGGTTCCATAGTACAGAGGCTTATTGAGTGGATGCGTAACGTTCCGAACCAGGGTTCAGCCCTTTTGGCGCTC
The DNA here is from genome assembly GCA_013811945.1 of Pyrinomonadaceae bacterium. GTDB lineage: Bacteria > Acidobacteriota > Blastocatellia > Pyrinomonadales > Pyrinomonadaceae > PSRF01. The sequence continues at coordinate 4,395 of JACCUI010000099.1, read as the reverse complement.
CGCTCAATGAAAGGGTTATGCCCTCACGGCTCGACAACTACCAGTGTGCCATGGCTTCCGGGCGCAACGGAGTGTTGTAGACCTGCAGGGACGATATACACCTCACCGGCCAGCACGGTGATGATCTCTCCGGAAACTTCGAGATTCATGCAACCGTTCAGCACGGGCAGCGCTTCGGCGTAGTCGTGAACTTCGGGAGGATACGCGGAGGCATCCATCCGTAGGACTTTGAAGTTTGCGTACGCGGCGTGCCACACGATCGTGGACTTCCACGCTACGGGTAACCTCTTGGCTATATCGTTCAGATCCATCTTGTTCATTGAAAACCCTGGTTAGTCATCAATTTGAAATGTGTGTTCCGATTTAAGCACTGGGTTCTTCTCAATATTGATTCGTCGCTCCCGCAACCAGGTCACGCTTATACCATCTTAGGCGGCGCTTTCCGGTGTTGGAAGACAGTATAGGCGGCCCTCCAACGTTATTAGCTCTCGGCTGACTCCAGCAGTATAATCCTATTCGTTGAGCGCTTTTTATCGGCGAGAATATCTGATTCGCTCCACGAGTTACAATCCTCCTCACTTTCGCGCCCTCGCTTCCGACGAAGCGACGATCTTCGCGGGTGCGGCTGCCGGTTGATGGCGGGCACAGTCCACGGACGGTTTACCTCGTGAAGGAAACTATGAAGCTTATCGCAAATTTGCTGACCGCTTTGGTCGCACTCTGTCACTTGGGATTTCTGACGCTCGAGATGTTTTTTTGGGATCACCCGGTTGGCCGAAAGATCTTCTCGATGACACCGGAGGTTTCTGCTTCATCCGCGGTGTTAGCTATGAACCAGGGGCTGTACAACGGTTTTCTGGCTGCCGGACTGATTTGGGGAATCTGGAAAGGGCGGCGGGACATCAAGCTCTTCTTTCTGGTCTGTGTGGTGATCGCCGGAGTCTTCGGAGGGATCACGGCAAAGACCTCAATTCTGGTTACCCAGGCGCTCCCGGCATTAATCGCCCTGGCGTGCGTCCTGCTAGCCAGTCGCGAAGACGGCGACGCGTCAGTGTGATCGGGCAGTACCATATGCTCCTTCGTTTGTTCAGAAGTCAGAAAACGCCGGCTTCTTGGAAAAGCAAGGTTACTTGCAACACTCCGTGAACTGCCGCCACTTGGTTCCTTCCCTCCTCTATTTGAATGTCTGCTTAATCAGGCGGTCTCTCTCCGGCACGACTAACGGCATGTGTTTCATCAAGCGTGCTCGTCTGCCGAATAAGAGCCAGTCGAGCGAGAGTGCGCCAGGCCCGGTAACGATCAAGAGCAAAGCGACCGCCAGGTATGCGGCTGCCGATTCGTAAGAGGGTTGGCCCGGCGCATTTATAAACGGATGACCCGATGGCAAGTGCGCCATTCCGATGGCCACCACCATCACGCAAGCGACGCCGAGCGCGGCGACAGGCGTCAAGAGTCCCAGGATCAGTCCCAACCCGCCGAAGAATTCCGCGACGGCCGCAAGGGCCTGAAGAAAGCCCGGCGGAGCGTTCTCCCCCGCAAACGCATTCATCCACGTCAAGGGCGCTCCTATTTTCTGAGAGCCATGAAGCACCATTCCAACCCGAAAACGAGTCGCACAATCAAACCCGACTGATCCGCGACCCCGCAAGAAGTGGCCGAACAAATAACTCATCATCGAAAGGTCCTTCTCATTTCCTTAGTTTCGGTTTTCCAGTCGCGCACCTGGCAATTGTTCTCGCAACGCTCACGCGACTACTACTGGTCTTAGATTCGTGCGCTCTTCGCCATTTAGCATCATTCACACGTGTTAAGACGGAATTTGGAGATACGGGTGTTTATGAATCCGTTTTTCAAGTTTCTGATCATCTTGAATCTGATGTCGAACACGGGAGGAGTTTTAAGAAGCGCAGCGGGCTGTCACTCTGCCAGAGAAGTAAGAAAGCCGCGAACCAAGTCGCGGCTTTCTTGTTCAAAAAGCAAGGTCAGAGGACAACCACTATTGCGGCATTTTTTGGATCGGCGTCCCTTGCCCGGCCACTATCCACCACTTCCCGTCCTTCTTGACGAACACATCAGTCCAGCGGTAATCGCCGCTGATGTCCCGGCCCTTGTAGGTGCCCTTATCCGTCGTCTTGTAAGTGACAATGGCCATGTCCCCATGAGCCTGCACCTTCATATCCTCAATCTTCGAGGATTCGAGCTTCAAAGCACCCGACTTCACGTCGGCTTCAAATTGTGCCTTGGTATTAATCATGCCGCCCGGATCCGTGAGCGTAACATTGTCTGCCAGGTGACTTCCGAAAGCTGCCATGTCGCCCTTTATCAGAGCGTCGGCTAACTTCTGTTCCAGTTGCATCAACTCCTGTTCGACGTTGCCGCCGGCGGCCATCTTCTGCCCAACTGGTGTTTCTTGAGTAGCCGGCTTCTGCCCAACTGGTGTTTCTTGAGTGGACGGCTTGGCTGGTTTCTCTTGAGTGCCCGGCTTCTCCGGCGTCTGTGTAGGTGTTTGACCTGAGGCTAGGGGTGACGCCGCGATGACAAGCACGGCTAGAGCAAGGATTCGTTTCATAATGGCTCCTTTTCAGCGAAGAACGGAAAGTGATGTCGCGACGTTGTGGGGGGTTCTACCTCAAATGTTGCGGGTGGGTTTTACCTTAAATTAGGTGGTAAGTCAATGGCTGTTCGGAAGAGTGTTACTACTAAATGAAAATGTCCGCTTAACTGCTCAGGGAAAATGTCCGCAAGCTAAAAAAGCGAGAGGGGGTTGCTTGTGAACTCGCATTCACAACGCGGCCCTAGGAAACTTTGTGACAACTCCAAGTCCGCGCCAAAGGGGCAAAGGGTGAAAGCTTGGGCCGGGCGGCCCAGGTAGGGCGGGCTGAGAGCTGTGCACCCTTTACCCTCTTCTATCCTAAGAATTCACTTCCAAACAATAGCCAGAGGGTGGATTACCTTGGCGGGCGGTGTATCTGAACTCAATTGCAGTATTTGAACCCGGCCGCATTTGCCAGAGTTCCGCTCAAAACCTTTAGCAGGGCACCGATACGTCCGGGACTCTGGGCGCAAATGCTCCGCGCCTGCCGGCTTTTGGAGGCGCCCGTAGCCAAACACAGGCGCACCGTCCTGGAAAACGGACGGCCGCTCCATTGTTGGCGGAAGTGGCTTATTTTGAGTAAGATATCGAAGTTCCGAGGCTGAAAAACGCTCGAAACAGTGTCGGATGATGCTAGTAAAATCTTAATGTTCTTGAGTTACGCACTTGGCTCAGCGATAGGATCTACATTCAGAACTTCTCTATTTTCGTGTTTACAAGCTTTGCGATAAATCTCTTGTGCTCTTTTTTATGGATATGCCATCAGACACCCCGGGTCTCTCAGCGAGCGCTATCACAACACCGAGAAGCGCATCTATTAGATCATTTCTCATTAACTTGAAGGAAATTCATAACCCAGGGGTCGGGCGTCGTGCACTGCAGGAAAAAGTACGCCGGTGGACAGAGTGAGCCGCCGTTTCGGAGCAAATCACTTGATAACTCCGATCATCATAAACAATTATTTCACGAGTATCGGCATCGTACTCTGTGCAGAGAATCCGGCGGGGAGGAGTCATGGTAGCGCCTTTCGGAAATGTAGGATCAGATTGGAGGTAACTCTGTCTCTTGCGTAGCCGGTAGATTAACCTAGAATCTTTTTGGTTAATCAGGACAGCCGAAGACAAAGGAGAAGCCAGAGGATCCTCCGATTATCGGGGCGAAGCTCTGGGATGCGTTATGAGCATGGAAGAAAATATTAGTCACCTTGGGCTCCTCGAAGTGATCGCAATCCTTACCTCCAGAGGCGGGAGCGGACGGCTCCAGATCGCACGCGGGGCAACGCGGGGCGCTTTCTTCTTCAATAAGGGCAAGCTTGTAGACGCCTCGATGGATACTCTCACTGGCTTCCCAGCTGTCATCTTCGCGGTTTCAATTAGAGAGCCTCGTCTTAGCTTCAATCCATCAATACAGCCGCCGAGAGCAAGCTTCAACGCTCTCAATGAGCAAATCATTCTTAGAGAGCGCTTCGGTATTCAGGCAGTCGGCGCAGAGACTGCCGGCGATCAAGTTTTCGTAGCTGAGGGCGCTGAGGGCGCCTTTGCACATACTCTATCCACTCCAGTTTTGTCCCAACCTTTAGCAGCACCTTCAGAAAATAAGTCGAGTTACTTTCGAAAAAGGCTTGCTTCGATTTCTCAATCGGTCCGAATCCTGGTCAAGCCGTCGCTTAATCACAGTATTCGCGAGAACGTGGCTGACGGAGCAGAGGCTCGCGAACAGACCCAAGAGGACGTGAGAATAGGCGCAGAGCAGGGGCGCGTAGAAGCCGAAGCATTGACGACAGGAAATGCTGAAGTGGAAGC
>JACCUI010000114.1 GCA_013811945.1 Pyrinomonadaceae bacterium | reverse complement strand
GCAGACGGGGCGTTAATGTGACCCAATTTGGGTCCATTGCAAACACTCGGCGAAACAGCGGCAGCGATTCATCTACTCGACCCATATTGACGAGGGCAATAGCATGCCAGTAGATCATCTCAGCGTTGTCGGGAACCAGCTTCTCAGCCGCGCCATACTCGCGCAGTGCCCCTTCGTTGTCTCTATGCTCGACTGCAAGATCACCAGCATTCATATGGTTATAGGCGCGTTGCAGCTTCACCAGGCGGCGCAGCTCTATTAGAGGTTCGGGACTGTCGTCAACGCGCAAGTCGAAAACGCGATCCTTCCAGGCCTGGCCGGTTGGTTTCCCCGTGACGACAACTAGGGCGGCAGACTGTTTGCCGCGAATGTCGCCGCCCGCAGCTTGCGCAGCCTCGAGGGCCACCAACATGCGCTCAGCGAGGTCACCCTTTGCATTTTCAAAGGCCGCGGACATCGCCGGCCAGACCTTTTCGCTCAGCATCAAATTCGCTTGCACTGAATAGTTTTTGCCGATGATATGACCCGCTGCTTGAATATCGTTCTTGCCGGTCCGTGCATCGACCCTTCCCTGAGCATCAATCATTGCCACCTGGCGCACGTCGCGGCCTTCGTCTCCGGCAGTCAGCGATTTCAAGGCATCGGGCGCGCTCTTACCAGCCCGCATCAGATCAAGACCAAGCTTTCCATAACTCGGGTCAACGAACGATTTTGTGGCCACGGCGCCGACTCCTGCTTCGGCCCAGGCGACGATGGGCCCAACAGAGAACCAGTGGGATTGCACGGCGACTCCGAGTTCGCTCGTACTTGGATCGCGCGCGACGATCGAAAACGTGTGCACCGGGCGGATGGGAAAAGGGCGTTTTGCCTCAACCTGAGCGTCCGTTCTCGTCGTTTCCAGTAACAGGCTTGCGACTAAGATAGTCACTAGCAAAGAGGTTGCGATTACTCTCATGGGTTTCTCCACTCGATTGTGTCCTGTTTTAAGTTTTCTTTACCTGACCTGTCCAATGAGAAGACGAAAATCAAAAACGATCCACGAAAAGCCAATAACAAAATTTCGTGTTCGTTCGTGTGGTTTCTGGATCGTTTGTTGTACCAAAACAACTCAATTGGGACATCACCCCAGGTTTCTGTCCCGAGCTCGACACAGGCCGTAGCGGCTTCGGCCCTTTCTACGAGACGAATGGATAAAAGGGTGTGTTGCGAAAAACCCAAAAGAAAATCACGAATCCAAACAAAGCCCAGATGTAACTCGCGGGGAGCGTGTTCCTACTGATGGGCTTTCCCCGGAGTACCGTGTTTGTGTAATTCAGCAGCGCGTACAGGAGGAACGGTAACGCCAGGATCAAGAACGGATTCAACTGAAAAGCTGCTGCCAAATTGCCGTGCAGCAACAGGTGAAGCCCACGCGTCGTACCACAGCCTGGACAGGTAAAACCGCTCAAAGCGCGAAATGGACAACCAGGGAGGAAAGCCGACTTCCCCGGCTCAAGCATATAGAGAAGAGCGGCAGCGATGGCCATGGTCAACCAAAGTACGAACACGCTTAAACGTCGATTGACTATCTCATCAACAACCATTAGCTGGAAAACTATCACGAGACTCCGTCAGGGGAAACTGGCGGGTCTGTGGGGAATGAGCGCATGTCTCGAAAGACCAGACACGATCTTCGCGATCGGGTGATGCTCTCCAAAGTCCAACGGGACCGGCGGCCAGTCTTACCAGTGCCGATGGCGAGCGAAGCGCCACTTTGATTTCTATGACTTGGCTCAACTAAAGCGCCGTCGTCTTCAAACCCGGCTTGCAGTCCCGCTGGAAACCCGGACCGCTTCGCTCTGCGGGCGCACTCCAAAGGTTAGACGAGTGGTGCATTAAGCGAAAGAGGCACGACATAGTCGTGCCTCAATAAACTGGACAGGCCAACCAGAAGTTTAAAACCAGCCTTTTTTGTTCTGAATGTACGTCCGAACAAAGTCTTCATCCGACTTAGTGAGGTAAATAATTCCTTCCACCAAGCCTACAATGGAGCCGATCCCACACGTCACGATGGTAATAACGATCTGAATGATCCCCTCGGTGGTGTAGCCAAGGATAAACTTATGAACTCCTAATCCGCCTAACAAGATTCCGCAGAGGCCGGCAACGAGCTTCTTGTCAGCCCCTTGGGATTTCCAGTCGGTCATCTGTCCCGGGTTCACGGACTGCATTGGCTGATAGCCCCCGCCCACGGGTGTTAGCGGAGACTGGCAGGTATTGCAATATTGGGCACTCTCGTCGTTGGTCGCACCACACTTCGTACAGTATCTAGTCATTTGTTTCGTTCTCCGCCTTTTCTTGATTAGGGCTGCGGTCGGGAAGGCACCGCGCTCGAAACAACGGACGCCCAAAATCCCCCTGGTAGGACTGCAAGGTCAGGCCGGTTTGTTGATTCCGCGCTGAATTAACCCTGAATTGCACCCAGTCCCCCACCCACTACCATAATTACGAGAGAAATCAATCCCAAACCGAGGCCAATGCCGATTGCGATGAAACTAAAGAGCTTTGCTTTCTTCGAGGCATCCATGGCGCCTTGTATGTCTCCGGAGGCTACTTTTCCATTAACCTGGGCGGCAAAGATGATCGCTACGATTGATAGAGGCCAGCAACAGAACAACGCAAGAATCGCTGGAATCAAATAGTTAGGAATATTAGCCGGAGCGGCGGTTGGGGAAGGCGGGGGAGTCCACTGTTGAGACATTTTGAAGTTCTCCTGCTCCTAACTAGTTTTGATACAGCATTGTTTATGGTGAAACCGATGTGCAGTGACTCTACGACCCGGTGCCGTGAGGGCCCCCAGGGCCGGCGCTGAAATCCTGTGGCGGTGGCGGCGCATTAATTGCTCCTTTACGCTTCTCAAAAATGGGCACGCCGATTAGACCGCCAATAGTTGAAAGCACAACGAAAATGACGAACCCTACGATACCGCTGATAACCAATAGCAAAACACCAGTCAAGGGAAAATCCGGATTGAATTGCCGGACCTGCATATCCATTGCTTCGACACCATTCACAAAGTAAGAAATGGGCAGGCCAATTATCAGATAAATCAGGCCGCCAAATACGCCGGCGAGTGCTCCCAGAATTGTTCCATCTAAAACGGTAACCGGGGTCTGCGAACCCTTTACGTAGAGCATTGTTGCCAGAACACCGCAGGCAACTGGCCAGAGGCAATTGCAGCAACCTAAAAGTCTCAAAAAGGGAACTGCAGCGATCAGCGCCGTAAGAACTAAGAGCGCTCCTAGCGCTCCACCGGCTATCAGGGTGGGCTTGAGTTTGCTGGTCATTGGAACAGGTACTCTCTCACCGATAAAGCCTGGCTACCGCTAAATTCAAACCTTGGAAAGAGTTATACACCCGCGGACGTGCTGCATAACTAACAAAGAGAGGCCCGAATGTCAATAAATTGGATGGTGTCTTAGGTTCAGTTCGGGCAGCAACTCCGCAGTTTCCAGCTACTTGTGCAAGTTCGACCGAGGTAAAGATCCACGAAATGACAGGCAACCGACACGAAACCCATTAGTCATTTCGTGTGATTCGCGGATCGTGTCCGATAAGGGCACATTCGGTGCCAATCACACCGGAAGCGCTCACTTAAGTTTAGTTGGGACGATAGCCGAGCCGCAACGCTCAAGCCGCGTGGCTTGTCATGTAAGAGGGGACTGCAGGTGAAGCCCGTCTGACCTGGCGTTCGCAAATCTGCGGGAAACTAGCGCACTACTTCTATGCGATCGCCGGGTTGGAGTCTTGGATCCTGAATCTCGCCCGCCTTTATCTCTTTCAGTTTGAATCGGGTAGTAATTAAGCGCCCGTCTCCTCCCTCGCGGGATACCTCGATCAGGTTTTCATTCTGGCGCCTGAGACCCCCTGCGGCGAGAATCGCTTGTAGCAGTGTTATGCCTGACTGGAACACCTTCTGGCCGGGGTGGTTGACGCGACCGGCTATGTAATAGAACTCCTGGGGCTTGGCGGTGAGGCTAACCATGTCGCCGGGCCTAATTAAGAAGTTGAGCACTGCAGGATTGCTCAGATCCATCGTCAGCTCTGCGCTGCCTGGGCGCCTTATCGCTACCCGGCCAGCGTCTAAACGCGACTGCGATTCAGCCATGAGCACATACAGGGGAACGGCTTCACGTCTGAGAAACTTGGTGCCCGGAACGTTAACCAGGCCGGTGATAGTTACGCTGTGACTCGCGTACTGCCGCACCCCAACCGAAACCCGGGCATCTTCTTCAATCGCGCGGCGTTTGAGCTCCCCGGCGATAAGAGCCTGGATTGCGTCGGTCGGAAGACCTGCTACGGTTATTGGTCCACCGAGCATGGCAAGGTCTATTAGGCCTCCATCAATGACAGTGTACAGAGTAGATCTGGTTGTAGATGAATTGAGCAAGCGTATATCGAGCACATCACCGACGCCAACTTTATAGATGCCGGTCAAAGCAGCTGCATCTTCCCCAGTAGCAGAGAGATCACTCGCAATAGGAGCCGAATCTTTGATTGGCGACGCCAGGCTGGCAGGTATGCTTCTAGATTCTGTTTTGGTTGCAGAGACTTGGTTAGTATCACCCGCCGGCGCGCTCGTGTCTTCTGTGCCCCGCGCGGCAGCACGAACTAATTCATTCTGTGTGAGCGACCAGTCGCTAGCCGCAACGCGGTCAGCCATAGTTGCTTGATTGTCTTCTTTGATGATGCGAGAGAGAGCGTTTGCCAGCGGAGATTCGAGTCTGAGAAGATTGTTGTACGCTTTTTCTGCCTCATTTTTTCTCTCAAGCACAAAGGAAGTAACCCCCAATCTGAAGTGGGCCTGAGGCCAGTCAGGCCAAAGCCGGATCGCACGCTGGAATGATTCGAAAGATTCTCTATAAGCCTTGGACTTGGAATAGACCATACCCAGCATGTAGTAAGTCTGAGGATCGTTTGGCTGGAGTCTGACTGCCTGTTTGAAGGCCTCAATCGCCTCCCCAAGCTTGCCCGAGTTGTAAAAGCCAGCGCCCGACTCGTAATACTTCTGAGCTAACAGAGAATTTGCACCCCGTGTTTTCTCCGAGGTCGCATCCGGAGACACAGCGTTCTCCCGCGCGGGCGATGCGTTGGTTGCGGAATTCGCATCGGCTCTTGGGCCTTGAGAACCGTTGCCTATCTGCGCAGCAAGTACTCTGATTGAGGCTAGAACAAGGATTAATAAAACGGCGATGGGGGTTACTTTCTTCATAGAGCTACTCGGTAAGTTCGAATCTGTAGTGCGCGCCTTCAGGAATGTGCTAGTGCGGACCCAATGCTCCAGGGGTGAATGCTTAGCGGCGACATTGTACACTAACCACAAGAAAGGTTAAGCCCCGCCCAGCGTTATTACAGCTTTCAAGCTGAATAACAACAAAACTACCAATCGGGGCGCTTTTCCGGTCGTGGGCTGGTAGGCTCAACAAAGAGTAGACCTTTGTTACACTGTGAGGTTTGCTGGGGCAGAAGGTTGTAGACTGTAGGTGCAGGAAGCAAACTGGTGGCTCACCGGGGTTAGAAAACATATGTACGAATTTGCAGTTGCTCCAGCTATAACAAACCTCCGCCGGCGCGGTGCCGAGATCACTGAGGTTGCGCCTGAAAGTCTCGGCGCCGAGCTTGAGATCGAGCCTGGCGATCGAATAACCCGAGTGAACGGCCGTCCCGTGCGCGACTATCTCGACTTTCGTTTTCAAACTGCCGGGGAGACGGAATTAGTAGTTGAGGTCCGCAAGGGTAGCGGGGAGGATTGGGAACTGCAGATCGAGCGCGGCGAGGATGAGGATTTCGGTTTCAGTTTCGAGCAAATCGTTCCCCGTCAGTGCGCGAACGAATGCATATTCTGTTTTTGCAAAGGCAACCCCACCGATGCTCGGCCATCGCTTTTTGTTCGAGACGAAGACATCCGACTCTCATTTCTTTACGGTAACTACACTACGCTCACCTCGATTACGGAAGACGAGATCGCACGCATCATTGAACAAGGGCTCTCACCGCAATATGTTTCTATTCATGCTACCGATCTGGACGTGCGGGCCAGGCTCCTCGGTATAGAAAAACGGCGCGCCGATATATCTTCTCAATTGGCGCGGCTGCTCGACGCCGGCATAGAGATTCACGCTCAGGTTGTGCTTTGTCCCAACATAAATGATGGCGAAATTCTTCGGCGCACAATTGATGATCTGGCAGCCGACTACCCTCGCATCACGAGCGTGGCTATCGTTCCCCTCGGTCTGACCCGCTATAACACCGATCCTCGCCTTACGCCGGTAACGCCGGAGTTCTGTCGCGGGATCATTGAAGAGGTGACGGATATTCAAAAGCAATTGCGGCAACGACTCGGGACAACCTTTGCATTCCTGGCCGACGAGATTTACCTGCGAGCAGGGCGAGCAGTGCCGGGAGGAGCACACTACGGTAATTACCCCCAGATCGAAGACGGGATCGGCATGGTGCGTTCGTTCGAAAATGACTTCAACAGTCTGCTGCACCGTCTTGAACGACGACCGCCAAATGAGCCGGGCAAAATATTCGGGACAGTCCTTACCGGCACACTCTTCGCTCCCGAGCTGCGAAAGATGGTCGCCAAACTAAACACGCGCTTCGGCACCAGGATTTATGTCGAGGCGGTGGAAAATAACTACTTTGGCGGGGACGTCTCCGTAGCCGGATTACTTGCGGGCGGCGATTTTCGCTCAGCTCGAGGGCAGGTACGCGGAGACTTTGTAGTCATTCCTAAGCACACGCTCAAGAGCGACGAGGACATCATGCTCGACGGCATGACCCTGGGGGCGCTGCGGGCGGAATTCGGATTACCGATTTATCCAGCCGATCTTGATTCATTTGCAGGCCTCCTCTATCGGCACAGCCAATAACTCTGTCCATGACTGTTTCTGCATCAGCCCCGGCTTCAACGCCCTTCAGCAAGAAGATTCTCGATGTGGGCTGTGGCCAAAACAAGTACCCAGGGGCGATCGGAATCGACTCAAATCCGCGCACGAAAGCTGACGTAATTCACGATCTTGGCAACGTGCCATACCCTTTTCAGGAGAACGAGTTTGATGAGATCATCTGCCGGCACGTGATTGAACACGTTCCCGACGTGATGGCTTTCATTACCGAGCTTCACCGCATTGCTAAGCCCGGTGGTCGCATAAAGATCGTCACCCCTCACTATTCAAATCCCGATTGGCCCACCGATCCGACCCATCGTAACCACCTCAACAGCTATTCCTTCACATGCTTTATGCCTGATCGCACTCCCTTCCCTTTCTACACAACGGTTGAGCTGAGACCGATTCATACATACGTGACGCTCGCTAACCTCTGGCGGGCGCTGGGTCTTGAATTCATTACTAACCTTGATCAGCGGTGGCCTTCTCTGCGTTTCACACGCAAGTTTTGGGAGTTTTATCTGAGCAGCATCTTTCGAGGTAAAGAACTTCGTTTCGAATTTGAAGCGGTCAAAACTGCTGCAAATCAACCTCTGAGTTCAATTGTTAAGCCCACCGTGAAGAATTAGTTGTTCGTTCAACACTGGACCACCTGTAGCGTCACGAATTCTGGGTTTTTCCTAAAGAATGATTCCGCGGAAGAAACTCACCTCGACGTTTCAGTTGCTAAAGCGCGATTGAAATATTCAAGGATTTGCATCGGGATCCAATTTCGCGGAGATTCCAGGTCCCGCATTTTCGGATTAAAAACCTAAATTACGGGATCTGAAGGGCTTGAGGGATGACCTTTTGCGGGCATGACTCTTGCAAGACCATTGCGCTGAGGCAGTTGCCGCTTTTCTGGACAGTTAAGCCAACCCAGAAAAGCTTCTAAACCGAACCCCCGAGCTTGTTGACGTTTTTTAGTTTTATGCTGCGTAATTCCGTCGTAATGAAGAGCTCATAACCGCAAGGAGAAAAGATGAAGATAAAGGCTATTACACTTATAGCAATGGTGCTCGGTCTGGCGCTTGTCGTACAAGCTCAGACAAGCCGTGGCACTGTCAGCGGCATCGTCGCGGATACGACCGGTGCTGTTATTCGCGGCGCGACTGTAACTTTGACTAATACGGAAACAACTCTAAGCCGCACGGCTGTCACCAATGATGCGGGGTTTTACCGCTTCGATGCGGTGGACCTTGGGAGTTACTCTTTAAACATCAGCGCTTCAGGATTTGGCCCGCTGACAAAAACCAACGTCCTCGTAAATGCCAACCAGACTTCGGGGGTAGACGCGCAACTAGAGCCGGGCACTCAGCAGATAACAGTCGACGTGGTTTCAGAAGCCGGCGCGGCGCTACAAGCTGAAGCGCCTGTGCGAGGCGGCAATATCTCGGGCAAGCAAATCACGGAGTTGCCAGTTGCTGGCCGCAACCCAGTGGCATTTGCGCTAACGCTGCCAGGGGTTTCGTCTAATCGCGGCGGTTTCGGCGTCTCAACTTTCTCTGTCAACGGCGCACGCGGACGGTCCAACAATTTCTTGATTGATGGTACGGAGAACAATGACATCTCGGTGGCTGGTCAGGGGTTCCAGATCACCAACCCCGACGCGGTCCAGGAGGTTTCGGTTCAAACCTCAAATTATGACTCGGAATTTGGACGCGCGGGTGGAGCTGTTGTTAATGTGATTACCAAGTCCGGCTCGAACGAGTTTCACGGTACGCTTTCTTATTTGCTCGACTCAAGGGTTGATGATGCCATCACGAGTCGGGAGTCCCGCGATCCAGCGATCGCGGCTAACGGCTTGCCATTTGGGATCCAAAACATTTTCTCGGGCACCTTCGGCGGACCTCTCTTTTTCCCGCGCTTCGGTGAGGGCGGACGGAGCTACTACAACGGTCGCAACCGTACGTTCTTCTTTGCTGCTTACCAGGAAGATCGGCAGCGCTCGAGTTCGCAGGTTCAATTGACTACGCTCACAGCAGCGGGTCGCGGGCGGCTGCGCGCCCTCTTCCCGGCAGGCACCCGTGCCAATGCGGATCTCCTTCTCAATGCGACCCAAAACGCTGTCGCGGTCGCGAGTCCAATCAATTTAGCGCTTGGTACAGTGGGGGGCGTGGATCGTGGCAACATTGAGTTCGGCACGTTCTTCAGGAGCTTTCCTCTACTCTTTACGGACAAGCAGTTTCAGATACGTGGTGATAGCAGGTTGACAGAAAGCGACCAATTTACCGTGCGCTTCCTCTCCGACAGACAGAACTCGCCAGCAGGCGGCGATGCCGGATTCCAGGGCTTCGATACTGACTTCTCCGCCCGCTACTATAATTTCCTGCTGGCCAATACACATATCTTTTCGCCAACTGTGACGAATGAAACCCGCATTGCGTACAACCGCATTCAGTTCGGCTTCCCTCTATCCGACCCAGGCGGGCCGTCGGGTATACTTCCGAACATTACGGTCTCGTCGATACAAGACCTGGGCGTTCCAACGAATCTCCCTCAGGGTCGCACGGCGAACAATTACGTCATTCAAGATACGGCGACCTATGTGCGCGGCAATCACACCTTCCGTGGGGGCGTTGACTTCCTCCGGCAGATTGCGACGCAATCCGCGCCTTTCAATGGGCGTGGCTCGCTCGCCTTCCGAGCTAGTCAAGGCTTTACGGCCTTTGCTAACTTTATTGACGACTTTGGTGGTTCAGGCAACGTGTCACGTGACTTTGGCAGTCCGCGCTACTTCCCGTCGTTGTACCGCACTGCCGTCTTCTTTCAAGACCGCTGGAAAGCGACCGCGGCGCTCACTTTAACGCTCGGTCTGCGGTATGAATACTTCGGAACGCCGTTCAATACGCTTCGGACACCGGCCTTTACCGGACTCTTCAACGTTGATCCGCTGACGCGCACCGGCCCGTTCAGCCAACCGAATCAAGTCGAAGCAGACAGAAATAATTTCGCTCCGACCTTCGGCATCGCTTACTCGCCGTCATTCACCGAGGGTATGCGTGGCCGTCTGTTCGGTGAGAGGAAGACGGTGCTTCGCGCTGGGTACCAGATTGGATACGACTCGTTCTTCAACAACATCGCCTCGAATGCGGCTTCGTCCTCGCCTAACACCATCGTAACCACCACTACCTCTACAGTATCTGCGGCGAACCCGCGCGGTTTGCCGAATCTCAGTGGCTCGTTCCCAGCCACTGCCGCCCCGCTGAACCCTCTCAGCGGGCAGACGTTGATTGCTCCGAATCTGGTAAACCCGTATTACCAGCGCTTTTCGGCTGGAATACAGCGAGAGCTGCCATACAATTTGATCGTCGATGCTTCATACGTCGGCTCGAAGGGAACGAAGCTTTTCATAAACGAGGACGCCAACCCGCTTGTTCGGCCGGAACAACGCATCACCCCCGCGGGGTTTACGGGACCAACTCAAGGCCGCCTGGACAACGTGCAGGGTGGGCGCACGGTTCGCACCAACGGTGGCTCATCCAGCTACCATTCGGGGCAACTCGAGGTGAGGCGTCGCTTCGCAGATAATTTCACTCTGACGGGTGCCTACACCTACTCCAAATTAATTGACAACGCGAGCGAAGTTTTTGCGCAAGGCGGCGCGTCAAGCTCTACATCGTTTCCCCAAACACCGTTTGTCTTCGGCGGGGACCGGCTCGACCGCGCGGTGTCGTTGTTCGACCGCACACACCGTGCTTCTTTCACTTATGTCTATGAAATCCCCTTCTTCAGGGAGCAAAGAGGTTTCGTCGGGCGGACACTGGGCGGTTTCCAGTTTTCCGGAGTAACCACCTTTGAAAGCGGTGTGCCATTCACCGTGTTGAACGGTCTTGACGCCGACGGTATCGGGGGAAGCGCCATCGACCGGCCTAACTTTAACCCGAATGGACAGCGCGGCGTTCGGGCCCAACCTGTGGTTGACACAAGGGCAACGATTAGCGGAGTTGCCAATCCCAACTTTGGTGCGATTACCGGCTACACCAACCCCGACGCTGGCGACGCGCCAATTGATCCGAACACTGCTCAGTTTATTGTGAATCCCGCGTTCACCGCGGGGGCTCCGATGAGCGTTCCGCGGGTCGGCACGCTGGGCCGCAATACCGAGCGCTCGCCGGGAACCAACAATTTTAATTTCAATATCCTGAAGCGAACCAGGATTTCGGAGAGCACGAGCATCGAATTCCGCACCGAGTTCTACAACCTCTTCAACCATCCGCAGTACACCCAGGGAAGCGTCAGTCCTTTTTCGCCGGCTGGAGGAACCGTCGGGTCCAATGCCGGGGTTACAGTTGCCGGACGCTTTCTGAATGCAAACACACCGTCCTCCGATGGCGGTGGTCGCACGGTCCGCTACCAGATCAAGCTCATCTTCTAACTCAAAGCCCGGCGCAGTACCGTTTGCGCTTGGCTGACATAAATGGGACGGCGACTCTGAAGAGGCCGCCGTCCCTTTTTTGTTCTCAAGGTGGGTTATGAGGTGAAGTTAATTTTCTAAACTCGTCGGTTAGACTGAGACAGAGGATTGGGATGAAAATCTTGATTCCGCTGAAACAAAAGCCTCGTCGGTGATAGCAACCGACGAGGCTTTTTACTATTGTTTGCTGGTCCCTCATGCGATGTCCACTTCAGGTGAGCCTTTGTTTCCAGCAGCGAACACGGATCCGACGCATCGCAACCACTTCAATAGCTACTCCTTCACATGCTTCATGCCGGATCGCACACCCCTCCCTTTCTACACGACGCTCGAACTAAAACCGATTCGTACCTACGTGACGCTCGCTAACCTCTGGCGTGCCCTTTGAATTCACACAAACTGGATCAGCGCTGGTCGTCTCTGCGTAACACGCGGAAGAGTTTTATCTGAACAGCATCTTTCGAGGTAAAGAACTTCAATTCAAAAATTGAAGCTGTCAACACTGCTTTTGATCAACCGCTGAGTTTAAGTGTTTGCCCACCGTAAAGATGGTCCGGTCATAATGGACCACACGTAACGCCACGAATTTCTGGACCTTCTTCCAAAAAAATGATCGGCGGAGATTCAGGTATCTGAACAGAATCCATATTTGTCATGATCCTTTAATCCAAACCGTCCTCGCTGGTTGTGGCTATGTCAAAGGACACAAAGAGTTGAAGCTAATCGTTCAAGGCGGCACGATTCTTGCAAAATCGAATCACGTAAACCAAGCCCCAGAAAATTTCTTAACCGAACCCCGAGCTGTTGGTGCCTTAAGTTTTATGCTGCGTTAACCCGTCGCAATAAAAAGCTCATAACCGCAAGGAGAAAACATGAAGATAAAAGCTCTTATGCTTATTGCTATGCTTCTCGGTCTGGCGCTTGTGGTACAAGCTCAGACAAGCCGTGGCACAGTCAGCGGAACCGTCGCCGATGCAACCGGCGCCGTTGTTTCTGGCGCGACCGTAACACTGACTAATACGGAAACAACTCTCAGCCGCATGGCGGTCACCAACGATGCGGGTTTTTACCGTTTCGATGCGGTTGACCTCGGCACTTATTCTCTAGGAATTACCGCTTCCGGATTTGGCACCGTGACGAAAACCGGTGTTATTGTAAACGCCAATCAAACTTCGGCGGTTGACGCGCAACTGGCGCCTGGCGAGCAGCAGGTTACAGTCGACGTGGTTTCGGAAGCGGGCGCGACACTGCAAACTGAAGCCCCTGTGCGCGGCGGCAATATTTCGACGCAACAAGTTACCGATCTGCCATTCTCTACCCGCAACCCGGTCGCGCTCGCGTTGACTCTGCCGGGCGTTTCTTCTAATCGCGGGGGATTCGGCGTCGGCACTTTTTCTGTCAATGGCGCGCGCGGACGGTCGAACAACTTCCTGATTGATGGCACCGAGAACAACGACATCTCGGTCGCCGGACAAGGCTTCCAGATCACTAATCCGGACGCCGTGCAAGAGGTTTCAGTGCAGACCTCGAATTACGACTCCGAGTTTGGACGTTCAGGCGGCGCAGTCGTCAATGCTATCACCAAGTCCGGCACGAATGAGTTTCACGGGACGCTTTCTTACCTACTCGACTCAAGAGTTGATGATGCCATCACGGGTTCGGAGTCCCGCGATCCTGAGATTGCTGCTAACGGCTTGCCATTTGGAATCGAGAACATTTTCTCGGGCACCTTCGGCGGACCCTTATTTCTCCCGCGCTTTGGTGAGGGCGGTCGGAACTACTACAGCGGTCGCAACCGGACGTTTTTCTTTGTTGCTTACCAGGAAGACCGCCAGCGCTCGAGCACTCAGTCACAATTGGTCACGCCCACCGCGGCGGGCCGGGCGCAGCTGCGCACGCTCTTCCCCGCGGGCACCAATGCCAATGTAGATACTCTTCTCGATTTGACCCAAAACGCAATCGGCGTCGCCAGTCCGATTAACATCGCGCTCGGCACGATGAGCGGCCTAAATCGTGGCAACATCGAGTTCGGCACGTTCTTCAGGAACTTTCCAGTACTCAATACGGATAAACAGTTTCAGATACGCGTTGATAGTCAGCTGACCGAACGCGACCAGTTTTCAGTACGCTTCCTGTCCGACAGGCAAGACCAGCCCGCTGGTGGCACTGTCGGTACGTCGACATTTGAGGGCTTCGATGCTGACCAAACCAACCGTTACTATAATTTCCTGGTGGCAAACACACATGTCTTCGCGCCAGTCTTGACCAATGAGACACGTGTTGCGTACAACCGAATTCAGCTAGGCTTTCCGATCTCCGATCCAGGCGGTCGGGCCGGCATTCTTCCCCGGATTAGCGTCACGAACATAACTGCCTTAGGCGTCCCTGCGACTTTTCCGCAGGGCCGCACGGCAAACAATTATGTGGTTCAAGACACGCTGACGTATATCAAGGGCAATCACACATTCCGGGGCGGCGTCGATTTTCTCCGGCAGATTTCCACGCAGGCCGCGCCGTTTAATGCCCGCGGTTCCGCAACCTTCGTTGCTGGCGGAGGCTTCACGGCTCTTGCTAACTTTGTTGACAATATCGGCGGGTCAGGCGGCACCGCAGCCCGCGATATCGGGAGTGCGGTCTACTTTCCGTCGTTGTACCGCACGGCAGTCTTCTTCCAGGATCGCTGGAAGGCGACCGAAGCGCTCACGCTGTCGCTGGGTTTGCGGTATGAATACTTCGGAACGCCGTTCAACACCTTACGAACCCCGGCTTTTACCGGGCTGTTTAATGTTGATCCAGTCACCCGCACCGGTCCGTTCAGCCAGCCGAACCAAGTCGAAGCAGACAGAAATAATTTCGCCCCGTCCTTCGGCATCGCTTACTCGCCGTCATTCACAGAGGGCATGCTTGGCCGTATGTTCGGTGAGAGGAAGACAGTGCTGCGCGCCGGCTACCAGATTGGGTACGACTCGTTCTTCAACAATATCGCCTCGAACGCGGCGGTTTCTTCGCCGAACATCATCTCAACCACTATTACTTCAGGTGTAACTGGCGCAAATCCGCGCGGTACGCCTAACTTCATCAGTCAAATCCCGACCACTGCGGCGGCGCTTACACCGCTGAGCGGGCAGACGTTGATCGCTCAGAATCTATTAAACCCTTATTACCAGCGCTTTTCTGTGGGACTACAGCGAGAGCTGCCATACGATTTGATCGTCGATGTTTCATACGTCGGCTCGAAGGGAACAAAGCTCTTCATCAACGAGGACGCCAACCCGCTCGTGCGGCCGGAGCAACGCATCACCCCAGCAGGGTTTACGGGACCAACTCAAGGCCGCCTCGACAACGTGCAGGGTGGGCGCACGGTTCGCACCAATGGTGGCTCATCCAGCTACCATTCGGGCCAACTCGAAGTGAAGCGGCGCTTCGCAAATAACCTAACGCTGACTAGCGCCTACACCTACTCCAAGTTGATCAGCAATGCCGATGAAGTTTTTAACTCAGTCGGTAATGGCATTGCGAACTCAGCGACGTTCCAAACGCCGGCAATTCTCGGCGGAGAAAGGCTTGACCGCGCTGTGTCGCTTTTCGACCGGACACACCGTGCTTCCTTCACCTATGTTTATGAAATTCCCTTCTTCAGGGAGCAACGCGGGGCGCTGGGTCATCTCCTCGGCGGTTTCCAAATCTCCGGCGTCACCACGTTCGAGTCGGGCGTGCCATTCACCATCTCGAATGGTGTGGACGCCGACGGTATTAATGGTTCTGGTGGTGACCGACCTAACTTCAATCTTAATGGCCAGAGCGGCGTTCGAGCGGTGCCGGTTGTGGCACCAGCCACTCTTCCCAATGGTAGTCCTAACCCTAACTTCGGCAGGATAACCGGCTACATCAACCCCGACGCTAACAACGCGTCAATTGATCCGAACACCGCTCAGTTCATCGCAAATCCAACTTTCATTGCAGGCAACCCCTTTGAATCGGGTATTCCGCGCGTTGGCAGTCTTGGTCGCAATACCCAGCGGACGCCCGGAACCAACAACTTTAATGTCAACATTCTGAAGCGGATAAGGGTTTCGGAGTCCGCCCGGATAGAATTCCGCTCGGAGTTCTACAACATCTTCAATCACCCACAATTCGGACAGGGCAGCGCGAGTCCGTTCTCGCCTCCCGGCAACCCACAGGGTGCCAACTTTATTGCGGCTAATACCACTGGTTCGACTGGGGGGCTTTTCCTCAGACCGAACACAGCCCTCTCCGATGGTGGCGGGCGAGTGATTCGCTACCAATTGAAACTTATCTTCTGAGAAGAGAAGACTGAGCGGCATTCATTGAATCCGCTTTCTGCAAAGAGCCCAGTCGCTTGGTAAGCTGCTGGGCTCTTTATTTTAATGCCGCGTCCGCCCTTACTCTGTGAATTTCCTGTCTCTCGAAGGCATCTGCAAAAGCTGGGTCCGACAGACGAAGCTTTCATAGATCTTACAAGGGCACACAACCTTTGCGCTAAGACTCAAATCGGCACACTTGAGATTTCGACCCTAATGATCCTCTCAAGGATTTTTCCAATTCACCAGTTCTCTTGATTTCCATAGTGTATAATTCTGGGCGCTGACGACCTGATTCTACAACGGAGGCTAGAGACCAAGTGGGAGTCGCTCAGAAGAGCTGTGATGAGATGCTGATCTCTTGAGCGAGGAACGACGTCGGCTGAGATGGTGGCTTTTCGGCCTTCACATGTTTCGACTGTATCCGTTTCAAAGGCCCCAACATCGCCTCGTTTGACGTGCTCGGCAGTGAACTGGCACCGCTGTTCTATCCTCGCACAAGTCTGGAACGAGCATTTTTAAAGTCCTCGGCGGCGAGATTGTACCGCTCACCGCCATCAGGTCGCGTTACAGAACGAATCTTGCGCTTGAATCTCTCGAAGCGGTTGGACCTACGCGAAATCCTAGCCCGAGATGAACACTACTGAGAGTCGGTCTAGGAGCAACCTCTCAAAATGATGCCTCCGGCCTTGAACCAACTCCCCCTTGCTCCTCTGGGCGCCGGCGATCTCATCGATCGCGCGGTCAGACTATATCGTCGTCATCTATTTACTCTCATACGCATCGCCGCACCACCGGTCATCGTTTCCGCAATAGGATGGGTTCTATTGACCGTTGCCTGGCGCGCGGTTTTCGTCACGCCCAGCGGAACGATGCTGCTCTTTTATTTCTTTTTAGGAGCTATAGGTGCGGCTTTGGTTGTGGGCGGTTACATCTTTAGCCTGATCGTTATGGGAGGCGCTGCCCGCAACCTGGTGACACACCTCTTATGGAATGAGCCCGTCTCGATGAGCGCCACTTACGATGCGGTTCGATCGCGCTTCTGGGGGCTGCTGGCGGCCACTTTGATTATGGTGGCGTGGGTGGGGGTCTCGGTTATGGTTGCTGGTTTCGGCTGGTATACCGTGGTCATAATCGTAACAGTAGGCGCGGTAGTATTCGCTCAAATAGCTCCAGCCTGGGTGTCAGTGGTGCTCTGGTTAATTGGTTCGATCGTAGGGACAGCAGTCGCCTTCTGGCTATTTTTCTTTTTCGTAGGACGCGTTGCTTATGTGCCGCAGGTGATGCTCGTGGAGGGGAAAGGCATTTTCGAATCAGTTGGCCGAAGCTTTTCCCTCGCCCGGGGCAACGTGCGCCGGCTGATGGCCATGACGTTGTTCGTAGTTTTTACCTTCTACTCAGCATTAATGATCTTGCTCATACCGCTGGGGTGGTATGGGTACGTAAATGGGGTTGATCCGTCACCATGGAACGCAGCGGAATGGCCGATGTGGTACGCAGTTGGGAATGGCATACTGGAGCCTCTAAGTAGAATTCTGCTGGCCCCAATTTGGATTCTTGGACTCTCCCTTCTCTATGTTGACGAACGTGTGCGTCACGAGGGTTACGACATCGAACTCATGGCTTCCAGGCAGTTGGGAAGTATGCCGGACCTGAATGTGGTTTCACCTTACGCGCCGGCAATTTCCATTGATCCTCGGTCTCTCCCGCCTCCACCACTGGGGTCGACTGGCAACATGCTGGGCTTAGCTAGTGTGCTAAAGCGGAGTTTGCTGAACGATCAACACGAGCGATCCGGGGTCCCCAAGCGGGCAGCCCGCTTGGGGTGGTGGTAGCGAGTAAGAACCTGCCTGAAAGGCATGAAGTTAATAGCCGGG
Source organism: Pyrinomonadaceae bacterium (assembly GCA_013811945.1). Taxonomy (GTDB): domain Bacteria; phylum Acidobacteriota; class Blastocatellia; order Pyrinomonadales; family Pyrinomonadaceae; genus PSRF01. The sequence continues at coordinate 30,103 of JACCUI010000114.1, read as the reverse complement.
GGCAACGCCCCCGGTTAGCGAAGGTTTCAGTCCCGACCCTGAAAGGGTCGCAGTCTCGGCGAACCACATCACACCGTTGATTTTTATTGGCACGGTGCGACCCTTTCAGGGTCGGGAGCTCTTAACAGTTGTCCGGGGGCGTGGCCCCCGGCTATTGACTTCGTCCCTTTCAGGGACAAAGGCGCACTGCTAACAAATCTGACTCGCAAGGAAAACATGGCAATCCGCTTCGTTTTCGCAATCCTCTTAGTTAGCCTCTCCACAATTATTACTTCGGCACGGCCGCTGAGCGAATACCAGAGGCACGTCCAGCAAACCGTGACTGCGCTCGACACGATTGCTCAATCAGATGAAGCTGAAACCGACGCGGAGCGCCCTACACGAATCACGGAAACCCTGGCGGCGGTTCGCAGCGCGTTACCCGCAACCGAAAATGTGGACTGGGAGCATACCAGCTTCAAAGTCGATAATTCATGGCTACATCGCGAGCTCGAGAAGTTTGAGAAAGCGCCCGCAGCGGAACGAGTTCAGGCGCTGACGCTCATTACCGAACGCCTTCAAGCACTAGCGCATCGTCTTGCAGAAATAGAAAAAGCCAAACTCACTAGTGCTTCAAAAGCTGAGAGGACTAAAAAACTCGGCGAGATTCTTCAGCGACCGGAGTACGCTCGCGGCCGCAAGCAGGTGAGCGCTCTCTCGCGACTCTGGCGCGACCTGCTTAAGTGGCTCGAAAGCTGGTTACCCAAGCCACGGCAGTTCGCTCCCGGCAACGCTGGCCTATTGACCACCTTCGCGCAGATCTTTGTAGTAGTGCTGGCCCTGGTCGTTATCGGGTATGCCGTTAAGCTCTTCGCGCCGCGGGTGTTTCAGAACCGAAGAACAAAAAAGAAAGACAAACTCCGGCCGTTGATCGTCCTGGGTGAGAAGCTCGAACCAGAACAATCGTCGGTGGATCTGCTGGCAGACGCCGAATCGCTGGCGCGCCGCGGTGAACTTCGCGCGGCTATTCGTAAAGCGTACGTCGCCCTACTTGTTGAGTTGGGTGATCGGAAAATCATTAGTCTGGCGCAGCACAAAACTAATCGCGACTACCTCGGCGCAATGCGAGGCTCGGAACCGATGTACGGTAACGTGAAACAGCTTACTGACAGCTTCGAGCGACACTGGTATGGCATTGCCAATGCCACCGAAGCAGACTGGGTGGCATTCCGCATCGGGTACAAGCAGGCTCTATCACCTCGAAACTAACAAAAGGTTATGCGCCAGAGACTCGCCATCATCGTAACGGTCGTGCTCGTGCTGGGTGTATTGATCGCGATCAATGCTGCCAGCTACGAAAGCGAAGATGAGCGACAGGATACTGAGCTTTCGCCTAATCGATCCACCTACCATTCCGGCGCCACGGGAACTCGCGCTCTGTATGACTTCCTGAGTGAGTCAGGCTACCCGGTCATGCGATGGCGGGAGGTTCCCCCCCAGTTGCTGGGAGAGACCAGGCAGAGAGTGGCAACGTTTGTGATCGTCGGAGACACCGCACTCTCCATCGACGAAGATGAGGTCAGGAGTCTTCTCTTGTGGGTTAAGGGCGGCGGCAGGCTAGTGCTTGTCGACCGCAGACCGGCTGATCAGATCTTGCCGCCATCTGACCACTGGGTGGTTGCAACTGAGTTTGGAGACTTTCCCTCGTTGACTGTCAACCCAGGCAACGTCGGCGAGATGACTGAGAACGTGAAGCCGATCCAGCCTGTACAACCGACTTTGCTTACGCAGAATGTCGAGTCGGTGATGCCTTCGCGATTCGCGGCCCACATTAGCATCACCAGTACCAACAGCAATAGTAACAGCGGTCCCGACGATTCAGCCGGGGCGGCACAGAGTCTGCAAAATAGCGACGAGTTTGAAAATGAACCCTCGGCAACTCCGGAGCCCGTGGGCCCGCTCGCGCCTGCGCAAGAAGAGTCCACACCGGTGTCGCCCGCCCCCGTCGTTCACGTGGAAGATTCCCGGGGCGCCTTATTGGTAGACTATCCCCACGGCAACGGTCGTATCGTGATACTCAGCGATCCTTACATCTTTTCCAACGGGGGGCTTAGTCTTAGGGACAATCTTCAGTTGGCGATCAACTTACTCACTACGAGGGAGGGACTGATTGCCTTCGATGAGTATCACCAAGGCAAGGGAACAACCCGCAACGCCCTGATCGGCTATTTCTCCGGCACCCCGATCCTTCCGATCCTGGGCCAGTTGGTCGCACTAATTCTTGTGATCGTATGGACCAGGAGCCGACGTTTTGCGCGTCCGTTGCCGCTGAAGCAGATCGATCGTCGCTCCAGCCTGGAGTTTGTGGCTTCCATGGCCGAAATCCAGCAGCGGGCCCGAGCATATGATCTGGCAATTGAGAATGTCTATTCGCGCACGCGACGAGTTCTTGCGCGATACGCGGGAATGGACTACAACAGTCCGCGCGCAGAAGTAGCCGCGCGAGTAGCTGCGCGTTCCTCCATCGAATCGCGGTCGATTGAAGTCTTAATGCGTCAGTGTGAAGAAGCGATCAATGGCGCTCCAGTCACCGAACGACAGTCAATTCTTTTAGTGAAGCGGCTGCGCGACGTGGAACGCGCCCTTGGTCTGCGGATGCGCGCGCGCGACGCACGACAGGCCATACAGAAGGTTTGATCTCTGTGCTTTGTACTTTGTGCTTTGAACTTGGGACTTTGTACTTGGCATATCCAGATCGATTAGATCAAGGGTCAAAGCCCAAAATTATAGATCAAAGAACCAAAGCACAAAGAACAAAGTAAAAGCTCTAAGATTCTATTTCCAGGATCTCAACCTCTTAGAAAATGCTTGCATACGTATCTTCCACTGTCGAGCACATCAGGCGCGAGCTCGCCAAAGTAATCGTCGGCCAGGACGCGCCCATAGAGCAGATTCTGATCGCGCTGCTGGCGGAAGGCCATGCCCTGATTGAGGGCGTTCCGGGAACCGCGAAGACGTTGACCGTGAAAACCCTCTCGCGAGTTATCAATGCCGACTTTGGCCGCATCCAGTTCACGCCCGACCTGATGCCTTCAGACATCACCGGCACAAATATTTTCAACATCGCCACTTCCAACTTCAGTCTCAGGCAAGGGCCCATTTTCACCGACATTTTGTTGGCGGATGAAATCAACCGCACTCCCCCAAAGACACAGGCAGCCTTACTCGAGGCGATGGAGGAGCGGCAGGTGACGATCGATGGTGAGGCCCATTCACTCTCACCGATCTTCACGGTGCTGGCAACTGAGAACCCCATCGAATACGAAGGCACGTACCCACTGCCCGAGGCTCAGCTTGATCGCTTCCTGGTGAAGATCCTGCTTGATTATCCCGAAGAAGAACATGAACGGCAGGTGGTTGCTAACTGGGACGCCGGCTTTAACTCTCGCCGGCTTGATCAGGTTGATATCGTACCGCTTGCCGAGCCCGATGCCATATCTCGTTGTCGTCGCGAAGTCAGTAAGACCCGCATGGAGCCCGGTGTACAGCATTATGCGGTGGACATTGTTCGTCGCACCCGTGCGCACCCATTTATTCACTACGGCGCGAGTCCGCGCGCATCAGTAGCGATGCTGCTGTGCTCTAAGGCCCTGGCGGCCATCCGCGGAAGGGAGTTTGCTACGCCTGACGACGTCCGCGACATAGCGCCGCCAGTGCTGCGCCACCGCCTGGCCTTACGTGCCGAATCAGAACTTGACGGGGCAACTCCAGACGCCGTGATTGCGGATATCTTGAGAAATGCTGAAGTACCAAGATAACGGATTTTAGATTTTAGATTTGCGATTGGTGGGGGGCGTAATCCGGCTCTCACCCACCCAAACGATCCACGAAGTCACACTAACCGCCACGAAATCTTGTTAGTGCTATTTCGTGTGGTTTCGTTGATCGTGTCTAACGCACCGTGGTTGAGCTAAGGGCCGAGCCGATCAAATGGGGAACTACTGGATGTGCAGCGCCCCAATCGCAAATCAAAAATTAAAAATCTAAAATCAAAAATCCATTGAGCTTTGTCTTCAGCAAACTCTTCTACCTACTAATCGCGCTAGGCTTCGTTCCCTTGTCGCTTTCATGGGGCCGTCCGTGGCTGCGTTGGGTGGTGCTGGCTTACGATGTCAGTCTCGTTGTTCTCGCGATCATTGATGCGAGACGCGGACACCTGCCGAAGAGCTTGCAGATTAAACGAGAGTTTGGGGGGCGCTTTGCAGTTGGGGCTGAGACTGAGGTCCACATCAAAATCCAAAACAGCACTCCCCGCCCGCTCTCTCTGATTATCAAAGACGAATACCCGCCGCAAATGAGGTTGTCGGGAACGCGTGAAGCCAAGGTGCGCCTGGAAGGGCAAAGCGGCGCGTCGCTAATCTACGGCCTGACCCCACCGAAGCGAGGCCGGTTCGAGTTTGGACATACGGTAGTGCGGTTTCTTTCACCGTTGAGACTGGCGTGGAGTGAAACGAGAATCGGTGAGTTCACGGGGGTGAAAGTCTATCCAAATATGAGACGCGCTCGAGAAGCTGAGCTGAAAGCACTTGGAGCGCGTTCCCTTGTCTCCGCTCACCGCAAGACCTCCTGGCGCGGCGAGGGACGTGAATTTGAGTCACTGCGTGAGTACGTGCGCGGCGATGAACTGCGTCATATCTCCTGGACCGCAACGGCCCGCCGCGGAAAGATGACCACCCGCCAGTATCAGATTGAACGCGATCAGACGATCCTTATTGTCCTAGATGCCGGTCGTTTGATGACCGCACGGATCGAGCAGGAAACAAAACTCGATTCCGCTGTACATGCGGCGCTCGCACTGATGTCAGCAGCTGCCAGGGGCGGAGACAATGCGGGCGTGATGGTCTTCGGGCGACGGATTCAGAGTTATTTGCCTCCCGGTCGCGGCCGCGATCACATCGAAGCGGCGCTCGAGGCGCTCTATTCGGTAGAGCCGGAAATGATCGAGCCGTCTTACGCGCGGGCGCTGGAGTTTGTGGCTGCTAACAGCAAGCGCAGATCACTTGTCGTGCTATTGACCGACCTCGTGGATGAAGAGGGGTCCAAGGAGTTGCTCGCATCGCTAAGGCTGCTGCGTCCCCGCCATTTGCCCCTGGTGGTTACCATCGCCGATCGCGACCTGAAGGCGGTGGTGCGTGACGCGCCGGAAACCGCGCGCGAGTTGTTTACGCAATCTGTTGCCGAAGAGATCATGCATCTTCGCGAAGCCGCACTGCGTTTGGTGGAAGCACAAGGCGGCCTCGCACTCGACGTCACCGCCGCCGCGCTAGCACCTGCCCTGCTCGAAAAATACTTGCAAGTAAAGGAAAGGGGCCTGCTTTAGAGCCGGAGAGAGGGGGTAAAAGGGTAATGGGTAAATGGGTAAAAGAACCGGTTCCTTTTTATGCCTTCTAGTTCTAGTTACCTTGCTGGGACTTGAGTTTCCCTGATGGCTTTTATCTGGTTGAAGAGATAAGCGCTAAGCGTTGTCGCATCTCTCCTTAACTCATCATGTACAGGGCGGTCCAGATAGCCCACCTCCAGTCCGACCCTAATTAAGCTCCTGACCTCACCGGCTGATCCCTTCGCGATATTGAGAAATAGTAGATACTCCTTACGTGATGCTCGCTCGAATCCTTCGGCGATATTTGTCGGTATTGAGACCGACGCTCGACGAAGCTGGTCCTTCAGGCCAAAATCCCTCTGCAAAGCGCCCGAAGCGGTCAAGAGGTAGATTTTCTTGACGAACTCAATCCCTTTTTGCCATACCCTCAGATCTTCAAAGCTACGAACAGAATTCTTTTTCTTCATGGTTTCATCGTCCTTTCCGTGGTTAGTGAGGTTGTGAGGCCACCGTCCAGCTCTTTTTACCCATTTACCCATTTACCCTTTTACCCATTCCCTTTTCCCCTGTTCCCCTTTTTCCCTCGCTTCGTCGCGGCCGGCTAGCGCCAAATACGAATAAAGCGCAATGCCGGTGGTGGCGGCGATGCTGAATTTTATCTTCGGGTCAATCGGCGCCGGAGAGATAAACCCTTCGATCACTCCGGCCAGGACCAGGAGTACCGCCACACCCGTCATCAGACGAATCGCGTCCTTCCCGCGGACCTTGAGTGCATCTGCTCGCGAGAGATCGCCAGGCATGGTCATCGCGCTGCCAATCAAAAGCCCGGCGCCGCCGGCGATGAAGATGCAGGAGAGTTCAACTACCCCGTGACCCGCCATGAACGTTACGAGGTCATGTCCAAAACCGGCGCGATATGTGAGCGCCAGGACCGACCCAATGTTTGCTCCGTTGTATGCGAGGAAGAACAACGTGCCGACGCCAAACATCGCTCCGAACGCAAAGGTGTAGATGGTCACCTGAATGTTGTTCGTCATTATCCGGCTGGCGCCTACCTGGTTCGCCTGATTCAGATCTTTCCACCAATGAGTCTTCGTTTCGATATAAAGTTCGCGGAACGCGGGGGGCACGCCCATTAGTTCTGAAAATTCAGGATCGCGGTGACTGCCTACAAAACCTGTCAGACCAAACACCAGAAAAACGGCGAACGAAAGCGCGGTGTAGCGCCAAGTGCGCCGAAAGGTGCGCGGAAGCTCGCGGGCGAAGAAAACTCGGATGCGCTCTCCTCCTTGAGCGTCAGCCCGGTAGATGCGGCCATGCGCTCGAATCACAAGGCTGTTCAGATAATTAATCAGGCGCGGATCGCGCGACTCGGCGCGTGCTATGGCCAGGTCAGACGCGGTGCGGCGATAGATGCGACCCAGCTCGCGCACTTCTTCTCGGTGCAAGCGTTTTAGAGAAGTCCGATCAAGCCGGACCAGCAGCTCCTCGAGACGCTGCCAGGCATTCTTCCGATTGTTGATGAACGGGCTAGACATTTATGTCATTGCCGATTGCCAATTGCCAATTGCCGATTTGGTGATTGCCGAGCAGCATATTAACTCTATTAGGGTAGCAAAGGATGGTTGAAGATCGTAAATTGGCAATTGGCAATGAAAGACGAGCATTTAAAAATCGGCAATCGGCAATCGGCAATTGGCAATTACGAGAATCGGCAATCGGCAATAGGCAATGCCATGGTCGAGTGTGTGCCTAATTTCAGCGAAGGTCGCAAGATTGAAATAGTCGATCGTCTCGCCGCCGCTATCATGGGGGTTGAGACCGCGTGTGTCCTGGACACCCACATGGATCCGGATCACAACCGCTCTGTAATTACCTTCGTGGCGGCACCGGAGATGGTTGTGGAGGCTGCGGTTCGGGTCGTGGCTCTGGCAGCTGAGTTGATCGATATACGGCAACACACAGGACAGCATCCGCGGCTGGGTGCTACTGATGTACTACCCTTTGTCCCCGTTCGCGGAGTGACTCTTGACGATTGTGTGAAGCTGGCACATCAGGCGGGCGACCGGATCGCTCGATATCTTCGCATTCCCGTATTTTTTTATGAGCGGGCGGCCCTGAAACCCGATCGCGTAAACCTGGAAGATGTGCGCCGGGGCGCTCTCGAGTTACTGCGCGAGCAGATAGCGCACGAACCCTCGCGCACGCCCGATGTCGGCCCATTAAGCGTGCATGAAACTGCGGGCGCAATAGCCGTGGGCGCCCGACCGTTTCTCATCGCTTTCAACGTCAATCTTCGCACTTCCGATCTGGCCATCGCCCGCCAGATCGCCCGCTCAGTGAGAGCCCGACATGGAGGGCTTCCTTTTTTGAAGGCCCTGGGATTTGAGTTAAGCACGCGCCGACTGATGCAGGTTTCAATGAATCTGGTGAATTATGGAGAGACCGGGATGCGTCAAGCCTACGATGCCGTACGTCGTGAAGCTGACAAACTCGGAGTGGAGATCGTGAACACCGAGATTGTCGGACTGGTGCCGGAGAATGCTCTCGATAAGGATGCAGAGTATTTTCAGAAGTTGGAAAATTTTACGGAGGACAAGATCCTGGAATCGCGCATGCGAGCGTGCGAAGAGCCGTTCCCGAACCGCGAGCAGTAGCGACCGGACCGAGCACTGAGCCAGCTTGTAGGGACTCTTGCCAGGTTGAATCCCGGATCCGGTCGCTACCGCTCGCGGTTCGGTAATAGTGCGCCGTGAAACACACGGCTGAAACGGTTGGACTCTCGCGTTTGCGCGCAAACACAATAATTCGACCGCTTATGCACGATAACACCCGAAGCGTTATGTTGAGGCAGTCAACCATCGCTCTGGGCCGGCACGCTGTACTCCTGCTGTGGAAGCGCGTATAAACGACGCGTGTAAGGGGAGTAGCTTGACCGCCAGCCACAATACTGTGAACAGGCAAACAGCCCGTTGGTGCAACCTTTCGAGTCGGCTCAGCGCGACGGTAGGAATCATATGGATTTGTGTTGGCTTACGCGACCTTTTCGCGCCACACTTCTTCAGATTCGACGGGCAGGTTGCCACCACCAGCACCGTCGTCCTGGATTTTGCTGTCGGAGCAATACTTCTACTGGCTGCGTTCAGTTTTCATCAGGCCAAGTCGCGTGATTTGCAGAGCAAATCCTAGCGTTTTGGCTTTGTTCGATTCACTCCTCTTCCGTAACCCAGCCGTCCGCTTCACGGACTAAGAACCGATGAAACTCAATTGACCTGCGATCCGAGCTTGATCATCGCCGCGCGCAGTCGCACATGCTCTTGCATCAACTTCAAATACCGAGCTTCGTCGACGTCCGCCTTCGCAAGGATAATATCCGCCACAGCTTGCCTCTCGCTATCACTCCAGCGATTCAGATTGGGAATGAGGTCAATCACTACCGCGAAATCGCTCAACGATGAAAGCTCAACTTCGCTCCAGTCACGCCTACGAATACCCAGAACCCGAGCCACTTTCTCAACTGACGCCGCGCGCATTTTCTGCGCATCACCACCGAAGCGTGCCGCCATCCGGCGCTGGACCGCCAGGCCTAAGCCGCGGACCGTGAATCGATCCCAGTCCCCAACTGTCCACTCGCCCAGTTCGAATATCATCGGGCCACCGGCGAGTCGGCGCAGCATCGCTTTCGATGTCCGATAAGAGGGTCGCCGAGACATCTTTCTTTCCTCGGCCAGAGTTAGCTCGAGCAATTCCGGTCGGGTGGGCCGGAACCCAAACTTCCGATAGAACCAAAACGCTCCTGACTCGATGCCTTCTTCGTTTTCATACCCAATTTGATAAGGGTCAAGCGAGAAGGTTGTGACGCCCAGCAAGTGGCGAAAGACGCTCAGTGTACGCGCGTAAATCCAGGCCGTCTCGCCGTCGCGAAAGCTGTAATACAGGTTGAACCCGCTCTCCATGCGCTCAAACAAAGATAGCCCCTCGAAATACCCGATTGGCACTCCGTTTTTGAAAATCATTGCGGCATGGTAGGCGCGCAACGGCAGCCTAAGTCCCGGAAAAACTCCGATCAGAAAAAGCTCCACGCCGCGGCCGATGCTGCCCTGGAAAACTCGCTTCGCGTCGCCATGTGTGAACCCATAAAGCTCGCGATAACGCATGGTAGAGGTTTCGCGCGTCATGTCGAGGATGGCCTGGCCTTCTTGTGCAGAGAGCCTTTTCAGAGCCGGCGAAGGTGACTCCAACTCATCCCGTAATGATATGTCACGTCTCTGGATGAGCGGTTGCGGGTGATAATAGACGTCGCGGACGGGCAACTTCATTCCAGTGCGCGTGGCCTTATATGAAGGAGTCCAGCGGACGTAGAGTTTAAGCGAATCGTAAAGCTCGGCTCGCTCGGTAAGTGAAATCGATTCGAACCTTTGCATCAACCACGCCAGCTCGTTTAAGCCGCGGCCCTTAACCGAAGCCGCGCGCAGCCATTCGACATAAGGCACGTTCGCCTCAACAAAAGCATCCTCTTCGAGGAGGGGCATAAACCTGGGCCAGGTTGCAGCCAGACGGCTCTCGTCTTCAAACCATTCCCAGTCGAATTTCACCTGGGCTGGATGCCGCTCGAACAACCAGCGCACGATGTTGTAGGTAAAGGTATCTGTGACGTATGTTCCGGCAATGCCCGACACTTCCGGGTTATCCAGGGGCGAGAGGTCGGCACCCAGATCCTGCAAAACTCTGACTCGATCGCCGAAAGACGAGAGCGTCTCCTCCACCTGACGAAGAATTCCGGCGGTCTGGGGATAAGCTCGGATAAAGAGGAGGATCTCGTGAAAGCGGATTAAAGATTCGGCATCGCTGAACTTTTGACGGGCAATTCGAGAAAGAATTCGTTCAATCTTTTGCTCCTGGTTACCGCCAAATTGGGGCTTCAACTCATCGAGTTGATCGAGCAATCGATTGCTTGTTTTGGCTGGCACGGTGGCGGTAGGTTTAGCTTTTGGCACATCATCCCGGAAGGAGGTAAGTCCGCCCCGTGGGCGAGCGTTGCGCGACGCCCACGGTAGACTTGGAGAAAGGATTCCTGACCCCGAAAGGCTCAAATAGTGCTGCTCGACCAAACCAAACGCAGAGTCACACGATCCACGAGATCACACGAAATGAACACTAACGGACTTTGTGCTGATTCGTGTTGTTTCGTGGATCGTCCGCTGCTATTCACTAAAATTCCATTGCGATTCGACAACACATTCAGTCTGACCTCGTTCACAAATGCTTGCGGAAAAATGTCGCAATCTTCCAGGCGTCAATCGCTTTCCACGGCATTTCACCAGTCGTGTAATGACCGCAAGGCAGCCAGACGACGTCGAGCGGCAGATCGTGTCCCCTTATCTCAGCAATGACCTCGTGGGTAAGCTTAACCGGAAAAGTCAGATCGTAACGCGCTGAAATAAACCGCATCGGCCGTCGCCCCATGGGGGCTAGCTTCGCGATGAATGGGACCGGGCTAATCGGACTCCAATACTCGCGCAGTTCATCGAGAGTTAAGTGATTTCCAAACCCCTCGCGCACGTGAAGGGTCGACATTCCGTGCCAGGCGACATCGGCAACATAACCCGAGACATGATTGAAAGTGCCCGCGACGATCATAGGATCGTGGGCAAAAGCAAGAAACGAAATGCACGAGCCAATGCTCGTCCCGAGCACGCCGATGCGGTCATAGCCGGCTTCGGTAAGCCACCTGACTGCGGCGCGTGTGTCGAGCACCGCCTGACGAAACGACTGAATGGTACGACCGACGTTGGGGCCGACGAGATGGTCCGCACGTTCGAGTTCTGATGGCCGACGTTCCTGGTGATATGGAACCGTCAGTCGCAAGGCCGAGATCCCCAGCAGATTAAAGATGCGGCAGGCTTCAACGTGGCTCTCAGGCTGAGCATTCCACTGCGGCACCACTACCACAGCTCTACGGGGACGCTTTCCATTCTGGGTCTTGGCCGGAAAGAAACGCGCGCGCGCCAAATTGTTTTCGACTGCCGCCGTGTGCACAGCGCTGGTCCAGGTCAGTTGATCTCCATTGAGATTGAAGTCATTGATAGCCGGCAACGCATAAAACTCATCGCTCGAACGCAACGCGTTTTCAGTGTGACGCCGAAGAATAGCGCGCGGGTCGTCACCGTTGACATGATCAGTGATAAAGGGCAATCCCCACTCAAAGGGGCGCACCACACGGTTATTGTCGCGGTCGTAATAAGCGCGCTCGCGCCGGTGCATGTACTCTTTCCAGGAAACCAAATTTACCTCTTAATGAAGGCTAGAATTTAACACTTAATGAAATATCCGTTCGTGGGCTGCCCGCGAGAGATGAAGGGGTGATCCTAAAGAGCACAACCGCCCCAGTCAAGCGGAGCCAGTGGAGTGGGTGCTGTCCTAACCTTAGGGAATTTTCAGCCGGTACGGTGCGGGCAAGTTCTGGCAGGAAATCGGATCTCATTTTCCTGTGTTTTTGTGTGCTTTGGAGCTAGATCGCGGTTTCTTGCTGTTTCAGTAATTTCAACAGACCCAAAGAATGATCCACGAAATTACAACGAACCGACACTGTTAGTGTCGTTTCGTGTGAGTTCGTAGATCGTGTCTAATTCTGCTTTGCGCTCCTCTCAAGTGAATGGCAATTGTGGTGGAAGTTGTAGGAGCGGCACTCCGAGGCCGCCCTGGGTGGCCGCTAACTCACCTCTCTCGAGATCCCCCACGCCTGTCCAACATTTAGGCCTGCCGTCGTCTCGGCGACTAGGGTGCCCACAGAGAGGGACACCCCTACAATAGTGACGTGATCTGAATAACTCATGGAGAGCGCAGAACGCCGAGTGGTTTGCGCGACAATGACTGCAGACTCGAAAGCACACCCACCACCACGACGAGGGCGACAGTGCCTGCGATTCCCACAACGATGATGGACGGCGTAAAGCTCCACGGAATATCAAACAGAAAACGGGCCATGGAGTACGACAGCGCCAGTGCCGCAGTTGAGCCAATCAGTCCGGCGATCAACCCAAGCAAGCCGTATTCGGCTACCACTGTGGTCAGCACAGTCTTTCGCGTAGCTCCTAGTGTCTTCAAGAGCGCAGCTTCGTACGCCCTCTGATACTTGGTCATTGCGATTGAGCCGATCAGGATCAACGTGCCACTAAAGAACACGAACCCGCCGATAAAAGTCACTGCGAGGGAGGCATTTGCCAGTAGTCGTGTGACGAGCTGTATTACTTCAGCAACGTCAATGATCGAGACGTTCGGATAGTTCTCGACCACTACTCGCTGCAAGCGCGACCGCGAGAGGTCATCCGATGGACCGTTGAGACCGCCGACGTACATCGTCGGTGCGTTATCCAGGGCATTTGGTCGGAACAAGATCAGGAAGCCCGTGCGCGACTTCCGCCAGTCAACCCGGCGAACGCTGGTCACCCGCGCCGTCAGCTTTCTGCCCACAATGTCCAAAGTGATCGTGCTGGCGAGGTCCAGTCCCTGCAATCCTTTGATATCTTCGGCAATTGAGACTTCGGGTTCAGTCGCGGGGGTTGGATCCCACATCTGGCCCGCGACTACTGTTTCATTCTCCTCCAGAGTGGGCCGGTAAGTGACGACATATTCACGCCCCAACCTCCCACGATCACCTCTCATCTCGCCAGAGCCCTGATCGATTTCACGGTCATTGATCGCCGCGATGCGAGCGCGCACTGTAGGAATCAGCTCGGGACGTTGACCTGTTGCCTCTTCGATAAGTTTCTCGACACCAGCCTTCTGATCCTTTTGAATGTCGATCAGATACATGTTTGGCAGATTCCCGCGGTTCGCGGGATCCAGTTCGAGCAATAAATTCCGCTGCAGCGATTGCACCGCGATCACCAGAAAGGCCCCGAGGCCCACGGCCATCAGAATTACGCGAGTCTGGTTGCCGGGTCGATGGAGACTATTGATCGCATGGCGTACGGGAAAGGACTGAAATTGACGGGTGCGTTTGACAACCCATACCAACCCCATCGAAGCAAGCTGTAAGAGCGCTCCGGTCGCGGCCAGACCGCCGAGAAAGAATGCTCCGATTCTGAGCGAACCCGCCTGCCAGGAGAAAACAGCGACGAGTCCGGCAACGACCACCAATGCCGTCCCCCATCTCAGGAGATCAAACCTTCGCTTTAGCGGGTTCTCCTCATTGCGTAGCAGCATGTTTGGCCTGATGTGCCGTATGCGGAGCAGGGGGAGCGCCGAGAAAAGTATCGACACGAGCAGACCAAGCAAGAGACCCTGGATCACTGTTCCAGTGCGCAGTGTTTGACTCATGTTTGCCGGCAGACTGTCAGCAAAGTATCGCCCGACTCCGATCAGCGCGAGTTTCGCCAACGCTATACCAAAGGCGCTTCCGGCCACTCCCAAAGCAATAACCTGGGCCACGTAGACGATCGTAATCTTGCCGCTCGTGGCTCCGACGCACTTCAGCACTGCTATCGCCATTCTCTTCTGTTCGATGAAGACTCGGGTCACATTCGCGATCCCGATGCCCCCGAGTACCAGGATGACGAGGCCCACAAGCGACAAGTAATTCTCAGAACGCGTGTACTGTTCACTTATGTTCTGTTCCGACTCTTTAAAGGTGCGAATGTTTATCAAGTTGTTCTTGAGCGACGAACGCAATTCGGTAGCGAGCGAATCGAGCGACCCTTCCCTCGTGCTCAAAAGAACTCGGTAGCGCGCCCGGCTGCCAAAGCCGACGAGACCGGTCTCTTCGATCGCGGAGCTGGCAATAAATACCCGAGGCCCGAGCCGAAAGCCGGTACCGCCGCCAGGGTCAGCGCTCATCACGCCTCTAATCAGAAAGGGTGCGTTTCCGATCTTCACCTCGTCACCAACGCGTAGATTTAGCCGGTCAAGCAAGCTTTGTCCGACGATCGCGCCGCGGCTTTCCAATATTTGAGAATCGAAAGGCCGGCCATCGGCAAGGGTGAAGTCGCCGTATAGTGGGAAATTTGGTCCAACTGCTTTCAATTCGATCAACAGAGCGCCTTCCCGCGACGCGTCATTTGGCCGCGCCATGGTAGGCATCTCGACCGTGTCGGTTCTTCCTGTGACCAGCGCGGTTTGCGACACCCGATCTATTGCCGCGCGAGTCGCTTCATCCCAGGGACGAGTTGAATCAACCTGGACGTCGGCGCCGAGGAGCAGACGCGCCTGGCTGACTAACGCGGTGTTGGCGTTCTGCACGGTTGAGCGCAAGGCAACAATTGAGCCCACACCCACTCCGATGCATATAAAGAAGAAGAGCAACCGCCTCCACGAGGACCGAATTTCGCGCTGGGCCATGCGCATCACAAAATTCATGAATGTATGACCTCAGCGATGTCTCTGTTCTCGGTGGTTGAAGGTACAAGGCGAAGGCGATCGTCAACCACCCGTCCATCGCTCAGAGCAATGCTCCGATCAGCATGTTCAGCAAGGTTGTGATCATGCGTTACCAGAATCAGGGTTGCGGATCTTCGTTGGTGTATCTCCACAATCAGGTCAAAGATATGCCGGCCATTGTATGAATCCAGGTTTCCCGTCGGCTCGTCGGCGAGGAGGATTGAAGGATCGTTTGCGAACGCGCGGGCGATGGCCACGCGCTGTTGTTCACCCCCCGAGAGCTGCGATGGGTAGTGGCTCGCTCGCGCTGTCAGGTCAACGTCCACGAGCAGTTGTCGGGCACGAAGCGGCTCATTCGACACCCCCGCGATCTCCATGGGCACGAGGACCTTCTCAAGTGCGGTTAAAGATGGGATCAGGTGAAACGATTGGAAAACAAATCCAATCTTTTTGCCTCGCAACCGGGCCAAGGCGTCTTCGTTCATCGTTACAATTGATTCACCATCGATGCGTATGTCGCCGGCGGTCGGTGCGTCGAGACCGGCGATGAGCCCGAGGAGCGTCGACTTGCCACTGCCCGATGGCCCGACAATGGAAATAAACTGGCCGTCGAGGATGGTAAGATTCAGCGAATGAAGAATCGTGAGTGTTTCCGAACCTGAAGGGACCTGCTTTGAAACGTTGAATAACTCGATCATGAAGAGAATATTTTTCCTTTGCGTCCTGGTGTTGCTTTGTCTTCGTTTTTTTGGATGCACAAAACAAAGCGCCCCTGCTCCGGAATCGGCGCCGTCGCCACCGGCAGGGGTGCAATCCACAAGGAGTTTACCGAAGATCGTGGCATTCGGCGACAGCCTGACGGCCGGGCTTGGTCTTTCCCCTCAGGAAACATACCCGGCGCTTTTACGGGAACGACTAAAACAGGACGGTTATGACTACGAGGTGGTTAACTCTGGGGTTTCAGGCGACACGAGTGCCGGGGGCGTTCGCAGAATCGATTGGGCGCTCGATGGTGGCGTCCGCTTTTTGATTCTTGAGTTGGGCGCCAACGACTTTCTGCGCGGACAGCCCGTAGCCGAAACGAAGAAGAACCTGGGGGAGATTATCGACCGCGCCCGCTCGAAAAACGCGGGGGTTCTGCTTGCCGGTATGCTGGCGCCGACAAACACAGGGCGGGAATACGAACAGCAAATTCGAAACATGTTTACCGACCTCGCTCGCGAAAAAGGTGTGACGTTGATACCGTTTTTCCTTGAAGACGTCGCCGGTGTCGACGCGTTGAATCAGCAGGACAACATCCATCCCAACCCCGCGGGCACGAAGATAGTGGCCGAGACTGTTTACAAGTATCTGAAGCCCATGCTCGATGAAGGTAGGTAACGACTAGCAGTGGACAGTGGGGGCCTGTCTCCGGGGGAATGGTTCATCCACCGATTACGCAGATTACACAGCGCGGCCTGGGCCGCAACCAAAACGAAGCCTCCCCAATCCGTCAGTGAGGTGGTGGCCCTTTAGAGAGATCGCTTGTAACGGCTGTGCCGCCTACTTAGAAACAGCTCATCCACGCCACGGCTTCGCCGCCCGATGTGAGGCGGTGGCTCTGCCCCGCCGACCAGTTGCGGTATCTCGTTTGGGCTATGCCCTTGGTTCGGGCTCTGCCCGCAATGACGCTGTACTTTTGCGACCGCACGGAAGATTCATGTGCGGATCGCCGCACCATCGAATTGAGCGCACCACTCCGAAATCACAGCCAGCCAGGGGCGAAGCCCGAACCAGGGGCGAAGCCCAAGTATTAGCTGCAGTAGGCCGGCGGGGCAGAGCCACCGCCTCACATCGGGCGGCAAAGCCGTTGCGCAAGAATCTTGCACAAAAAACAAGAAGTCGTCGGTTTGTTACACAGATGACTAACTAAAGGTAGGACTGCTGATTCTCGTTCGCTGCCCTTCCAACCCTTGTTTATTAATCGGTGTAATCTGCGTAATCTGTGGATGATTCTTACTCCTTCCCGACCTCGCGCGCTGGCTTATCGCTGCCCACACCAAGCAACCGCGGATGGCGCAGCTTACCGTGCACTGTCCATTCAATAAAGCCGACCTGTACAACAATCTCTGGACGCACCCAGTGTGCGCGCACGCGCGGCAAGCCAACGGCTCTGGTAAACGGCTTCTTCGGAATCTCAAGCTTATCCAGTTGCGCCCGCAGATCCAGGAGCAGCTTCGTGTCGAAGCCAGTTCCGATCTTCCCGGCGAAGACGAAGTCGCCACCGTCGAAGTAACCTACAAGCAGCGCGCCGAGACCTACGCGCCTACCCTGCGGATCTGTAAACCCACCGACGACAAGTTCCTGTGCCATCTCGCATTTCATCTTTAACCAATGCGGCGAGCGGCGATGCTCGTACAGTGAATCGCGTCGTTTGGCGATGACGCCTTCCCAACCTTCCCTTTGCGCGCGCTCCCACGGCATCAGGCCATTCATGCTGTCCCGCGCCTCCAACGCATCTAGCGACTCCACGCGCTCGAGTGGCTCCGTTAGCTGTAACTCGCTCAACAGCTCCCGGCGCGCGTCGAGTGGCAACGACGTCAGGTCGCGACCAACCAGCCACATGATGTCGAAGACGTGATACGTGACCTTACCCCCACGCCAGGTAATTTCGCCGTCGAGAATCAGATCATCCGCTGGGAGACTCTTGATAGCCTGGAATACGGAAGGAATGTTTTGCGGCAGTCGATTGCGGGAGAAGAGGCCAACGTCGAGGCCATTTTTGAATGCCAGCAGGCGGATGCCATCGAACTTACGTTCGAAGATCCACTCCGGGCCGGTGAACCGCTCCTGTGTGAGTGTCGCCGCCATCGGCTGGAGCCATTCTGGAAAAGATGTTCTTGGCGTGCGGCCATTTGGCGCCGCTTTGTCCCTCGGGTTTTGCATCTACAAGCAACTATAGCCGCATCCGTCAGGATTGAAACAGCTAAGCGAGTAGTCCATACCACCTCATGTGTGTGCGGGTTCCCGGACCAACGCGCTTCGCTTTCCATCAGTGAGATCGAAGGGGTGTGGCGGTCACTACTAATTGCGGGCAACGCCAATGCGCCTTTGCACGAGTCTTTCAACTTCGAGCGGCACGCCGTCCGCTCTTGCCTGCCGAATAAATTCGCTGTCAATTTTGAAAATGCGTAGTTTTACAATGTCTTCCACCGAAAGGTTCGTCAACCCTTCGTTGCGCACTTCAGTGATAAACTCCGGCGTAATCTTAAAAATCCGCATTTTGACGAGACTCTCAAACGGTTCTTTATCGAAACCCATTTGACTCACCTGCCTAGCGAAACCCGCATCTATTTTGAAAATCCGGGCTTTGACCAGTTCCTCCATGCCCAGGTCAGCAAAGCCGCTGGATTTCATCTCGCGCATGAACCCCGAGTCGATTTTAAAGATGGCCGCCTTGAAAAGATCATCAACGCGGAGTTTACCGAAACCTGCGGAGGACAAGTCATCAGCCAGAGCCGTCGTGACGTTTAGTGTCGCAGCCGCGAAAAGTTTATTTTCAGAATGGCGTCCCTCGTTTGAGACTGAATCCTCTTCGAAGTCAAATCCTCGACTTTTCATTGCCGAAACAAAACTCTGATTTCCTGTAAAACGAAACGTGCCAGATCCCTTGCCATTTTGGAAACTACCTTCGCAGTTAATTGTGCCGGCTTCGCGCACGAGGCTAAATTTGACCGGGCCCCCGCGTAATACCTGTTCCCGGCTCAAGCCTTGCAGATCGGCAAAATCATAGGTTTGGCCCATCTGATTCCTGCCGCCTTTTTCGGAGCGTCGCTCAAGATTCAGGTTAATTTTGGCCGAGTCGTTCTGAAGTGAGGCGGTCCAGTCGCTGGTCATCACGTTTTGGGCAGTAGCGTTAGAACTGGCGACCCAACCCATAAAAGCTAAACCAGCGAACACAGCCAAACTAATGACGAAGCGGAGCCATACTTTCTTAGACATGAGCGGTTTCCTCGAATATAAATTTTTACTATTCAAAATGAAAACACCGCCAGCAGAGATTTGTGGCAGGAATTTGAATCAAGTTGTGTTAGTACCACCTCGCGGTAGAGCTGGGTGAAAACTCAAAAGAACGTTGAATAAGAGGCCCGCCCTTGGAGTGCTGCCACCTGTCGCAGCTCTTCAAGATTGGATCTCAATCAAACGCGCCTGCAGATCGCCGCACTCCTAAGGAGCGGCCTTTTTGGACTGGATTGCCCGTTTCACACAATCCGGGTAGCGGGTTGTCTCCCGCCTCACAAACTGGTAGTTTGCCGGCAATGCTGGCACCAACCTTCAAAGACATCGTCGCGGCCGGCGAATTCATCGCGCCGTACCTGCCGAAGACGCCGCTCGTTCGCATTGCCAAACTTTCCGAAGAGCTGGGCTGCGACTACTACGCTAAGTTAGAAAACCTTCAACCAACCGGCGCCTTCAAAGTGCGCGGCGGCGTCAACCTGGTGGGCAATGAGGTCGGGACCACCCGCGGCAGCGGGTGGGTTGATGACGCCTTCAACGATAGCGAGCAACTTAATCACACCACTGGGCAGGCCACACTGATCACCGCCTCCACCGGCAATCACGGCCAGTCGATCGCCTACGCGGGCCGGCTCTTCTACACGCGCGTAATAATTTATGCTCCTACTGAGAACGTCAACGAAGCGAAGGTGCGGGCGATGCGCGACCTCGGCGCCGAAGTTCGTTTGCATGGCCCTGATTTTGATGAGGCGCGCCTGGAATGCGAACGCGTCGCGCGCGCCGAAGGGTTCCGTTACGTCCACTCGGCAAATGAGCCGAAGTTGATTGCCGGAGTCGGCACAATTGGCTTGGAGACTTTCGCAGACCTGCCCGACGTCGATGTAATCATCGCCCCCGCGGGCGGCGGCAGTTGCGCCTCAGGTAATTGCATCGTCGCCCATCAACTCAACCCAAACGTTCGCGTCATCGCCGTTCAGTCTGAAGCCGCGCCGGCCATGTGGCACGCCTGGCGCAATCGCACCTTAGATCCTTATCCGACGATGAAGACCGAGCATGAAGGTCTAGCCACCCGCGTTCCTTTTGAAATGACGAACAAGATTCTTTGGGAGCTGCTCGACGATTTCGTTCTCGTTACTGACGAAGAGATCAACGGAGCGATTCGTCTGCTCACCCGACATGCAAAGCAGGTTGCCGAAGGAGCCGGCGCCGCCTCCCTGGCTGCTGCAATCAAGCTCCGCGAAGGGCTACGCGGCAAGAAAGTGGTAGGCATCGCGACGGGAGGCAACATTCCGCTCGAGCGCTTTGCGAAGTTAATGACCGAGAAATCGGAATACTAAGACTGAAGAGGAAAATTCTCATGTCAAAACTCATACACGGTTTCATTCCGAGACGAACCGTTCCATATGATAGCTGGTTCTTCTTCGCAGCTGTTCTCCTTTTCGCAATTGCGTTGGCGTCCTCAGGCCGCTTGGATGGTAGCTCCGCCAAGGTTGCAAACAGCTCATTAAGTGAAGAGAAGAGTTCGGCCAAGACAGCCAAGCGCGCAACGGGTGAGTCGCGGTTTACGACGCTCGACGGAGCGCGCATACATTATGTGAACTACGGTAAGGGCAGCGAAGCCCTGGTCTTGATACACGGTTGGACGGTCAACCTGGATAACTGGCGCGACCAGGCGCCTGACTTCGCGAAGCGGAATCGCGTGATTGCAATCGATCTTCCCGGCCACGGCCAGAGTGATAAGCCACAAATTAAATACAGCATGGATCTTTTCGCGCGCGCGGTTGATGCCGTCTTGCGAGCTGCGAAGGTGAAGCGCGCTGTGTTAGTGGGCCACAGCATGGGAACGCCGATCGCCAGGCAGTTCTATCGCAAGTATCCGGAGAAGACCCTCGCGATTATCGTTGTCGACGGCGCGCTGCGGCCGTTTGGCGACCAGGCGATGATGGATCGTATGGTCGCTGGTATTCGCGGCCCGAATTACAAAGAGGTTCTGAGGCAGATGTTCGCCGCAATGACGGGGCCGAATCTCTCCAGCGAGGCCCAGGAGCGAATAAAAGCTTCGTCTCTGAATACGCCGCAGCACGTTTTGGTGAGCGCGATGGAAGGAATGGCGGACAGTTCAATTTGGGGAGCGGACAAAATCAAGGTGCCGGTATTGGCGATCATGGCAAAGAACCCGTTTTACCCGCCCAATATCGAAGCGTCTTATCGAGACGTTGCGCCCAAGATGGACTTCCAGATGTGGGAAGGTGTGGGCCACTTCATAATGATGGAGAAACCGAAGCAGTTTAACGAAGCAGTGTTGGCGTTTCTGAATAAGAATAAGTTGCTGAAGAAGTAGACACCCCCGCGCTACCCACCCGCTACCCCGCAAGGTGGTACCGTGTGGTGAGTGGATCTGCTCGTGCGGAGTGTTTGAATCCATCCATTCGAAACTGCTAAAGGGTTGCGTTGATTCATAACCAACTTACTTTAACGCATTTCGACATGATTGCGTCTCAAGAGGGTCTGGGTGTAATCTGCGCGGGTAATTCTAACAACTCAAGTGAATTCGGCAGATGAGCTGTCTGTCCCACTTAACACCTCGGAGGGCCTATGCTAATCGAGTCAACTGTTCATCTCCCTATCAGTCTGGCTATGCTTCAGGAAATCTTTCACGCTCCAAACGGCGAGGCGTTCCTGAGGATTTTCCTTCGCTGGGCGCATTTCGTCGCAGGTATCGCCTGGATCGGGTTGCTCTATTTTTTCAACCTCGTAAATGTTCCATTTCAGAAGGCCCTTGATCCGGATACTAAGAAGAAGGTCAATCCAGATCTGCTAACGCGGGCACTCTGGTACTTCCGTTGGGGCGCAGTCGTCACGGTGCTGTCGGGCCTGGCATACTTCGCGATGTACACACTGAAAGCTGACGTGAATAACGCGAACGTGGTTGGTGGAGGCGATGTCAACCTCTGGTGGGTACTGTTTGCGTGGCTAACCTATCCGATTGTTTTGTTCATCGTGGAATTCCTGATTATCAAGAAGGTGGCGGCGTTAACCAAGGATGGACGACTGTTCGCGATCGTGATGCTCATACTGGTGGCGATAATTACCTGGGGCCTGGTGAAGTTCTTCATCGGAATGCTGACCGCCGGTGGCGAGAGCTGGGCCAGCAACAAGACCATTTCGATTGGCGTTGGTGGTGCTTACGGCATAGTCATGATGCTGAATGTTTGGGGCATCATCTGGCCGAACAATAAGCGGATTATCGCGGCCACGGCCGGCACTGGACCGGCGGCGCCGCCGGAGTTGGCTCGCCAGGCTTTTCTCGCATCGCGAACTAACGCCTGGCTGTCGCTTCCATTGCTCCTCTTCATGGGCACATCACACGGCGACTGGGTAATCTTCGGTAAGAACTAGCAGAGATAGGAGGCAAGCGCAGGAAGCAGTCGGCAGGGAAACACTGCCGATTTCCTGCCAACTGCCTCCTGGCTTCTTCGTCACACTAAAGCCGCACTCTCTTAACTCATTCGTCACACTCAAGCGCAATAGTCGCAAATGCCGGCCCGGCGGGGGTTCTCTCGGGGTCGCTTCTTACAATTGGTGTGACGGAGGTGAGCGATGAGTTCAGCAGATTCTTATAAGGCGAGACAGTTTAATCTCAGCGGCTTGAAGGGCATTTCGGACGAAACGTTGGAACTGCACTTCAAACTCTACGAAGGCTACGTCAAAGAAACTAACAACCTGACGGAGAAGATTTGGCAGTTCATTCAGGATGGGAAAGTCGATCAGGAAGAGATGCCGGCGTATTCCGAGCTAACGCGTCGTCTCGGTTTTGAATACAACGGGATGGTCCTGCACGAGTACTATTTCGAGAATCTCAAGAAGGGCACGGGTAAGGGCGAGCCAGACCGCTCATCCAAATTCCTGAAAGCGGCGGAAGCTAGTTTCGGCAGCTACGACATTTGGAAGGCCGATTTTGAGGGCATCGGCAAGATGCGCGGCGTGGGCTGGGCCATCTGCTATGAGAACCCCGCCAACCACCGGCTTTCAAATCACTGGATTTCGCTACATGAAACAGGCAATGTCGCCGGTTTCAATCCCATACTCGTAATGGACGTTTGGGAACACGCTTACCTGCTCGATTTCAAAACTGAGCGGCCCAAGTACATCGAAGCGTTTTTCTCTAACATCGACTGGAGCGCTGCCGAGAGTCGCGTCTCACCAGGCAAACCGGCACGGAAACAAGCGGCGAATAGCTAATCGAGCAGGAGTTTCAAAAGTGCTCGGGCAGAGGCAATCCCCGTTGTAACGCCGGTAGTATGGTGATCATCGGCGGCCCTGATATCAAGTAGGGAGGAGAGGCTTCCGTCAACGGAGAGCTGTTCGTGCCGCAGTTGCCTGCGTTCCTCTTCGATTGCCGCTTTCTCTTTCGCGCGGGCTGCATCGAGGCCTCCCGCGCGGATGAACTCGACGATGCGAGTTAGTTCCTCATGGTCGAACCAGCTTCCGTGGCCCTTGCAAATATCTACAATCACACCGGAGCAGCGTGCGAAGTTGATGCGGTTCATCAACTGCGAACACTCCGGGCAGGGCGAATAACGAACCCTACCGCTTTCGTGGACTTTACCCCGCGGAGCGGGCGAAGCAGCACCAAGTACCGCCCCTTGTTGCTCTCGGTCCGCGCAGATCTTCTCAAACGACGGCACGTCCACCCAGAGACCAAAACAACGGTCACATTCTCGCACTGGGGTCGATCCGATTGCCACCGCTTGCATCTCAATGCGGCAGCGCGGGCAACTGCGCGCCGGCAAACTTCCGCTTTCTCGCGTCGCGGCTGCTGCTCCGCAGCGAGGGCAATGTCTGCTCCCCAGGAACATCATCCCAAAGCAAGAGGCGCAGGCGATTGTGGCCAGTCGGGCGCCACAATATTTACAGAGCGGCTCATCGGTTGATGTGGCAGCGCCGCACATTGGGCAGTTGAGTGTTTCCGCATTCATAAAGCGCATTCTAACAGTTGAGGGTGCTGGTTCAGTTTAGAGTTCTAGCTTTAGCTGTCGCCGCGCTAAGCGGCAACCTAAAGGTTGGACTCTGAAGTTCCGGCCTCAAAATGCACCAGTACCTCGTTGTGGTCAAGCTGGACTATGAGACCCCCTTGTGCGATTCTTTCGGCGAACTTCAATCGTTGTCCCGATAAACCTTTAATCAACAATTCGATGACGCAGGATATCTCCCGCGTCCAAAACCCAGACCACCTGAGATGAGCAGCGCGCTGGATGAGGTCCTTGAAGGGTTTGAGCTATCGCCTGAGCTTGTCTCCGTGATGGCAGGATCTAAAACAGCTGCCGTCCTGGCAGTGGATATCGGTACGTCCGGAGTGCGCGCGTCGCTGTTCGACGAAGGGGGATGTGAGATCGATGGCGCTGGGGTGCGAATTGAGCAAACCGTCACTGAAATTAATGATCTCGCCGTAACGGACGCTCAGGCAGGCTTTGAGTTGGTGACTCAAACGATCGACGCACTATTGGATCGGCCTTATCAAACCGTGGGCAAGATTCAGTTGATCGCCATCTCCTGTTTCTGGCACAGCCTTCTGGGAGTGGACGCGCAAGGCTTAGCCACGACGCCGGTCTTCGGTTGGGCTGATACGCGGGCCGCTGCAGCGGTAAAGGAACTGCGAAACCGTCTCGATGAAACGGCCGTGCACGCGCGCACCGGTTGCCGCTTTCATCCCAGCTACTGGCCGGCGAAGCTGCTCTGGCTGAGAAAAGCACATCCTCAGGCGTTTGCCTCTACCAATCGCTGGTTATCTTTTGGGGAATATGTTGTCCTGCGCTTGTCAGGAGAGGCTGCGGCCAGTATCTCGATGGCCTCTGGAACGGGCTTGTTCAATCAGCGGCTGCTTGAATGGGATAGGCAACTGATGGAGGCGCTTGGTATACCGGACGAGAGTCTTCCGAAGATCTCCATCGCAGACCAGGCATCTTGCCATCTGAGGCCTGGGTATGCCGCGCGTTGGCCCGTTTTAAGTGAGGCCCGGATTTCTCCTCCAATTGGTGATGGTGCCGCTAACACCATTGGCAGCGGCTGCGCAACGCGGGATCAAGCAGCGCTGATGATTGGTACGTCAGGTGCGATGCGCGTACTTTACGAAGGTGAGCCACCAGCTCAACTGCCCGCGGCGCTTTGGTGTTATCGCGCAGATCGTAAGAGGGTAATAGTTGGCGGCGCTTTGTCTGATGGGGGCGGTCTCCATCGTTGGATCAAAGAATTGCTTTTGCCTAATGATGATTCGGAATCAATCGAAGCTGCTCTCGAAATGCTCGAACCCGACGCCCATGGCTTAATTGTGTTGCCTTTCTGGGCAGGTGAACGCAGCACCGGCTGGTCAACCGAGGCTCGCGGTGCGATTCTCGGTATCACGTTGCGGACCCAGTCAATAGAAATTCTACGTGCCACCATGGAAGCGATCGCATATCGCTTCGCCTTAATCGCCAAGGCTCTCGAGCCTGTGGCACCCGGTGCGACCATAATTGCGTCAGGCACGGCTCTACGTTCTTCTCCAGTTTGGACACAGATTATTGCAGACGTGCTGGGGCGTTCGATAGGGCTTTCCGAACCGCGCGAAGCATCTGTTCGTGGAGCCGCCTTGCTTGCGCTGGAAGCCGCGGGCAAAATACAAAGTATTACTGAATTACCGGTGCGTCTGGAACAGACGTTTGAGCCGAACATGTCACATCATGTGCGTTACCAGGAAGGACTCAAGCGACAACAACGGATTTACGAAGGCGTGATCGGATCACGTTAAACTCAGATAGGAAACCAATTAATGAGCGCGCCAATGCAGAAGCAGACAGACAACACACCGGAGCTCGATCAACTTTGCATTAATACAATTCGAGCCCTCTCGCTCGACGCCGTTCAGAAAGCCGAGTCAGGCCATCCCGGCCTGCCTCTGGGCGCCGCTCCGATGGCTTATGTGCTTTGGACTCGTTTTCTTCGTCACAACCCTAAGAATCCCACTTGGGAGAACCGCGATCGCTTTCTACTCTCCGCCGGACACGGCTCGATGCTGCTCTATTCACTGCTCTACCTCAGTGGCTATGAGCTTTCGCTTGATGAAATAAAGAACTTCCGGCAGTGGAACTCAAAAACGCCGGGACATCCGGAGAACATTCTGACACCGGGCGTGGAAATTACTACCGGGCCTTTGGGCCAGGGTTTCGCGAACGGCGTAGGCATGGCAATGGGCGGGGCTCACCTCGCTGCCAAATTCAACAAAGAAGAATTTCCGGTCATCGATCATAATATCTATGCCATCGTTTCCGACGGCGATCTCATGGAAGGGGTCGCCTCGGAGGCGGCATCTCTGGCTGGCCATCTCAAGCTGGGAAAACTAATTTATCTCTACGACGACAACAAGGTCACCATCGAGGGCTTCACCGATCTCGCATTCAGCGAAGACGTTCCCCGCAGATTTGAATCCTATGGCTGGCACACTGTCACGGTTGAAGACGGCAACGATGTTGTGGCCATCGAAGCGGCTATTCGCGAAGCGCAATCAATAGGCACAAAACCCTCCTTAATTTCCGTCAAGACCACGATTGGTTACGGCATGCCAACGGCCGGAACCCGCAAGGCCCACAGCGATGCTCCGGGCGAGGCGGCAGTGCGTGAAACGAAACGGCATCTCGGTTGGCCTGAAGACAAACAATTCTACGTCCCGGATGAGGCCCTAACCCATTTTCGTCAGACGATCGAACGCGGCGCACGACAGGAACGAGAATGGAGGGCGTTAATCGAGAAGTACCTGGGCAAGTATGGCGATCTGGGTAAAACGTGGCAGGAAACAATGAGCGGCACATTGCCTGAGGGTTGGGAAAAACACCTTCCTGATTTCGCGGATGCAAAGCCGATGGCTACGCGCGCCGCCAGTGGCGAAGTGATTAATGCCCTTGCGCCGCACATGCCAATGTTAATTGGCGGCTCGGCCGATCTCGGCGTCTCGAATAACACTGATATCAAAGGCGGTGGTGATTTTGAAGCGGGGTCTTATGAAGGAAGGATCATTCACTTCGGTGTGCGCGAGCATGCAATGGGTTCAACGCTGACCGGCATGTCTCTAAATGGCGGCTTGATTCCTTTCGGTGGCACTTTTCTTACCTTCTCCGACTACATGCGACCCTCTATTCGCCTCGCCGCGTTGTCCGAAGTCCAGACGATTTATGTTTTCACGCACGATTCGGTCGGTTTGGGCGAAGATGGGCCGACGCATCAACCGATCGAACACCTGGCTGCCCTGCGTGCGATACCGAATCTGACTGTGATTCGTCCGGCGGATAATCACGAGGTGCGAGAGGCTTGGCGTGTCGCCATCCTTCGTCGCAAGGGCCCGACGGCGCTGGCGTTGACACGCCAGAAAGTACCGCTGATTGATCGCACCCGTTTCGCTTCTGCTGAAGGTTTGCGCCGCGGTGCTTACATTCTTGCCGAGGCGGAGGCTGTAGCCCGACCGTTAGGAAGAGTCCAAGGCGACGTCAACCCGCAACTCATCCTAATCGCGACTGGCTCCGAGGTGTTCCTCGCACTCGAAGCGCGGGAGAAACTGCAAGATGAAGGCCTGGCCACGCGAGTCGTATCAATGCCGTGTTGGGAAATCTTCGAGGACCAGCCGCAAGCCTATCGCAACCAGATTCTCCCACCTTCGATCACTGCGCGACTGGCAGTAGAAGCAGGCGTGCGACAAGGTTGGGACCGTTATGTTGGGGCGAAAGGCGACGCGATTTGTCTCGATCGCTTTGGTGCTTCTGCGCCTGGTGACGTGGCGCTGCGACAGCTTGGATTCAACCTCGAGAATGTTTTGAAACACGCGCGGGCCCTGGTATAGGTCATGCGGATTGCAGTTGGCGCAGATCATGGGAGCTACCCGCTCAATGAACGGGTGATTGAGGAATTGCGTTCCGGGCGGACATGAGATTGCTGACTTCGGCACGCACGATCGATCAATCTCCGACGACTACCCAGACTATGCGCGTTAAGTTGGACAAGCCGTCCAACGCAACGCGGTGGAGGTAGGAATTCTCATTTGCGGCAGCGGAGTAGGAGCCGCAGACGCAGCCAACAAACTCAAAGGTGTGCCGGCTGCACTGCCGCGATACTTACTCGGCACGTCAATCGCGCGAGCATGACGACTGAAGTATCCTTTGCCTGGGTGCCCGTGTTACTGGCGTAGAATTGGCACTGGAAATGGTGCGCGCGTTTGTTGCGGCAATGTACCGGCAAAGAGCGTCAACGGCGGCGGTTGAAGAAAGTGCTTGAGATTGAAGAACTGGAGCGCAGCAATGCTGAGTGCGCCGACATAGCGAAGCGGCGGGAGTAAAATGACAATATCGACAATCAAGGTGGCGACGGCGTCCGATGAAGCTGGCGTAATCGGTGTGCTTACACTGGCGTTTAGCTCCGACCCGATGGCCCGTTGGGCGCAGCCCGACCCACATCGGTATCTAACGCATTTTCCAAGTATCGCGAAGGCTTTCGGTGGGACAGCCTTCGCACAAGATACTGCCTATTTTGCCGCTGGCTATGCTGGTGCGGCTCTGTGGCTTCAGCCCGGTTTCGGCCCCGACGAAGAGACAATGATCGGCTTGGTTGAACGCACCGCGCCCGAAGGGATCAAAGATGAGATTTTTGGAGTGTTCGAACAAATGGCCAAGTACCATCCAACGCCCTTATCCCTTGCGATCGCGATGGCACGATTGCCTATCTTGAATCGTCAAATCCCAGGAATATCTCGCTCTATGAAAGACACGGTTTCGAGGTAATCGGGGAAATCCAAGTGGGAAGCTCTCCGACGATGCGCCCGATGCTTCGCAAACCACGGTAAACCCCGACAGAGGAAGCGGTCTGGGAGTCCCCAGCGGGGCAGAGCGGTTTCCCGGGGCGAGCATCTTGGCCGGGGTGCCCAAGCCCGCTGGGTGGCGGTGACAAAAATCAAACGGTGTCCCACTCCTCTTGCCCCGCACTCCAGAAAATTTGCATTTAACGCCCCACAATTCTTAAAGCACCGGGCATGATGCGAAACTCCACCGGGGTTTTTCCACGAACGTTTCCGTCTGCTTCAGTCAACAGCCCATCTTCCGGTTTAAAAGTCTCCACTCTAACGCTTGTACCTTGCTCGATTCTTACCTTCGGGTTTATCACATGACCACCGTTGTGAATGCGCGGCAGCTCGCGAATGACCGCCGCGCGCGAAAAGCCCGAAGCCGTCACCACATCGAGTTTTCCATCATCAACCCGCGCCCTGGGCGACATCATCATACCCGCACCGGCATAAAGCCCATTCGCAACGGCAACCAAATTCATTCCACCCTCTATCACCACGCTGTCGTCTATTGACACGCGCACCGGCCGTTCACGCCAGGCGCTTAACGCGCCGACAGCCGCCGCCGCCAACCGCGTCTCTCCCGAAAAGCTCCGCAGGAAACCACCCTGTGCCGCGACGCGCGATGCAGTCTCACAACCAATTCCCATCGTCGAAGCATTGAGGCAGAAAAACCTGTTGGCATCGCCATCGCACGCGGCATACTGACATCGACCAGCCGGGTGCTGTGTTCGTGCTTATCCTGACAATGTGAGATCAGTAGTTCAGCCCACTCCTTCATCGGCGCGCGGCGTCCCATTAGACCTCGGGCAAAATCGTCCCGGTCCCGGCGGGAAGGATTGCCAACGCTGCCAGGCGATTGATCGGCGTAGGTATGGCTTCGGGTTGATTACCAGATTCAAAAAAGCCTTCTGCAGCTTCGCTGAGAGTTCCATCACCGCCAACCACGGCGATTGTAGTTACGCCAGCTCTGAGTGCGGCACGGGTTCGCAAGGCCGCATCGGCCGGCTGAGTTGTTTCGTAGGAGTCAAATTGGGTGCCAGTGGCTTCGAGCTGCCTGAGAACGATGGCCAGGAACGTCGAGCTTTGGCGGCAGCTTTTTGATTATGATGAGTGTCCGAGATTGGTTGACCACCCGGCGATGTTAGATGGTAAATGGCGAATGGTAAATGTTGAATAACGAGCAGAAACGAGCCGCCCCAGCCCCGATGAAATCCCGAAAGGCCGTCGATGATTTACAAGTAAGGAAGGGGACAAAGCAGCTTGCCCCGGCTCAAGATACAATGCGCCTCAACCTTCAATTAACAGTTCAAGCACCGCAAATTTGCAGGTGGGGAAGGTGGGCAAAGCGAAGCGCGCCCCCGCTCCAGCGTAGCGTCTTGCGCTGGCTACAAAAACCGCTCGGTGCTTCTGCAGACTCGGTCCAGTAGGGTTGAGAGAAGAAATACAGTTGATGACGCTACGCTGGAGCGGGGGCGCGCTTCGGTTTGCCCACCTTCCCATCCTGCAAA
>JACCUI010000090.1 GCA_013811945.1 Pyrinomonadaceae bacterium | reverse complement strand
TAAGCATCTGGCCTTTCAGTAGCAGCCGGAATACACGTTGCCGGTGCGCTCTTTGTTCGGGCGTTAGTTCTTTCGGCGGTTCTTCTTGCTGTTTTTGCTCTTCTTCTGAGTCCATCTAAGCCAACTTCTGCGCGATTTCCTCATCAAGTATCTCCCGCACTGTTAGAGGGATGATCATGCGGCCTTCACGTCGAAAGAATGCGTCAATTTCCGTGAGAGCATCACGGCTGAAAGCGAACGAAACGAAAAAGCCCTTAGCCCTATTCTCGCGCATCATTGCCGCCTCAAACGAATCTATATCCGGCCTGCCTGCTTTGTCCTTTTGCTTTACTTGGATCGGATACCACACGTCCATAAACTGGAGCGCATCCTTCTTCGCGGCTGGCGTAGAGTGCGCCGGATAAATTTTCCCGTCGATCCCCATGTCCCCCACCTGCACCTTGTTCTTGATTCCTCCCAGTGCAATCACTGCCCAGTTCTCAAACTCAAACGGCGGAATCTTTCGCAGTTGCTCTTCTGAACGGGGCAGATCCCGCACTACAAAATCTTTGCCCTCAATCAATCTGCAATCATCGCGGAGCCGCTTTGCCATTACGCGGCAAGCGGTCGGGGAAACATCTATTCCGATCCAGCGACGTTTGAGATTTTGCGCCGAAACGATAGCCGTTCCGCATCCGCAGAATGCGTCCAGCACAATGTCACCGGGGTTACTACTGGCATTGATGATTCGATCCAATAAGGCGAGCGGTTTTTGGGTGGGATACCCTAACCGCTCCGATGATTGAGATGATAATTGAGGTATGTCCGTCCAAACGTTCCCGACAGGAACCCCTTTCATCTCATCAAGATATTTCTTAACTCTAATACGGCCTTCTGGCGTCTTTGGAAAAATCAAGCGACCGTCGCGGTCAAGCTGCTCCATTTTTTCTCGGCTGACTGTCCAACCGTTTCCGTGCGGCTTAAATCCCTTGTATTCATACGTTAAATTGGCACGCGGATTTGGACTTCGCAGATTCTCGGAACTGTAATAGCGGCCAGTCTCATCTTTGAATCGAAAATTGTTTTTGATGTACTCGTCGGAATATGGCTGGAACTGAACATTAAACGTATGCCCTGCCGTGCCTGTGTAGAAGAAAAGCGAATCGCTCAGAGTTCCATAGCCTCTCCGACTGTCGTTGTGACTCGACGTTCGGAGCCAGACAATCTCGTTTTGAAACTGATTCTCTCCGAGAATTTGGTCGAGCATGACCTTGACGTAGTGTGATGCGTGCCAGTCGCAATGATAGTAAAAGCTCCCAGTGGGCTTGAGGACTCTGGCCAGCTCGACGCAACGTGGGCGCATGAAGTCTATATATGCGGCTGTCGATGCGTGCCGATCCTCGAAGGCTCTCTTCTCTTTGCCCTCTCCCCAAAAGACTTCGTAATTGCGATTAGAGTTGAACGGCGGGTCGATATAGATCAGGTCAATACATGCGTCTGACAGCTTTCGGAGCTGGTCTAAACAATCGCCGCAGTAAATGATCTGGGTATCAAGTGTATTCGCCATAAAGGTGAGGGCTTTATAACATTGCGGCTTTTATGCGGCAAGCAATTCCCTCAGCGTCCAAACATGGCCGGTCAAGCCTGATTCCATTGCCGGGGTGCAGCGGATCGAACTGTGAATCCGGCAGAAGTTATACCAGCAAAAGTACAAACTTAGCATCGCGTGTAGGTTCTCCCACTTCTTACTGAAAGCGTTAGTCAGACGGGTAAGCCTACGGATGGACGTTCGCATCGAAAGGTTTGAACGCTCAATTATTGATGTGCATATTCTTCTAGGGTCAGGGTTGCCAATTATAGGCTTCGATACTGTTTCCACCACCTCAGGTGGCGAATACTTTTGCTCGCCTTCGCGATCACCATGCGCGTAAACTTTGATTAGTTGGGCGTAATCAACGCGAGTACCTAGAGAGTAAGAGATCGCGTCGGGATAGGTCGCTAGACCATCTGTGGTCAACTGGAAACGGCCAGAGGTAGCGTGATTCAGCTTCTCGGTGAAAGCCTCTGTGTTGGGCGTGTCCCGGTCGCCTAGATGCCACGCAAGAATCAGCTTGGTGTTGCGCTCGATGCCAACAAAAGTATAAGCATCGCCCACCATCGGATTATCGATTTGCTTGTAAAGGCGCGTCATTTTCTTCATGCCAACAAATCCCCAAATCTCATCAGCTTCAACGTCCTTCACTGCGATCCCTTTGATCCGATCCTTCATTAGTTGGCGGCAACGGTCGCCAGCGAGAACCATAAGATCAAGGATGGTCTTTTGGTGAAGGCCAGTGATCCGCTGAATAGATCGGATCGACATACCCTCAAGCAAAAGCTGTAAGCACATCTCAGCTTTCTCCATCGGGATACGCATATTGTCTAACGGCTTTTCCTGTAGTTCCTGGAACGTCTTGCGACACTGAGCGCAACGGAATCGCTGATTGCCTTTGCGATCCTTGCCGGACTTCTTCGCTTCGATTTTGCAGTTGTGACAGACCATGTGAGCCTTGCCTTTCGTTGGCGATTGGCTCACAATCAATTTGCTTGGAATCGGAGGTGAGCAATCGCTTCTGTTTTCAAAAAGGGCCTTAGTGGTTAGCGCCGCTAGGGCCTTTAACTTCCAACGCGGTCTATACTATCTGAGATAGCATACCCTGTCAAGTAAAATACTATTTGACATAGCATACTATTTCGGATAGTATGCGGTTGTGGCTAGGATCGAAAAAACCGTCTGGCTTTGGAGGTGTGAGCGATGCGAGTATGAATGGCAGCCGCGAGACCCTGCGGACACAGAGCCACCAAAGAGGTGTCCCGGCCCTAACTGCAAAAGCCCATACTGGAATACGCCACGACAGACGCCCAAAGCGTCCAAAGCCCGAAAACGTAAGATGAAAAGCTGATGACCCTGCCATAGTCGCGAGCTAGTAACAGGGCCACCAACGCAAATGGGTGATAAGAATGAAACAATGAGAGCTAGAGGCCCCCGACAGGGATCGAACCTGCGACCTCCCCAGGTAACTGCAAGGGCGCTCTACCACTGAGCTACGAGGGGCATAACTCCATCATTCCAGAAAACTTAACGATTTCTGTTGATGGTGGCCCTCGTATTCGGTATAATAAACAGACTGCGACCATGTTGGCTTCCCGCTGATCTAGTTGCATAGGGGGTTCGGTAGCTATAACTACCGGCCCCCAATTAAACTCCCCAAACCCTTAGTTCAAACCCTTTCTTACTTCCTCGATAGCCTCCTCAGGAATAGTATAAAGTCTAATTCTTTCACCATCCGCACCAGTGTCAATGCTCTTTTGGAATAGGCGTTTAGGGTCAATACCGGCCCTTGCCGCCCCTTTGGTTATGCCACCTAGCACTCCTCCCAAGCCCGAACCTTCCACATTTAACTTCTGTCGAAGTAGGGTATCGTTAGCGGTTCCGCCCGCAGCAACGATATGCCGTAGGGCGCTTTTTTGCTTGTCGCCCAGTCCTTTCACAATCGCCGTAAGGGATGGTTGCTTGCTGGTAGTCTTGCTTGTAGCGGACTGAGACCGTCCGTTTGTTGATCCTGAAGCCAGCATTCTTACCATAAATACTGCTTCTTCTGCGGTTTCGCACTCAATCGAAACCCCGCCATATTCAAGTCGAACACTCATAGCTTAAAACCTCCAGTCGAGGGATTGACTACAGACTACGCTTGCGCAAGTACTATGTCAACAAGTTTTCGGGCTGTGTAATTCAGATACACGGGCTACGGTTGGCTGTCGTAGTATGTATGGCCAGCCATTTCGCCTGAGAGTAGCTTGACACATAGCCCTTAGAATCGGTATTCTCTCCGACAGTGCTGCCGTGGCGTAATGGTAAACGCGGGTGATTCCCAATCATCTGGGCGAAAGCTCGTGAGGGTTCGAGTCCCTTCGGTAGCACTGATTAGGTTGACAGACTGTTAACACTTAATTTAACGTTGCGGTGATTGGGAATCACCTCGCGTTAAGAGGATTCAAACGGGCTGGATGGGAAACCATTTGGCCCGTTTGGTTTTTTAAGGGCCTTAAAAATCACCAACACACTAATAGAGCAGTACCGAAAAACTTCAATGGATCTTTTACCCGGTAAACACGGAAATCGAGTTTGTCTACGCCCTGATAATCGATCCAGAACCGCGCTCGTCCACCGCTCCCGTAAGTGCGGTTTGTGGAAAGCGAGAAAAATGGTTTCGCGGAGCCGGGTGTTCCTGAAGCGACAAACCGGTCTGCCTCGAAACTCGTCAGGACACCGGCCCGAGAGCGGAACGTAGCGATGGTCAGCACGCCGGCAATTACGGTCAGATAGATAATGCTGCCAGTTAGAACGCGACAAGAACTAGAGTTCAATTCAAACACGATTTTGCCTCCAAGCTATTCAAGGATCTTGAGTCGATAAAACCCGAGGAAATTGGGATTGCTTTCCACTGGCCGCCAGGGTTTGTTTGGGTGTTGGTCCAACACTGACAGCTGGACCTTCTTCACTGTTCCCTGGTCGACTGCCGATGCGCCCGTGTGGTAGATCACCCAGTCGCGCGCCTCAGCAGTGGAGATGTGTGACTCCCCGACCAGAATCATCACGTGATAAGGAAACTTATGGATCCAGGGTTGGTGATAAAAAAGTAGGTCGCCCGGTTGGGCGAATTGACGGTCCCTGCTGATCAATCGGCTGTTAAAGTTTTTCAGTGTGCGTGCGTCAGCGAATTCCGAGAATTTTGCCTCCGCGAGATCAGTGGTCTTGTAAGCTCCAAAATCGGTGCGGAAGAGTTTCTCTCCGAGCGAGGCTCGATCGAGATAATTCGTGGACACATCCGCTGCAAAGACTTCATAACCAGGGCCCATCTTCTGAAACCAGGCGCGATCGTGGCTGCGCACCGCTTCGCGCCAGGCGAAACGAACGAGGCCGGCGCAGTCTCGCTGTTCCCCGTTCCATTGATCGCTAATCCGGTAGAACTGCATTTCGGCAATACCGGTAAAGGCGCGCTTAAAATTCTCCCGGTCGCGGAAGGAACTGAGTTCAGCTGCATCCGGAATTCCATCGTTGTCACTATCAAAGGAAAATGAGTTGGTGGGAGGTCGCGGTCCATGGTCGGCAGGCCGCGATGTTACAGATGTGCTAACTGTCTGGAGCTTGCCGAAAGTATTGCTCCGTGTCCCGTCGATCCAGAAATACGACATTAGAGACACAACCGAAAGCCACGGCAGCAGCACGATAACAAATCGCAAATTTTTGACAACCGGCAACATCCATCCGCATTATTGGGAACTGCGGGTCTCGCGACGAGGCGGGGGCAAACAGTGTCTGCACAGGTTAACCTCTACCGGCGCTGCTATTGCTACTGAGCGGCTCTCTGTGGGTAACCACAGTCCCAATGGTCCTCCAAATACAACACGGTGCGGACAACTTTGTGGGGTGCGGTGGCAAGCGCAGCGGGCCACCGCTTTGGATTCAGATTTGACTCAACCCAAAGCGCCGTCTACGCTTCGCTCTGCCGGAGCACTGCAAGAGTTGAACAAGCTGAACCTGGCGATCAGGTGATAGCCGCTTTCGATGCCTGACGTCTTGTGGCGATGGCCTGGTACTGTCTTGAACCGTACGAAACCTGAAAAAAAGACTGTTGCAAAATCCATCAGCGACAGTTAGATTGAAGCCAGCCAATCATACTCAAGGTGGAGGATCTCCCAGTCGTTTTTGGGTGTGCCGCCGCCTTCACATAATTTGCGTTGGAGGTATAAAAAGTGCCGACAGGAACTTGCCCGGAATGCGATGCCGATGTCCACGTAGATTTGGACACGGATAAGGGCGAAACGGTCTCATGTGAAGAATGCTCAGCATCACTGGAAGTAGTGGGTCTCGACCCAGTGGAGCTGGACATTGTTGACGAAGAAGATTTGGACGACGACGAGGAAGACGAGGAAATGTAAAGAAAAAGTCGGCAGGAGCAGTTGCAGGAGGCGGTGCTGCAAGGCACATTAGCTCGACTGTCTACTGCTGCTGTCGACGGTTTTTCCCTCCTGCCAGGTATCCCGGACGGCTTTGCCTGATAGTCGCACCCGGCGGTCCTTCGACCTTGAGCGAATGGAATTGACCATCCCGCCGTTTTTCTTCTGCAGGGTAAAACGCTAAGACGTAGGCAGAAGTAACTTCTTCGGCCAGCGCCCGAAAGAGAGGCGCATAATCCTTCTCGCTTGCATATACGCTCCGCCCCCCGGTCAAATCGGCAAGTCCACTCACGTCCAGCGGGGTCGGTAACGGGGTCTGCGTCGAAGCCGTCATCATCCCGGAGTACGAGGGGAGTGTGACAACATAGATGCTGACGTCGGCGGCATTGGCTCGCTCAATAACCGTTTGCGGAGCGATGGTATCGCCGACCGGAAAACCGTCGGTTACGACAAGCACTGCCCTTTTCATCAAACGACGATCTCGAGTACGAGGAGCATGGCGGACGATTAACCGGATAGCGTCGTCAACTGCGTCGTAGGTGTGGGTTGAAAGCCCGTTCGGCTCGCGGGCGAGTTTTTCAAAAGTACGATCAAGGGCGTTAGGATCCGAAGTGAACTTCTGCAGGGTCTTCACGTTCATTCCAAATATCATCACCGCATACACCGCCTGCTGATCCGCGATGCTGGTCGAGAAAGCTTGGAGGGCATTGCGCAGTCGTCCCATCTCCTCCGCCGTCATGCTGCCCGAGATGTCTAAAGCAAATACCAGCGCAAGAGGTCGTGGTGCGCCAGTTCTTCGCTCCACTTGAAAAAAGGAGATCGGTTGTTCAATGCCGTCACTGAAGAGCTTAAAGTTCTCCTTGCGAAGGTTCCGCACGGGCGCGCCTTGCAGATCAGTAACCGTAACGTCCACGGCGACTAGATCTGTGTCGATACGCAGTATCTCATCGGGTTCCTCAGTCCGCGCGGGCCAAACACGCCGCGGGCGCTGAACCGGAGGGGCCGGGTCTTGCGCTGGAGAGGATATAAGGCCCTGCCCACTCAAAAGAAGCGCAGCCAGGATTAGAACCGCCACCTTAAAAGCCCTTCCGCTGTGGTTGGTAGGGTAGTTCACATTGGGAAGTCCAGATTTGTTTGCTGCCTCGAACTCGATCCTCTAAAAACCCGTCTAGAAGATTATACGAACTTAGTTAGATGCCACCAACGGCCGGCTTGGGCAGGTCTAACGGGTTCGTGACCCAGACCACAGAATTCGACTTCCACTCAGCTACAGAGCCGAGGTGCGGTTACGCCCGGGTCTGGCGGCGTCCTATTCAAGCGATGTGAAATCTCCCGACATTACGTGGGCGAGTGGTCAGGCGACTTGAACCCGATCGCTGCCGCTCCCCGGTTCTGTAGGTGAATGACTCGTGCCGCCGTGACGAGCTTGCCCCAGTTGCTTGGACAACATGCGAGCTGATCACCGGCATCAAGTAAGCAGCTTCAAAAAGCCAGGCTGAGTAGCACTTCCTATTCTCAGTTTCTTTTCGTGTCTGATGAAGGAATCAGCGATTCTTGAATCAAACGTAGCTTTCAACGCGTTCCAAGAAGTCACATGGAATAGCACTAAAAGACCTCGTGTTGTTTCGAAGATCGTTCCCTCGCTTCCTTGGTTGGGTGAGGGCCAGTTCTTTAAATTATTGCACGGCAGCATGTTACAATCTAAACACCCTACATTGAGACCCTCTAACCCGGAGATTCCCCAATGAGACCTGAGAAATTAGTACTTGCATCGATGGCCCTGCTCTTTTTGGGAACAGCGTCAATGGCCCAGGATCGTCCGACCGGCGGTATCAAGGGGAAGGTTCGAGTTGAAACCGGGGCGCCGGCCGGCGTCACAGTGGTTATCAGGCAGAACGAGCGCGAGGTTAACCGCGTCGTGACAGACAAGAGCGGCTCATTTTTGGTTCAGCGTTTGCCGGCGGGAAAGTATGCTCTCACATTTAGAAAGCCGGGCTTGAGTGTGGGCACGGTTGAGAATGTGGAGGTCAAGGCGGGAAAGACCCGTTCGCTGGGAGATCGCTTGATTCTGACTATAGATGAAGGTTCGATCGCGTTTATTCGAGGTAGCGTCTTTACCCAGGACGGCCGCAGCATTGCCGGCGCGAAAGTTGAGTTGGCGAAGATTCAAGAGGACGGCTCGACAAAAAAGATCGACGGTCGTGTTACCAACGAGACCGGTTCATTTGTGTTTAGGCTCACGCCCGACACTGCGAAGTACCGGATCATGGTGAAACCTGGCAATTCCGAGCCGGTCAGCCAGGACGTCGAAATTGATGGCGCTGCCGTTTATCGTGTGGCTCTTTCTGTTCCGGCTGCTCCCAAATAGCGGCCCGAACCTGCCCCTCGGCAGTGCAAGCGCAAGCTCACGGACTGCGGTGGCAAGCGCAGCGCGACACCGCTTTGGATTTTCTCACCGCTTTGACTCAACCGAAAGCGCCGTCGCTTTGCCTACCGGTGCACTCAAAAGTACACACGCGGCAAGTGGGCATGTTTTATGTTTGGCCGGCCTGATGCCGTTGCGTTAGGATGCGGGCTAAGCCATGGAAGACCGCGAAGAATTTCTGACTGCCCGACAGCTGGCAAAAGTGTTGCAGGTTAGCGAGTCGACGGTTCGACGCCTAGCTCGTAAGCGGCGCATTCCGTCCGTTCGCGTCACGCCACATATCATCAGATTTCATCTCGACGCTGTGCGCGAGGCTTTGGATGTGCCGCGCTCCAGGATTCGCCACGGTGAATTCACCGAGCCAGTTGACGACGCGCAGTTGTCCTTTGATGATCTGCGTTTAAGTTGATACTGCAGATTGCTGCTTGCTGCTACCTGCGAGGTACGCGTTGCGGGTTGAATTCAATCCAATTGCCGTTCTGTTTGATGTAGACGCGTGGTTGGCGAATCGGAAACTTGCGATCAAAGGCCGGATTGGCAGCCAGGAATGTTTTGATCGTCGCACTATCGCCCGTTGCCACTCGCCAATTTCCTTCTTCCCGCACCAGGTATTGCTGAACTACGATCTTACTTTCAGTCTCAAGCGGCCTCACAACCCTTCCGTAAAGCACCGTCTCGGCGACAGCGACGTTGGACGAAACTTTTACCTGTCCAATCTCCAGGCGATCGAGCACATACATGTTTTGAGCTCGACTCAGTGCACTGGTGAAGCGTGAACGCGACATGCGGGTGCGCGACGATGCCGGCAATGCGTCGTAGACCGAACTGTAGTCTCGAGACTTTAACTGCTCAAAAACCCGCTGGACCGTCCCCCGCACCTCCGCCTCACCGGCTGCCGACGCGACACTCGGCGCCAGAAAAATAAAGCCGCATAGAGCTAACAAAACCGATTTGCAGTCACTGGTCTTCATCTAACTCATTCTCCTCAATATTCTCTTCCTGAGCAGCATCCCTCGCAGCAAGTTTCTCCTTCACTTGCATACGATAGTTTATAAACCAGGCCAGCATGCCCGCCGCTGCCACGACAAATGCACTGTCAAAATCACCCCGCAGTAAGGATACACCAGCAACGGCAGCACACCCTCCGGCCACGATCAGCCAGAATAACTTCACTTGATCAGCACCGGAATCACGACGTCGATTGAACCGGGGGGATAACAAACCTGATCGTCGCAAGCTTGGATGCGCAATTTAGCAGGAATGGATTGTTGGCCTTTCTTCGCGGTCGGGGCAGCCCCCAGAGTCACTGTCAGCGGGGTTTCTCCTTCATAAACGTGAAGTGGATTGTCTGCAAATGCAAACTTCTTGACTAGCGGCTTGGGATAGAAGACAGAGTTGAGAGAAATCTCATCCGTGTCTGCCATGTCCAGCTCGGTGGCCTTCAGATACGGATAGTTCGGGGGATTCGAATTGACGTGGTAGCCGCTCTGTACGGTAACGCGAACAATTGCATCAGCCGATCCACCCGCAGTAACTTCAATACCCTGAATCGCAACCTTCACTACTGATTCAGATGTTATCTTTGGGACTGCTGCTGGTGTTGGCGAACTGGCCGCCGTTTCTCCAGTAGGGTTCTGCCCCTTTGAACAAGCGGAAAACGCCGCAGTCATCGCGCAAAGAATTAGAACAGGCAATAGTCTATTCACTTGTATGGATATATGCGAAAGAGTGTTTGACAAAGCAATCATTTAGCCGCGGATACACGCGGATGACCGCGAATCAGAGCGAAAACCAAGACAAGCACGACAACTCAGTCAAGGCATTTGGTCAGTGCGTCTTCAGATCCGCGTTCATCCGCGCATCCGCGGCTAAAATTCGACTTTCTGAAACCGCCGCGGCTCTACCCTGTCGCTTCTTTCTTGCCTTCCGGTTTCTTGATGCCGAATTTATCGAGACGATACTGCAAAGTTCGGAACGTCAGACCTAGCAGCTTCGCCGCTTTGGTGATGTTGTAATCGGTTTGCTCCATCGCCTGGGTCAGCAGATCCCGCTCCACATCTTCGAAGCTGATTCCTTCAGCGGGTAACTTGAACGCTCCCTGGGCAGCGGGACGAGTCTCCTGCCTCAACTCGAGTGGTAAGTCTTGGACGGTAATCTGATCGCCTTCACAGAGCAGGATGGCCCGTTCGATGGCCGACTCTAGCTGGCGTACGTTGCCGGGCCAGCTGTAGTCGACCATTAGTTTTCTTGTCTCAGACGTAAGTCCACGGACGAGCCGCGATGTATTGCGCGTATGTTTCTTTAAGAAGAAATCAATCAGCACCGGGATGTCATCGCGGCGTTCGCGCAGAGGGGGCACATCAACCGAAAGGACGTTGATGCGATAGTAGAGGTCGTCCCTGAATCTGCCATCGGCGACCATCGCTCGCAAATCGCGATTGGTTGCCGCGATCACACGCACATCAATACTGATTTCGTGGGAGCCGCCCACGCGTCGAATCTTGCGCTCCTGCAGGGCCCGCAGCAGTTTTGCCTGCATTGCTACATCCAGTTCAGCAATCTCATCCAGGAACAGAGTGCCATGATTGGCAAGTTCGAAAAGCCCCTTCTTCTCAGCGTGTGCGCCTGTGAAGGATCCCTTTTCGTGCCCGAACAGCTCAGACTCAAGGAGGTTCTCGCTAATTGCCGCGCAATTAACAGCCTGAAACACCTCCGTCAGTCTTGGTGGGGATTGGTTGTGAATTGCCCGGGCAATGAGCTCTTTACCTGTGCCCGATTCACCTCGAATTAAGACTGTTGAATTAGATCGCGCGACCTTGACGATCATCTTCTTGACGGATTCCATTTTCGGGGACGCTGAGACTATTTCGGTATCAAGCTCCTCGAGCTTGCCAAGCGCGCGTCTTACCGTTTCCAGGAGCAGATCCTGGTCCACCGGTTTCTCAAGATAGTCAAAGGCCCCGTTTCGCAAGGCTTCTTTCGCTGACTCTATGGTCCCGTGGCCGGTTATCAGGACCACGCTCGTAGAGGGATCAAGCGCAATCACGTGCTGTAAGAGCTCAATGCCACTCATTCCCGTCATTTTCAAATCGGTCAATATCAAATCAAATTTGCGCTCGTTAATGAATTTGACCGCTGCCTCACCCGAGGAAGCCGTCGTGACGTCATATCCTGCGCCCATCAATGGTCTTTCGTAGGCTTCTCGCTGGGGCCTTTCGTCGTCTACAACCAGTAGGTTTTTTCGTGCCATATGCTAAGTATGAACGATTAAGGATAAAGAAAGAAAGTCAGTGCGCCCTCGGGGTGGGTCAGTTTTGTGTTTTCGAATTCCGAAGGAATCTAAGTGGTGACACTTCATTCTCTACCTGGTTCGCTTTTTCCTTTCAACGGCAATGTGATTGTAAATGTTGTTCCGGATCCTTGCTTGGAAGTAACACTGATCGTCCCGCCGTGATCGTCGACTGCTTTCCTTACTATGGCCAGGCCCAGGCCTGTCCCGGTTTCTTTTGTGGAATAGTATGGTTCAAATACCTTCGCAATATCTTCGGGGGCAATGCCTCGACCTGTATCACTGATTTCAATAACCACGCGATCACCACCCTGATCTGGACGAATAGCGGTCCGCACATTTCCGCCGTCAGCATCAATTGCCTGCATTCCATTGACAAGCAGATTAGTGAAAACCGAGCGCAATGCCTCGCGATCAGCCATCGCCGACGGCATGTTTTCTTCAACCTCCAATCGCATCGCA
This sequence comes from Pyrinomonadaceae bacterium, assembly GCA_013811945.1. GTDB lineage: Bacteria > Acidobacteriota > Blastocatellia > Pyrinomonadales > Pyrinomonadaceae > PSRF01. Next base: position 8,972 of record JACCUI010000090.1, on the reverse strand, counting down.
ATACCGCTCTCGTCAGCCTGTGCTTGAATTACCCGCAACGCGTCTTCTGCCTCAGACTTCAGATTCATCCGTTGCAACTCGATCATCGACGGCCTGGAATATTTCAGAAAATCCGTGATGTGCCGGTTGATGCGCCTAACTTCAGTTTTGAGTTGATCCGTTAGCCGTTCGAATGTCTCACCTTTTTCGGTATCTTCGGGGGCAAATGTCGAACGCAGGTGATCAAGCGTCAGGTTGATGTAATTGAGTGGATTTCGGATCTCATGGGCGATGGCAGCAGCGAGTCTGCCCACAACTGCCCCCTTCTCTGCTGCATGAAGTTGAGTCTCAAGTTCGCGAGCGCGAGCCAGCTTGGCCGTCATCTCGTTGAAGGCGGCTGCAAGTGTTCCCATTTCGTCTCGCCGATCAGTTGGTACTCGAACGCTAAAATCCCCCCCAGCCACTCTCCGCGCGGCGATCGACAAGAAGTTGATCGGTCTGGTAAACCTCCACACGAAGATCCCCGTCACAAACGTTGTGGCGAGCAACAGCAGCATAGTGTAGAACGCTGACCATCGCGCCTGACGCTCGAGCAAGTTCCTCAAGGTGTTTGCCGATTCCAGGACCACGATGATGTACCAGCGGCCCTTGGTGGTTTCCAGCGGAAAATAGAAGGCTCCCGGTTCGCCAGGCCTGGCGGCAGCCGTACCACTTAACCAGGGAGGTAATCCGGGAGCTTCTTCACCCAATTCAACCGCGCTTCTCAGCGGAGGAAGCGGAACATCTCTAAGGTTTACGTGTGCTGCTGTGTTGTCCTCGTTCTTGCGCGGACCGTAGTCGCCAAGCAGACTGTCCTGAATGAAACCTTCGCCATCTACTACCAGGACGTTTTGCACGCGACCATGTCCTTCGCCAATCAGCGGTACGCGGAGATTGGAACGCAATTCATCGAGATACTTAACACTTGAGATACTGTTAACGCCCAAAGCCACGCCGGCCATGATCGCTTGCTCCTGTTCAACGATCAGATGAGCATTGCTCCTAACGGAGCGCACGTTCACATAGTATTGGACACCTAGAGTCAGCCCGAGCAGGACCGCCAGGAGCAGCAACAGTCGCGCGCGAAAGCTATTAAGAAGTCCGGACATCTTCCATCCTACGCGTTGCAGAGAGAGGAAACAGTAGCGGTTCAGTTTGAGCGTTTGGAGACGCCACTCACCATCAGAACCGGTGAGCGGTATCGACCCGGTCAGCAGCTTTCGATTCTACCAAGAGAATTCTCGTGTTATCATTACGGGCAACGAGACTTCACCCGGTCGCTACGCTCACAGGTTCTGTCGTTGCCGGGATTCCAGCTGTTACCCCATACTTAACCGGGTCCGAGAAGAACAGGCTGCTTGCCCGCTAATGCGATTCCAGCCCAGCTTAGAGCAGAACAATCGGCATGCCAACCTCATATTTTGGAGTGTGTATAAAAGGTTACTTTTCTGTTGCTGTAGAACCTAACCTAATGGTATATTCACGTTGGTCTTGAGTGTAAGTCCCCAGAGACCGCCTTTTAGGGAACTCTCCCACCTCAAAGTTGCAGGATTGGACGATCGCCAAAACGTGGAGTTATTAGGCGTTGAAACCGAGATATTTTGCGAGAGACCTAAACTCTCATGCACTGCAAAACGAGTAGTTAGTGAGGAGCGGGCGCTTTCCGGATAGTTTTGGAGATCTCACCTCCCCTTGGGCGCCCGAAGTAGTAACGCAGTCCTGGGCCAAATATGAGCCAGACCAATTCCTAGGAAAGGTAATAGACCCGCATGAACTTGAACACCCGTTCTCCGAGATCCCTCCGTTTCGCTCTCATATTAGTCATTCTTATTACGCTCGCCTGCTCAGGAACTGTATTTGGAAAGAGAAGGCAAGCCAGCTCGCCGCGCAGTAAGGCATCCGGCAACAAGGTGACCCGCCCGGAAAGAGGAAGAAAGGCGTCGGCGAGAAATCGTCGCTCTGCCCGCCACGGAAGGCTCGCAAGGGATACACGCAGGGGCAGGAGATCGCGCATGTCTGCGCGAGAAGTTAGGCAACGGCGAAATCAGATCGCTCGGGAGCAGTCCGCTTCATTGAATGCTCTTGAACGTAAACTGCGCCGGCCTTTGACCAGGCGCGAGCGAGCGGCAGAGTTGCGCAGAATCCAATCACGTCACCGTTATGCGATGGAAGCGGCGAGGCGTCGCGCCGAAGCTGCTCGCCAGGCAGCAATCGCGCGCCAGAGAGCACTTGAGAAGGCGATGCGCGACGAGGTGCAGGCCTTGATTGCTCGCGACGATACCACGGGTGAAGATTTGGAAGTTCGCCGCGCAGCAGTAAGCGCCCTTGGTAATCATATTGGCACTGCTGTCGTCATGGATCCCATGACCGGCAGGATCTATTCCATTGTGAACCAGGAATGGGCACTGAGACGCGGTTTCAAGCCTTGCTCAACAATCAAGCTGGTCACAGGCGTCGCTGGTTTGGGTGAGAAAGTGATCGATCCAGCGAACACCGCTGCGGTCTCCGATAGATACAATATCGATCTCACAGACGCGTTGGCCTATTCAAACAATACTTACTTTCAACAGGTTGGCGGCCGCGTCGGCTTCGAGAAAATGATGTCCTATGCAAGGGATCTCGGTCTTGGTGAGAAGACCGGCATCAATGCTCCCAATGAGTATTCGGGTCGTCTCCCATATGAGAAGACCGGCTTTGCCCTCAATCGTATGTCGTCTCACGGCGATGATTTCGAAGTGACGGCGGTTCAATTGGCCACCCTTGTTTCGGCGATGGGAAATGGTGGAAAGCTCCTAGTGCCGCGCGTGGCGCGCACTGCGGAAGAGCAGGCTAAGTTCAAAACGAAAGTAAGACGCCAGATCAAGGTCGAGCCGGAGGCGTGGCGCCGAATGGTTCCGGGAATGGTCGGAGCAGTTAACTATGGCTCGGGGAAGAAGGCTTACGATCCGCTGCAGACCGTCGCCGGCAAAACCGGCACCTGCATCGGTCAGGGCGGGTGGCTCGGATTGTTTACCTCGTATGCCCCGCTCGCGAATCCGAGACTGGCGGTGGTTGTAATCAGCCGCGGACCTGATGCGCGCAGACACTTCCCCGCAGCAGTTGCCGGGAGAATTTATCGTGAACTGAATAGCCGATTTGGAACCCCAGTCAATCTCCAGCTAGCGACCGCGCCAGCCGCCGATGACCCGAAAGCCGCTGAGCTAAACGAAGAAGAAAAGGACGCCGCCGAGGCTGATGCCGCCGAGGCAGCAGCTGAGGTCAAGGCAGAAGAGTCAGCCGCTGCCGATGCTATGAGTACCGCAGTGCCAATTGGCTCGCCAGTCCGTCCCCCCCTGGTGACTGAAATGACGGCTCCACGGAGCACTGTTAAGCCAGTAGTGATGCAGATTCCGCGCCGGCCCGCAGACGCTCCCAAGAACGCCCCTTCGAAACCAACCGGAGAGGCAAAGAACACTCAGCAACCTACGAAGAGTGTTTCCTCAGGCGAAGAAAGACCTCGTAGGACTCAACCGAAATAAGCTGGAATTCTGCCAGACCGCAATTCCAGCAAACTAATGTGCGCCGGGCCCGCGTAACTTATACGCAGCCCGGCGTAAATGTTTGTGGAGGGGGTTGCGTAAAATTTAAAAGCCGCCCCGGCCTTGACAGGCTCATTATAGTTGCAGGAATATTGCGAACGCTCTTTGTAGGTTTCCCGACTCTACCCACGTCTTCGTGTGCTCTCTGTGGAAGTGCGTCATGCCGTCATCGGCAACCGCCTTTTGTGGGAACGCATCTCATCGTCGCTCTAAAAGCGACAGCTGGAAGAGTCGCTTGTGGCGCCTGGGTGCGGAGATGGCAGAAAAAGATCTTGGAGGTTAAGAACAACTAATGAAAAAGACTATTGGATTAATAGCAATTTGCTTAGCCATAGCGATGACTGCATTCACGGCGTTTGCGCAGCAGCCCGCCGCAACACCGCGGCCAGCCGCAACACCGCAGCAGCCAGCCGCAACACCGCAGCGGCCAGCCGCAACACCGCAGCAGCCAGCCGCAACACCGCAGCAGCCAGCCGCGACATCTCAGAATCCCCAATGCACTCCGGAAGCCAAGACTGGGTTGTACAACGAGTTCCGGAAAGAGTTTAAAGGCGACACGGCCAAGGCCAACGAGATGGCAAAGAAGTGGTTGGCCTGTCCCGAGGTCGCCGGTGAGGAAACCGTTAGCGCCTATCTGAAAAACTTCGTCACACTTTATGAGAAAGCGAACCGCAAGGATCAAGTTACTGACCTTGTCTATAACAAGAAGGATTACCCTAAAGCTTTTGAGGTCGGCAAGGCAGTCTTGGTTGATGAGCCCGAGAACCTGAAGGTCCTGACCGATCTCGCCTATGCAGGGTTCGCCGCGGCAACTGCTAAGAATGATGCTTTCAGTGCGGATGCTATTAACTATGCCAAGAAAGCTGTGCAGTTGTTAGAAGCCGGAAAAGCGCCTGAAAAATGGGAACCCTATTTGGGCAAAGACGATGCTCTGGCATATATGAATAACATCATTGGCCACCTGACCGTTCAGAAGAACCCTGCAGAGGCTCTGCCCTACCTGATTAAGGTTGCGCAGCAGGAAAGCAAGTTGAAAAAATTCCCTTCTACATACGGCATCATTGGCGGAGCTTACGAGGCTGGTGAATATGCCAAGCTGTCGGCCGATTACAAAGCCTGCTGCGAGGGGAAAGATGAGACACCACAAAGCAAGCTGGCGCTCGAGAATATCAATCAGGTAATTGATCGTATGATCGATGCTTATGCTCGAGCCGTAGCGCTTGCGGGTAGCGATCAAGCGAATCAAGCGGCCAAGAAAGAATGGATGGACAGTTTGAGCACCTGGTACAAGTACCGGCACGATCAGTCCGACGCCGGTCTAACCGAAATGGTCGCAGGCATTCTGGCGAAACCGTTGCCGCCCGTGCCAACTCCGATTACGACCCTACCTACCGCCACCCCGGCCAGCACGCCCACGTCGGGGACCGTGAGTGCAGGTGGTTCGCCCGCGGGAAGTGCAGCCTCGAGTGGTACAACACCCGCAACGACTCAGCCGGCCCCGGCGACAAGTAATCCGGCCCCTGCTAGTACAACACCCAAAACCGCTCCCACGACTGCAACCAAGCCGAAGACCCCGACCCCGACCCCGACCCCGGCCCCCAAGCCAAGAACCAAGAGGAATCACCGGGGCTAAAACGTTCGACCATGTTCGGTACCTGGAGATCGACGCCGAAAGTATTGTCAGTAATTTCGACGATGCTTTCGGCGTTTTGCTACAATCGAATCCGTTTTGAAGCCGCAAGAAAACAACACTCCTGATCTCGACCTCCTGGAAACAATTCTCGCCTACACGTTTCAGAACCGTAACCTGCTTGAGCGCGCTATGACTCACCGCTCGTGGGCCCACGAACAGGTCGCGCCCGGCGCGGAGGATCTCGCTCGCAGACTGCACAACGAAGCTCTGGAGTTTCTCGGTGACTCAGTACTTGGCCTGATCGTGGCCGATTACCTTTGTAGAGCCTTTCCCGAAGGTACCGAGGGCGAACTCTCCCGGATGAAGCATCGTCTAGTTAGCGAGCCGACTTTGGCAAAAGCCTCCTTGCGACTGAAACTCGGCGACTTCCTGCGCTTTGGTCGTGGGGAAGAAAAAAGCGGGGGACGCAGCAAAGACGCACTTCTTGCTGACGCCCTGGAAGCGCTTACGGGTGCGATCTTCCTTGATGGCGGGATTGAGGCTGCGGCCCGGTTCCTCAAGCACGCTCTGGGCGAAGAGTTGCAGCGCACGAATCCAATGTCTGCTGCAGAGGCCGATTACAAAACCATGCTCCAGGAAAAGCTGCAGGCGGAACGCCGTCCGGCGCCAAAATATTCGGTCGTGGTAACGCTCGGACCACCACACCGTCGCATCTTTCATGTCGAAGTAACCTGGGACGGCAGAAGTGTCCGGGGTGAGGGGCGCTCGATTAAGGCTGCGGAGGTGGCCGCCGCGAAAGAAGCGCTCATCAGACTTCAGATTGAAGCAGGAGCCCAGTCTTAGCGGTCTGGCATCTTCCGAGTGGTTCTGGGCAGTTCGGTGTTAAACCTCTCAGGCACCCCCGCGCTTCTGCGGGGGGGAGTGTCGCTCATAAATTTACTAACCGTTTTCAACCGGTGGTCCTGGCGGACACTTGCGGTAATTTGATGGGCAGGAGGCGGAACCCTGCCTCCGCCGCAAGCTGAAAACCGTTCAGTAACGCCTGTGAGATTGAGTTGGACCATTTGCGAGCCATGTGACGAAGCCCCTTGGAGGGTGAGAATAAATTGAGTTGTTGGTCTGAACGATTTGTGTTTTCGTCGTAAGAGCGGTGACAGGGTCCGCCTTCCTCTTTAGAAACTCGCCTGTAAGTTGTTGATTTTATTACAGGCTAAAAAGTTTCTAAATTGATATTTACTCGCCGCTTCGGCGAGCTGGAAAGCTGACCTGCAAATTGGCGTGGCTTGAGCCGTCCTCTGGGGACTTCGGATTGAGAACTTGACCCTTACACCGAACGTATCTAGGATGATTTTGAGATGACGAGCAATTTTTCCCGAGTGAAAGTTACTGACACAGCTTCCGAAACCGAGAAGAAGCCGTCGCGGTTCTCCTTCGGCCGAATGGTCAATGGTAATGGTCATAAACAGACGCCGGCTCCGGAAACCAAGCCCAAAGGACCCCCCAAATCGGTCTGGCGTGAATACTTTGAATCCGCTGTCGTTACCGTAATCATGGCTCTCTTCGGGATGACCTTTATCGTACAGGCGGTGAAGGTGCCGACCGGATCTATGCAGAACACAATCACCATCGGCGACCATCTACTGGTTAATAAGTTCATCTTCGCGCCGGGCGAGACGATGCCTCTCTTGCCCCAGCGCGAAATCAGACGCGGCGACATCATCGTTTTCAAATACCCCGGGAACATTTACGATCCTCAAAGCGACTACGACAGACCTGACAACAAACCCATCACCACTAACTACGTCAAGCGCGTGATAGGTCTCCCGGGCGACACGATCCGTCTGGATGGCAGAAATGTAATCGTTAATAGCCAGCCGTTGCCTGAACATCAGATTGAAGCCATTGATCACAACCGGAAGGACCCGCTGGAAATCGTCAACGACCCGTCTGGCAAACCCGGCGAGACTTATAATGTTTACCACCGCTCGGATCTCATGGATGACGACTATCCCATCTTCGAGCATGAAGGAAAAGGGAAGGATAAAGAAATTACGGTTCCGCAGAACCATTACTTCGTCATGGGCGACAATCGTAATAACAGCCAGGACAGCCGCTATTGGGGTTTCGTCCCTCGTGATTTTGTCATTGGACGCGCGATGTTCGTTTACTGGTCCTACGACGAAAGCGCCCCTTCGAATGATAATTTCCTCATCGACTTCTTCAAGAACACGCGCTGGAGCCGTACCGGCACAATGGTTAAATGAAGTGCATGCGATAATTGTTATTAAGGGCCCAGTCACGCGGCTTGAGTTTTTCCAGATTGGTTTTCTATGCTCATTAGGCTCTTAAAGTAGTCAACCGGAGGTTCCCTGATATGAAAGAGCAAGGGGTAGAACTATGAGAATGAGAGGTGCCGGGCGGGCCCTGATGGCCACGGGTGTCGTCTGCATAATTCTTTATGTCCTGGTTAGTTTATATGGGCTCTCCGCTACAGGATTACGAATTGGCACACTTCTGTTATATGCGGGCATAGTGATGATAATTCTCGGAGTCGCGTTGCGTCTCTCAAGGACATCCCCAGGCGCCTGACACCTTTTGAATACAAATACTTCTCCCCATTGATACCCATCTAGCCGGAGGAGAGGGGAGACTAAACTCTTCGACACCTCGCCTGCCTCCAATTCCGATAAAGTCTTTCCTTTGACGGCACATACTAGGCCATCAAATGTGAGACTCCGTTAACGTCCGTCTACTGCCCACTCCCTACTGCTTACTCTCCTGCCACTGCTCACTCCCCCGGAAACTGCCTATTGCCCCGTGCCTATTGCCCACTGCCACTGTTGAGTTGACCTCTCGTCTTGCAGCTTTAATACAAATCCTTCGTGGCGGGGTGACTCAGCCGGTTACAGCGTCGGATTTCATAATCCTCAGAAGTAAACATGCGAAACACCTCGCAAATATCAACAAAACGAGAGGCAGATTGCAAGCCGAGTTGCCTTAAATTGATATAGTGGCCCGAGTAGCGTTTGTGAATTACGTCAAAATTGAGTCAAGGTCGATTTGAACTGTCTGAGTTCGTAGTCATATTTGGGACTGGCAGGCTTTCGGTTCCTGTCAACACCGCCAACCGACAATAAAGGTCCTACGGAATTCCTCACAACGCGCCTGACAACGGCATCCAGCGGACGCGTAAATCGTAAGCCTCTCGTTGGCATAAGCATGAGCGCCCGCTGAAACCGGCGTTGCTCTTCCTCATGCGACTGCTAATGACAAATGAGTGGAACGGCGATTAAAAAACTACTGCGGCAGGATTGCATTGGGTACTGCTTCGCAAAAGTGAGCCGGAAGCCACATCCTTCTCATCGCCTACCCACTTCATCTTTCCCTTTACCGCGTCGTCGCACGTTAATTAACTGCTCGATTATATAGCCGTCATATCCGACTATCGTTCACGAAGGGTGTGTGTTAGAGTACGCAGCTAACGCAAGTTCATACCTCACAGTTTTTTGGAACCCCGACCTCTCGCTCCCAACGCCCGGAACCTCCCCCACTTACGATGTTGGTATTGTTCTGGATACTAACTCACGCTTCATTTGGAGGTTCTTAATGACAATAATGGATTGGCAGTACCGCGAGCGTCTCGTGTTTTGTTGTTATCTGGTTCTATTCGTGGCCGTGCTTTTTGTGGGGCTGTACGTCAGTCGCGTGGCGCACGCCGCTACCGTGCCGGGTGGATTTACAGA
>JACCUI010000086.1 GCA_013811945.1 Pyrinomonadaceae bacterium | reverse complement strand
CTCAGTTTGAGATGGTTCAATAATCATTTCTGCTCCTCGTCTAATTTTTCTTGCTCCTAACCATACTTTGTGAGGGTTAAGAGCACGTGGCGAGCAAATTAAATGGTAGTTAAGAAAATCTAGTTTCCTCTAGCAGGCTGCTGAAAAACTAAGAACGATCCACGAAATCACACGAAGCGGGACGAAAGAGCCTCGATCTGGTTCAGATTCAATTCATCTGTAGTTCCCACTCGAGAACCCTCAGAAAAAAAGCCTACCATCCGCAGTTAACATTCTGGTAACATAAACTTAACCGTGCCGTAACATCGGCGCCGCGAACCAACGCTTGCCCAATCTTCGACGTTCCAATCTGGGAGGAAGCCATATTGCTACCCAGGCCACGCGGGATACTCTTCTTTCGAACTCTCCGAGTAGCATGGCTCGCAGCCGTTCTGCTGTTCCTGCCTGCAGATCTGTTAGCTGAGACAAGCACGAGCAATGTTGTTTGCCGGAGTGGCCTTGCAGTCGATCGGCGCGAGGAGCTGGCCGGCAAGCTGCGCAAGATCACAGGGTGGAGCGATCTGAAATTTGACCGTTCGGGGGCGATGCGGTTGGGTGCCAATTCCGTCGGCGGCTCAAAAAAAGCCAGAGAGCTGTTGTCACGAGTGGTATTGGGTGCCACGGCTGTGGTGATCGAGGATGCCAGCAAGCGTGCCGACGTGGCCTTTTGCCAGGTGCTTCCTGGTAAGTGGAAAGCGAATGTTCCAGAGAGCCGCCCGGCGTTCGTGGTACGAATTGATTTTGCAGATTTTGAGAATGTAATGGGCGACGCGCGCGCGCTGCAAGCTTTCGACGCCGGTTGGGGCTTACTGCATGAGCTCGATCATGTCGTCAACAACTCTCTGGACGCCACTTGCCTGGGTGAGATCGGTGAATGTGAAGCGCATATAAACGAGATGAGACATGAGTGTGGTCTTCCCCAACGGGCAGAGTATTTCCATACGTATTCACCGCTTACTGAGGATTCCCCTTTCATAACTCGGTTGGTTCAGCTTTCCTTTGAGCAGGAAGTGGCCGAGGGTAAAAAGAAAAAACGCTATTTGTTGGTCTGGGATGCGAACCTGATTGGCGGCACTAATGAAGATAAGAACATTGCGTTTGTGCGGTAACTCGATCCCTGCGTTCGGCTAAAGTTCTTCCGAAGACAAAATAAAAAATGTGGGTTCGGCGATGTGCAGGCCCGCTCGCACTCTTAGCGGGAATCGGGCCAGCTGTGCCGTGCGGCTGGCTTTGGCACTGATTGAGACCTTCCTCGCTCAGTTCGAGCATCATGGCCCAGTCGTTCGAGCGTGTCATGGATGGCAAAAATCATCTCCTTAAAATCATTTAGCTCGCGAGGAGACCTTTCCTTGGCCGCGAATAATGCGGTAGCAATCTCGCCACTGAGCTCATGTGAAATTGCCATAGAGTTACCTGCATCCAATCGCAGTTTGGGTACCTTAAAGTTGATGCCGAGGGGACGTGCATCCTACACATCACCTGTTACGGACATGTTAACTCCGTGTTAAATAACCCAGCCCGATCCCTCTCTTAACCCGATCATTCAACTGCGGTAACAAACATTTAAGGCGCAATTCACAGTCCCTTAACCTCTTGCTATTAGAGTCAGCGTTTGAAACTCAACAACTAAATTTCAATCAATCATCGAGAAGCTCGCGAATGTTCGAGTTAGGAAGCGAGCCAACCAGGTGATCACAATCATTCACAATTGACAGGAGACTTGGTCATGTACAACAGAAACTCCCAGAGGCATCCTCGCTTTTCTCTAATATTGTTCGCCCTTGGGGCGTTGGTTTTGTGCCACTTTGTAGGCGCCGCGGTTCTGGGCCAGTCAGGCTCGACCGGAACACTGACAGGCGTCGTTCAGGATCCTAATGGCGCAGCGTTACCTGGCGTCGCTATCGTACTCAAGAATGTTGGCACAGGTGCAGCGCGCACCGTTACTACTACCGAAGAGGGACGATGGACCATGCCAGGTTTGGCCGTCGGAACCTACGAGATCACTTTCGAGCTTGCCGGCTTTAAGAAGCGAGTCAGAGAACAGGTTGAGGTGGAGGCGAGCGTGCCACGCACGCTTGAAGACAAGCTTGAAATCGGTGAAGTGGGGGCAACTATAAACATCGTGGAGGGTGCTGCTTTGGTCACACCGGAGACGGCCACCACGTTTCGACAGCTATCAGCGGATGAGTTGGTATCGGTTCCCACCTCGACTCGCAGTTTTACCCAACTACTGTCAACTGAGGCTGGAGTAAACACGGAATTGTCGCCTGTGCTGACAAACGGAAACGGCAATCAGTCGCCCTCCGTCAATGGCACACGTACCACCAGCACTAGCCTTTTCTTCAACGGCGTGGACGCCACCAACATCACCTCAAACGAAGGTTCCCTGAATGACAATATCGCACCGGCTCCGGAAACCCTCCAAGAGGTGAAGCTGCAGACCAGTCTTTACGACGCTTCGACTGGGCGTTCGGGCGGCGGTAACTTTCAGCTGGTTACCAAGAGCGGCGGTAATAAATTTAATGGGACTGCCTATTACTACATCCAGAACGAGAAGTTCAACGCCAACGACTTCTTTTTCAACAAGGAAGGCATTGACCGGCCGAAAGCGCGGCGCAACGAGGGGGGCTTCACAATCGGCGGACCTATCGTCAAAGAAAAGTTCTTCTTCTTCGGCGGCTACCAGTACACCAACGCTATCACCGGCTTCGTGCCGACGGCCAGAAGCACATCGGTGCTGCCAAGGGCTTTGGGACGGATTAGTGGCGCTCGAACGGCGCAGAATCTCGCCGCCGCCTTCAATGTGGGCAATGGCTGCACCATTGGCGTGAACTGTCTGTCAGCCGCTGACATTTCGCCTGTGGCATTGCGGCTATTTAACTTAATGAACCCGGCAACGGGAGACTTCATTATTCCATCGCCGCGTCCCGATGCCCGCCTTATCGGCGTTGATCGCGCCGGCGCGCGAGCGTTTCAGTTTGGCAACGCACCGGGGGTTGTTAGTCGCACATTGCGAGAGAACAATCCGCTGGTCCAGCAACTCAACGTGCGCCCCTCTGAGTTTGAGCAGCACCAATTCACCACTCGTCTTGACGGGCGGCTAACTACGAGCAATACGCTGAGCGGCACCTTCTTCTTCAGTAACTTCCCGGCACTTGACTCCTTTCCGGATCCGTCAAGCTTGATCTCGCCCTTTGTACTGCGCCGCGCCGATCGCAACCGTACGCTGGCCATCTCCGACCAGCATGTCTTTGGTCCGACTCTCATTAATGAAGCACGCTTCGGCTTCTTCCTGCTAAATAACACGAGGACTCTCGACGAGCCGTTCCTGTCGCAGGAACTGACCAGCGAGGCGTTAGGCATCGGCAACCCGGCGCTTCTATTTGATGACAGCCCCGGCACCCGGCGCCTCGGACACTTCATCGGCAGACCCGGAACTAATCTGTCGCAGTTTTCCTTTGGTGGACCAAACGACTCTTTTAACCGTCGCAAGCAGCAAACTTACAGCTTCTCAGACAATGTCACGTGGATCAGAAATAATCACACGTTTCGCATCGGTGGTGACTACAAACGTCACCAGTATGACTCTAGTTTGCCGGAAGAGCAGGCTACGGAATTTGAGAAGTTTGACAGCATCACGCAGCTCCTGACGGGCAACGCCACCGAGGCCGACACGCAGTTCGGAATTACCGAGAAGAGCTTCCGGTTCCAGGATTTCAGCGGCTATATAGCGGACGACTGGAAAGTCTCCCGCAAGCTGAGTCTGAACCTCGGCCTGCGCTACGAACTCTTCATGTGGCCGACTGAGAAACAGGGCCGCATCGGCAACTTCGACTTTTCCAGCTTCCAGCCGTGTTTCTCGCAGACGGGCGGAACTCTGGGGCTTTGTGATAGTCCGTCGCCGGGCTTCATAGTGCCAGACAACGTGCAGCTGACCGGACTCGGCAATGTGGACGGGGCGATTGCGGCGACGGCTCGTGCCGGCAACCAGCACACACTCAACGGGCAAGATACAAACAACTTCGCCCCTCGAATCGGATTTGCCTATTCCCCGCTCGACTCAAACCGCATGGTAGTTCGCGGTGGCTTCGGTTTCTTCTACGACCGGCCCAGCGCGGCTTTCATCAACACCGTCTTCAGTAACTATCCGTTTCTGCGAGAAATTGAAATTACCGTGCCGTCCGGCAACGTGCCAATCACAACTGCATTCTCAGCGCAGCCGACCACGCTGCCGCTTAGCAACTGGCTGCCTTTTCGCATCACCCGGGCTTCCGGTACCGGTGGCACTTACGTCATCCGCGACAACACGGGCGTCGCGTTCGACGCGCGAGGCAACATGAGCAGTGCCGCCAACCTCGGCAACATCGCCGAGACCTTTGAGTTTCGCGCCGTGGATCGCAATCTGAAAACTCCCTACGTCCAGCAGTGGAACCTCGGGGTTCAGTACGAGATCAACAAGAGCATGCTGTTTGAGGCCCGCTACGTCGGCACACGCGGCAGGAATCTGTTGCAGGCCGTAGCTTTCAACCAGGGATTTGATCTTAACGACACCAACGCTCCGGACCACATCTATGAGCGCTTCAACCAGGCTTACGTAGCCGCTGGTGCCCCTAACGGTCCACTCAACGCTGGAACCACTGCTCGCGATCGCGGTCTCGGCAGGGCCTTCGGCTTTGCGAACCCGTATCGGGTGGGGACATCAGCCACCTGCGCCGGAGGCGTGTTAGGTCTACCTGGCGGAACCCCGCTAGATCTGAATCTGGCAAACCCGCTTACGTGCTCAGGCAGCACCCTTGGCGGCGGTCAGGTAATCAACTTCGAGGCTCGTGTGCCAATCCTCGGCTTTAACGTGCCCGAAGCCTTGCAGCTGCTGTCAAACGGTGAATCGAGTTATCACGGCGCACAATTCAGCCTGAGCCAACGTCTAACTCGTGGCCTCCACTTCAACGCGGCCTACACCTGGTCCAGGTCGATTGATACAAGCTCAAGTGATCCGGGAAGTACGGCTGGTTCCGGTAAGCCGGACGTGCCTAACACTGGCTTCGTGGTGCAAGGCGACCTGCGTAATCTCGATGCGAATCGCGCTGTCTCCGATTATGATCGCACGCATCGCTTTAGTCTTAACTTCGTTTATGACATCCCGACATTTGGCCCCGGCGGTAAGTTCTTTACCGGCTGGCAATTCTCAGGCTTTTTCCAGGCACAGACCGGGACGCCCTACAGCATCTTCTCTCCTGAGCCGGAGATCGGTAGCGCCACTCAATACGCTGATTTGGTGCGTGGCTCCGGTGGTCTTTATCGACTTGGCTTCGGCAGACCCTCGCTTTGTGGTGACTTGGACCAGCAAGGCTCTGACATCACTGAAGGGGCGTTCAATCGCTCGGCTCTTTGCTCTCCTTTGGGGCAAAATGGAAGCCTTGGACGCAACGTTCTGCGAGCGCCATCACAGTCCAGGTTTGACCTTGGGATCGTAAAGAGCACGAAGCTCACGGAAAACGTAGCCGTCGAACTCGGTTGGGACGTCTTCAACGTCTTCAACCGGGCAAACTTCGCTTCGCCGGACTTTGAGTTGGGTAGTCCGGACTTCGGGCGCATCACGAGCACGGTTGGCGGACCGCGCGTGATGCAGTTCAGAGCCAAGCTAAAGTTCTAAGTTGTCCGACCAAACTTCAGTTTGTCGTGAGTGGCGCAGAGACTTGCTAGCTTAAGGCGTTGACAAACTGAAGCCCTAGCAGGCTGCTGAAAAAGGGGTTATTTTTACGAAGAATAAGACGATCCACGAAAGCACACGAAATGACTCTAACTAAGATCTCTTTTCGTGCTGCTTAGTGTGATTTTGTGGATCGGTTCTTAGTTTCAGCCGACTGCTAGACTGTGTCGGTCAAACTTTAGCTTGTCGCGTCGGGCGCGAAGAGTCGGTAGCTGCGACCTTCGACAATTTGAAGGAAGCTTCTGAACGAGTCGTGAAATCCCCCGGGTAGCCCTGCTTGTACTTAATCAGAGGCTCCTGAAGTTTGTCGGCAGTTCAGGATTCAACGTTATGTCCCTTGACGAGACATCACTCATCGATCGGAAAGACGAAAACCCGACGACGGAAGATGTCTATGATGACGGTTTTCTCCGTGTCGAACACAAGAACTACTATGTCGCGTGCGGCGGCCAGTCAATCAAGTTTCCCCGCACGGAGTTTTTGATTTTCTCCCGTTTAGCTCGTTCACCAGAGAGAATAGTGTCGGCGGAGGAACTCTGGGAATACGCTTGGGGAAATGACAAGCCCCTTAACACGGAAAGTCTGCACGTCTATATTTACCGGCTGCGAAGCAAGCTTGTCCCTTACAACCTGCGGATAGAGACTATGGTCAATGTTGGCTACAGACTACTCCTAGACAGTTCCCATCGAGCTTAATGATTTCCCGCTTTATCCGCCCGCGGGCGACCAGAATTTATCTAGAATTTAGACGGAATTCAGACGGATGTAACAGCCCACAAGTAAGATTCAACGGAAAATCCAAGCGCACTTTTAGGAGATGCATATGTTCCCTGCCCGGAAAACACGCCGATGGCCTGCCGTACTCGCCGCCATTTCATCGGCAATACTTGGAGTTGCCTGCAACGGCGGTGGCACCCCTTCAAATACGGCGTCCACTGAATCAGCCGTTATCAAGGTCGATGGTTCAAGTACCGTCTTCCCGGTCACTGAGGCAGTCGCCGAGGAATTCCAGAAAGAGAAGCAGGGAAAGGTTAACGTGACGGTGGGTATCTCGGGGACCGGCGGCGGCTTCAAGAAATTCGTACGTGGGGAGATTGATGTTGCTGATGCCTCTCGTCCCATTCTCACCGACGAGATGGCCCAGGCGAAGGCCAATGGCATCGAGTTCCTCGAGCTGCCTGTTGCTTTCGATGCACTGACGGTGGTCGTAAACCCTCAAAATAACTGGGTGACTTCCATGACAGTAGTTGAGCTCAAGAGGATCTGGGAACCTGACGCGCAGGGCAAGATCACTCACTGGAACCAGGTTCGTCCCGAGTGGCCTAATGAAAAGATCGCACTCTTCGGTGCGGGAGCCGATTCAGGCACATTTGATTATTTCACCGAAGCCATTGTCGGCAAGGCTAAAGCAAGCCGGGGCGACTACACTGCAAGTGAAGATGACAACGTGCTGGTTCAGGGAATTGAAGGTAACAAGTATGCCCTCGGCTACATCCCTTATGCCTACTTTGCTCCTCACAGCAAGAGGATGAAAGCAGTCGCCATTGACTGGGAAAAAAACAAGATTAAGGAACCAGTGCTACCGAGCCCTGAGAACGTGTTAGCCGGAAATTACAACCCACTTTCGCGTCCGCTGTTCATCTACGTCAGCCGCAAGTCCCTCGATAAACCTGCCGTGAAAGAATTCGTGGAGTTCTATCTCAAGAACGTCAAGACTCTTGCTACGGAGGTCAAGTACATGCCGCTTCCCGACACGGCCTACCAAATGGCTATGGAGCGGGTCCGCACATTGCAAACCGGGACGGGCTTTGGCGGCGTCCCGGAGGTCGGACTTCCAGTGGAAGAGATCCTCAAACGACCGCCAAAATCATAAACCATCGAACGGGTGAATGACGCTTCCGCCTTCTGTCACCCACGGCCAAAATAGCCATGGACGAGATACCCGCTCTGCAACATCCTGTCGCCGCTGCCGCCGACCTGGGAATGGGAACACCATCCGCGCGCACGCCTTCATCCACAAAGCGGCTGTCTCATGTTAAGGAGCGTTTTATAGAAGCGCTACTATTCCTTGCAGCCTTCTCGTCGGTTGGGATTACGGTTGGCATCGTAGGCACCTTGCTCTACGAGTCTTCGAGTTTTTTCACGCACGTTTCTCTTAAAGAGTTTCTAACCGGCACGCTCTGGACGCCGCTTTTTGCATCACCGCGCTTCGGTATCCTGCCACTCGTCACCGGCACGCTGGTAACCACGGCAGTTGCTTTGGCCGTTGCGCTGCCAATCGGCACCGTGGTCGCTATCTATTTAAGCGAGTTCGCTCCTTCGTATGTACGCGAGATCATCAAACCAGCGCTCGAGCTTCTGAGCGCTGTGCCCACTGTGGTTTATGGTTATTTCGCTTTACAGTTCATGTCTCCGCTCTTGCAGAAGGTCTTACCTGGCTTGCCTACCTTCAATATGCTGAGCGCCGGCGTGGTCATGGGAATCATGATCATCCCTTACGTGAGTTCCTTGAGCGAGGACGCGATGCGCGCTGTTCCCATGTCGCTTCGCGAGGGCGCCTACGCCATGGGCGCGAACCGAATCATTACCGCTTTGAAGGTTGTTTACCCCGCTGCGTTATCAGGGATCGTTGCCTCTTATATCCTCGCCATTTCTCGCGCCATTGGCGAAACGATGATCGTGGCTATCGCGGCCGGAATGCAGCCCAACCTAACGCTCGATCCCCGCGAGCCGGCAGCAACAATTACGGCTTTTATCGTGCAGGTTAGCCTCGGCGATTTGCCGCACGGTAGTATCGGGTATCAATCAATCTTTGCGGCGGGGGTTACGCTTTTTATCATGACCCTCATATTCAATATCCTCGGGTACATTTTGCGCAAGCGCTTTAGAGAGGTGTATTGAGTGAGCGACTTCAAGCGCATTATTGCGAAGCGCAAGCGCCAGGACTTCGTTTTCAACATCGTGGGGATAGTGTGCACCCTGGTAGGCATAGCCACGCTGGGGGCCCTTCTCGGCGATCTCCTGATGGA
>JACCUI010000038.1 GCA_013811945.1 Pyrinomonadaceae bacterium | reverse complement strand
CCATCTGATTCCCGATAAATAGCCACTGCGAGCTTGAAAGTCCTTTTCGAGCCAGGCGAAAGCTTGATCCTTTTCCCCAAGGCCCGCGTACACTGTAGCGAGGTCTTTTCCGACTGCCTCTTGCTTGGCATATTTCCCTTCCAACTCTTTAAGAATGGAGAGCGCTTCTGAGCGCTTGCCCGAAACCGCGTAGCCATAGCCAAGATTGCCGAGACTACTGCCCACTCTTCCGGACCCTTCGACTACTTTTTGCAACTCTGCCAGGGCTTCCGTGTACCGCCCTTGTTGGAGATATGCCATACCCAAATCATTGTGTCCCCACAAAAAATTCGGGTCGAGTTCGATGACCTTCTTGCTCTGTTCGATGGAAGCATTCACTTGGCCCATCAGGAGATAAACCTCCGCAATATTCTCGTTAATAACGAGCGACAGAGGATCAAGCTCTTGCGCACGCTTAATCTCTGTCAGTGCCTGGTCAAATCGTCCCACATCACGGAGATGAATGCTGTACCACTGGTGTGCCGTCGGATAATTCGGGTTTAGCTCAATCGCTCGCTTGTATCCTTTTTCTGCCTCATACCATTGCCAAGAGTTTTCATGGATAAATGCGAGAGTGGTATGGGCCTCCGCTAACGAATCATCAATCCCAAGCGCACGCTGCGCGAAGGCCTTTGCTTTTTGCAAAGTATCGCTTTCAGGATAGCCTGCCTCTCCTCTAAGCAGGACAAAACTGTCAGCGAGCCCCGCATAGGCGAGAGCATAATTCGGGTCTTTGTCTACCGCCTGCTGGAACTGCTTTACCGATTTCTTTATGTCCTCTGCTGTTCTCTTGTTCCAGTAATAGCGACCTTTCAGATAGAACTGGTACGCTTCGGGATTAGTGGTCTCACGCTCGTTCGGTTGCGTCCGTTCTTCACCCAAAAGCTTTAACCGCAGCCTTGCGGAAATCTCCCGCGAGATCTCTTGCTGCACGGCGAGCGCTTCGGAGGCTTTCCGGCTGTATTGCTCGCCCCAGACCTGCTTGTCATCCCGCACGTCCACCAACTCTGCGCTTACCATCAGGTTATCACCGCGCTGCTGAAGTCTGCCCGTTAGTACAGCACGCACGCCCAGTTCGCGCCCGAACGCTATCGGATCTACCTGTTTCCCTTTGTAGCGGAAGACGGAACTGCGCGCAATGACGCGTAAGCGTGGGAGCTGGGTGAGGCTGTTGATGATGCTTTCGGTCAAACCATCCGAGAGGTACTCTGTGTCTGGATCATTGCTCGTGTTCGCGAAGGGCAGAACGGCGATGGAGTCAATGACGACTTCTGTGCTCCTCGCACGCAAGTGAAATCCAAGTCTTATCGCAGCAGTGATGACCAGAAGCAGCGCGACGAGCAACGCGAGTTTGTGGCGCTTGATTTCACTTACGACATACTCTGCGCTGGATGTCGGACGGGCGGCGCTCGCCTCCCCTTTGTTCGCAGCCGACCCGCTCACAGTGCCGCCGATCGTCTGCCCGCTATTTGTGGCCGTAAGCGAGACACTGCTGACCGCGTCCGACGTGGCGGAGCGTTCCATTTCCGCTTCTGCATCGAGGCGTCGCTTCAAATGGCGGAGGTCAATCAGCAAGTCCTTCGCCGTTTGATAACGTTCTTCGCAGTTCTTCTCTAACATCTTGGTAATAATGCGCTCCACTTCGGCGGGTGCATCCGGCGCGTACTTCGCGAGCGGGGACGGAGCACTCTTCACAATCCCCGCCAGAATGTCCGTCACCGTCTCACTTTCGAATGGTGTGCGCCCGGCGGCCATCTCATAAAGCATCACGCCCAGACTCCAGATGTCAGTGCGAGTATCCACCTCCTTGCCGCGTGCCTGCTCAGGCGACATGTAACTGACCGTGCCCATCACTTTGCCAGGCGCGGTGTTGTACAAGGCTCGCGTCGCTGCTTCCGTGTCGAGCGAGGGCTCCTCCTGATTAGTGAGCTTCGCTAACCCGAAGTCCAGGACTTTAATGATACCGTCCCGCCGAAGCATGGTGTTTTCGGGCTTGATGTCACGATGCACGATGCTAGCCGCATGAGCCGCCGCCACTGCCGAAGCCATTTGAATACCAATCTCCAAGACTTCGCTCAACTCCATCCGCCCGCGATTCATGTGCTGGCGCAAAGACTCGCCGTCAATGAATTCGGTGGCGATGAAAGGGTGTCCATCTTCTGCACCGATCTCATAAATGGTAAGAATGTTCGGATGATTCAGACTTGAAGCGGCAAAGGCTTCGTCCTCGAAGCGGCGGAGACGATCTTTATTGGCGGTGAAGTCAGCTGGGAGCAGTTTAAGGGCGACTTGGCGGCGCAAGGTCGTGTCCTGCGCAAGATAAACTTCCCCCATGCCACCCGCGCCAAGTAGCGAGCGAATCTCATAGCGACCGAGACGAGTGCCGCGGGCGAGGGGCATAAATTTGCGGTCTCGCTTAAACGATTCCAGACTCTTGCAGCCCAGGGAGTTTATTAAGATCCCATGGTAAAGAGGTAGGCTATCAACAGTCGAATCGTCCGGTCGAAATTCCCAAGAGTCTAAAAAAGAGTCAGGTGCTCAGTTCTCAGGCGATGGTACGGTGATAAAAAGTATATGTAAAGAATAGCCAACAGTGCGTTAATCCCCCAGACATGGGGTCCTCAACATCTCAACGCCTTAATCGGACCCAAAGTCACTGCGACTCGCGAAAGCATTGGCAACACACAAACGCTGTAGGGTGCACCATAAGCCGGAAACGCTCTCCTGACACTGACTTGCCGGCGACAACTTCTGGCTG
The DNA here is from genome assembly GCA_013811945.1 of Pyrinomonadaceae bacterium. Taxonomy (GTDB): domain Bacteria; phylum Acidobacteriota; class Blastocatellia; order Pyrinomonadales; family Pyrinomonadaceae; genus PSRF01. The sequence continues at coordinate 3,565 of JACCUI010000038.1, read as the reverse complement.
GGCAAGCTAAACCAGTTCAATGGAAACTTCGTAGATGCCGAGATGGTGAAGGCGTTTATTACTTCAGGCGAGTATATTCAGCGCTTTGCACCTTGAAAGCCTGTACGCAGATGGCCACGCTCCAGCGGGCCGCGAAACATGCCACCCTCGAAGGGACAAGCTTACAAAAGGGTTCTTGATAGGTGGTGCCATCCGCATTAATCCATACTCCCAAACTGTCGGCCCGTGAGTATCATCTTGGCTATGAAGGGGGTCTGTACGGTAGCAAACTTAAGAGGATCGTCATCTCAACCAAAAACTGAACAAGTTCCGCATTAGTCGTTTTACCAGAGCCAGAAACGGAAAGATTAGCACTTTTGGGCTTTGGGTAAGAGCTTTTCCCAAAAGGGGATATTTCCGTCTCTCCACTAGAAGGGCGGCAACGTCTGGGGAGAGTACGTTGCCGCCTCTTAGTCTAAAGGACAATGTTTCGGTGTGGCTCAAAACCCCGGCGAATGGAGAAAAGGCTGATGAGGCTGGTCATTGCGGCCCATGCACTTGCGGCGGGCGCACTAATTATCGCGAGTGTGCTGGTTGTTCGATTTGTCGGCGCTCTTCCGCCGTGGCTTGGCATTTTGGTGGGCCTCCTATTGTATGCGCTAACACTCTTTGTGGCCAAGACAGATGACGGCGACGAAAAAGCCCCTTGAGGTTATTATAGAGTTGCCGAAGGCGCTTTGAGGGTGCAGAATTCTCCCATGACTAGTGATGACGCAATCCTGAGTGCTACGGTCGTTTACTCCGAAGAAGAAGTCTTGACCGAGTTTTGGGAATGCTGCGAAGCGGAGGCCGAAACACCACGGGAACAACTGCGATCTGGTACGTGGTCAACAATCCGCAAGGCTCGCAAGGCGCGTAAACAGGTGACCATCGTGTGGCCGGACGGCAAGGTAACCGCCTCCCTTGACAACGCTTAGCCTCCACTTCGTAGGATTAGGATAAGTTTGAACTGAGACAGCAGTATAAGGCTGAGCTTGTTACCACAGAAGGTTGCCAGTGTGCGCGGGTCACACTTCGGAGTTTGAAACTGGTAGAGGGAGCCGTTGGTGCTGGTGGTACTCCAATGCGCCCGTGCCAAGAGTATTACTCGACCGGTAGTGGGACGAGGGATCTGCCCACTTAGTTACGTCAAGCAAGTATCTTTTGGCGGGGGAAGTTCGTCAACCGAGCATCCCAGGAAAGCCGCTAGCATTTGACGCGCGTCACCTTTCGGATCCAACTCGAGAGCCTGCCTTGCCTTCCTTCCGTCCTGTCACAAATCTCTCGTGCCGCATTAATGGATGCTTCAGAAGTAAGGCCAGCAGCGACTCGAACTTGTCGAGCCGCAATCACCTCTGCAAAAGTTCGTTTCTTAGGATCGCTCTCATCAATCTCAGCTAGAGCCTTTCGGTACGACTCAGAAAGAGTGATGCATTCGGCCGGCCCTGGTAATTTCCTGACTGACCCGGCGTCCAAGAATAGGCGTTTCCCTTCTCGAAGGGTCTGCCCGGACCTCGTCGTCTGGCGGTACGCTGGAGGACCTGAGAACAATCATTCGATTGAACAAATATGATGTACGAAAGGAGCCTAATTTTCCGCGTTCGCTCTGGATAGGCGCGAATACAGAGCTAATGGTTGACGAGACTGGAGTCGTTAGAGATCGTAGGGACAGGTTTACACAAGCTATTTTAGGAGTAGAAGTGAGGCGAATTCGTCAATGTGCGGTCTGTCAGAAGATACTCTGGGCAGACGCAATGATGCGAAGTGTTGTTCTAGCGAATGTGCTAATGCTCGACGGACGCGGCTTTACCGTCAACGCCGCGGCGAAGGTTACTATCAGGGGGCCCGGCTAACCGAAAAAGACGGAACAGTGTACCCGCGGAGGGATGCCAGTAGTCAGAAGAAAGGAAAGAATAATGGCAATATATAAACGGGGTAACGTGTACTGGTATCAATTCGTTTTCAATGGGGAACGAGTTCAATGCTCTACGAAGCAAGGCAATCCACGTGTTGCGCGACAGATTGAAGCAGCACAGAAGACACGATTGGCAAAGGGTGAAGCGGGTATCGAAACGCCGAAGAAAGTGCCAACACTGCAAGAATTCGGACCGAAGTTCAAGGCTGAAATCAAAGTGCATTGCGCCGGCAAGCCGAGGACTATTGCTTTTTGGGAACAGAAACTGGTGCGGCTTTTGGAATTCCAGCCTCTGGCATCGGCGCCGCTCGACAAGATCAATAAGGCTTTGATTGCAAGCTACGTCCAAAGGCGCCACGGAAAAGTCGCAGTGGCTACGATAAATCGTGAATTGGCAACATTGAGGCGAATACTTTATCTAGCGCACGATTGGAATGAGATTGCAGCGGTCCCCAGGATCAAGATGCTCAAGGGTGAAAGAAGTCGTGACTTTGTTTTATCGCATCAGCAGGAGAAGGTCTACTCAGAAACTGCTCCCCAGCCGCTGCGAGACGTAGCCCTTCTGCTCCTCGAAACGGGATTGCGCTTGGGCGAGGCGCTCGCACTGAAATGGACCGACATCGAGCTTGATGCTGCCAACGGGAAGAAGCTCGGTTATCTCTTCGTTCGTGAAGGCAAATCGAAGAACGCGCGCCGGCATGTAAGTCTGACGTCACGTGCTCAAGGGATGCTGGTGAACCGATCGCTCGGGAGCAAATCGGAATATGTTTTCGCAAACTACGCCGGCAAGCCGTACTTGGTAACCTCGCTTGACCATCTTCACAAGAAGGTTAGGGGTGATTTGCAGCTGCCAAAGGACTGCGTGATACACTCCCTCCGCCACACGTTTTTGACAGGTTTGGTGAAGCTGGCGCAGATGCCTTCACTATTAAGAAGGTCGCGGGTCATGGCAGCGTGACGATTTCCGAACGCTACATTCACCCAACGCCGGAAGGCCAGGAACGCGCCTTCGAGCGTTTCGCTAATCTGAACCAAACAGCGGTTGAAAAAGCCGAAAAAGACCGGGAGTCGCTACAGTTTCCGCTACAATCCCAAGGCGACCGCCCGTAAGTTGTTGTGCCCCTGTAGCTCAACGGTTAGAGCAGCAGACTCATAATCTGTTGGTTCGGGGTTCGAATCCCTGCGGGGGCACCAATTATCTTAGTGAGTGCTCTTACCTTTACGCCTCGTGAGCGTTTCTTTGCAAGCACCTTAAACCCTCAATCGTTCTTATGTCTGAGAAATTAAAGTCGCGCGATCGCTCGGATCAGCAGGGAAAACTCCGCATCGGCAACGACTGGAATGCGATCACGATCATCGCGCTGTCGCAATCGAATCCGCTGAAGGCCATCGCCGAATTGGTTGAGAATTCCATCGATGCCCGCGCCACGAGTGTCACGATCGTTCGCGGTCGCAGCGAAGGCCGCCACTACTTGGAGGTCCGGGATAACGGGCAGGGCATTCCTCGCGATGCGGACGGTCGGCCGGACTTTCGCTATGTCGCTACACATATTTGCGACTCAGTGAAGCGACGACTCAAGGTAGAAGAAGCCGCCGGACTTCAGGGTGAGTTCGGCATCGGCTTGCTTTCCT
>JACCUI010000035.1 GCA_013811945.1 Pyrinomonadaceae bacterium | reverse complement strand
GCGAACTCATCGATACCACTACAACCACTTTGTCCAAAGGCTTCAGCTCGCGACAGGTCAGCGAGCTCGCCCAAACTGGCATTGGCGTAGCAGGTGTTAACAACCTTGCCCTGATCGCGCCAAACGTGTCCAGCAGTGGCGGCGTTGGAGTCGGTGTTGGCGGATCCGTCGGTGGCCAGCGTCCGCGCAATAACAACTTCATGGTGGACGGAGTTGATAACAACGATAAGTCGGTCACAGGGCCCCAGACTTATATCTCTCCCGAAGAAGTTGCAGAATTTACCCTTGTGCAGAATCAGTTCTCAGCTGAGTTCGGGCGCTCGAACGGTGGGCAGTTTATTACAGTCACCAAGACCGGTGGGAACGACTATCACGGCTCATTCTATGGCGGATTGCGCAACCGCAAACTGAACGCGCTCGACAACTTGCAAATACTTGCTGGTGTGGTCCGTGAGAGCAACGTTCCGGGCACTAATCGCCAGTTTCGTTCCGACTACGTTCGCGCCGGTGCCAACTTTAGCGGCCCGTTGCACCTGCCCCGCTTCGGTGAGGGTGGTGAGTCCATCCACAGCGGTAAGGATAAGCTTTTCTTCTTTGCCTCGTACGAGCGACTTCATCTCGGCAACGCAGCCTCGGCCGGTGGTATCACGACGCCAACCACTGCCGGTTTCGCGATAATCAACTCTATTCCCGGCCTATCGGCAACGAATCGTGGAATTTTCAATACCTTCGTGCCCGTTGCCTCGGCGAACGACGCCGGGTTTATTACCATTCAGGGCATCCAGGTCCCGATTGGAGGCGTTTCATTTCCAGCGCCAAACTTCGAAAAACAGAACCACGTCTTGACCAACGTCGACTGGAACCAGAGTGCCGCTACGCAGCACCGTTTTCGCTTTTCGATGACCAACTTTGCGGGCATCAATACGGCTGCCAATTTGCCCATTTTCTTTGCCCCCGTGCCTAACAAGCAGCGGTTGTTCTCTTATACCTTGCTGCACAATTTCAGGTCTAATCTGATCAATGAGACGCGTCTCGCGTTCCGTCGTTCAGAGCAGTCATTCCCGGTGGGGGATTTCTCGTTTCCGGGTCTTGATGTGTTCCCGAACATCAATTTGGCTGATCTCGCACTCAACATCGGACCGGATGGAAACACGCCGCAATCCGGTATTGAGAACAACTATCAGGTTGTCAATAACCTAACCTACCTGCGGGGCAACCACGCGTTTAAGGTGGGCGGCGACTTTCGCAACATCATCTCGCCGCAAAGGTTTGTCCAGCGCGAGCGCGGCGCCTATGATTACCTGTCAACTGAACAATTCTTGATCGACCGTAGCCCGGATGATCTCGCCGAACGCAATGTCGGTGGCAACACGTACTACGGTAACCAGAGAATCCTGTATGCGTTCATCCAGGATGACTGGAGGGTGCGCCCGAACTTGACTCTCAACCTCGGCCTCGGTTACTCGTATCAGGAAGTGCCGCTCGGAGCCAAATTCCAGGCAGCAAATAGCCTTGCTTCAGTGCCTGGACTTATCTCCTTCGCGGCTCCGAAGACGCAAACGAAGAATTTTGCTCCGAAGGTCGGCTTTGCCTACTCACCTGACTACACAGAGGGCTTGATGGGAAGGCTCTTCGGCAGTGGAGGCAAGACTTCGATCCGCGCCGGATTCTCGATGGGTTACGACTACATCTTCGACAACCTGTACATTCTGTCGAATCCGCCCCAGGCTCAGCAGACAATTGACGTCGATGCTGCAGCCAACCTTCCGAATTTCCTCGCGAATGGCGGAATCAGCCCTATCCCACAAGCCGGTCTGACAGATCCGGCAACAGCGCGTGCGGTCACGGGCTCGCACATTCCTGACCAGGAAGTTCCCTACGCGCTTACATATACTGGCAGTATTCAGCGTCAGTTCGGCGAGAATTCTTCACTTGAGCTTCGTTACCTCGGCACGCGAGGCATCCACCTGCTAACGCAGAATCGCGTCAATCGTCAGGTCAAGGTCGGTAACGGACTTTCTGGTCTGCCGACTTTCTTCGCGAGACCATCCCAGTCGGCGCTGGACGCGCTGCCGCTGACGTTGAACCAGATTAATGCACGCTCAAGCTTCGTTCCGCGTTACTTCAATGCCGGCTTCACGAGCAATCTGGTTGACTTCCTCTCAAACGGAAACTCGACTTATCACGGAGCATCAGCGGCGTTTAACAAGCGTCTCTCAAAAGGCTTCCAAATGACGGCTGCCTACACCTGGAGCCACTTGATTGACGACACCACGGCGGAGGTTTTCTCGACTGTGCTCAGCCCGCGTCGCGTTGAGGACTTCCAGAACCTGAGAGCAGAGCGGGCGGATTCGGCGCTTGACCGGCGGCATCGCTTAGTGGTCTCGAGCCTTTACGACCTGCCCTTCTTCAAGTCGCAAACGGGCTTTGCCGGAGCAGTTCTAGGCGGGTGGAACATTGCCGGAACGCTCTCGTTTGAGTCGGGCCAGAAGGCGACCGTGAGAAGCGGTAATGATGCTAACTTGAATGGTGACTCTGC
>JACCUI010000300.1 GCA_013811945.1 Pyrinomonadaceae bacterium | reverse complement strand
GTTGCGTTGACTTGGGGAATCTTTCTGTCTTCCACACTGGCCCATGTAGGCGGATTAATCGTAGGAATCTTCACAATCAGAAGAGTGGGAATGGATCCAGCCGGGTGGCGCTATGCTCTGGGTTGGTATCTGCTCGTTCAATTTCTGTCGCGGGTGTTGACGCCTGCTAATTTAAACGTGAACGTAGCCCACCACGTAGACCCAGGATGGCAGCAAACGTTCAATGCATACTGGAAGTTCTGGTTAGTGCTGACTCTTCTGACCGCGATAGTCTTATGGATTATCGGGACCGTACTGCACAGAATTTGGCCCACCAAGCGAACGGCAGAGTCAATTTTTGGTGTGACACGAAAACCTAACGCCGGGTAGGTGCTTGATTGGGCGAGTTTACACTTTCGGCAGGCCGGCCCGCTGTCGATTGGCTGTCCTGAGTTCGTATCAAAAGTAGCTTTGCGGCTGGTGTGGCATCAGCGGTCGAGCTCAGCTTCTCTTCTGCACTGGCTCTTCTGCAAATTTCCTGCGTAGAACGGGCGCAGGCTTTTGCGCGGTACTATCCTTGCTGGCTGCTCCCGGACCATTAAAGATGTAACTGTCGCGAGCTCGAACAGCTAGATTAGGTTGATTTACGCGCACTCGAACCTGTCGACGTTGACCCTGTTGCGGTGGTCTCTTCGGATAAAAGCCAAGGGTGTACTGCCGCCGGAGCTCTTCGGCAACATTGCTGAAAGCGTAGGCGAGATTGCTTGTCGAATCAGCCTGAAACTGTCTGGCGCCTGTCCTTTCGGCGAGGTCTCGGAGATAACGATTGGCCTGCTCGTAGTCGGCTCGGCTTGACCCTATTCCACCGCCACCGCCTGAGCGGCCACCGCCCATTCCACCCAGAATCTGAATCAGGATATCCGCGGGTGAGGTTGGCACCCGCCGCGTACCGGGCCAGGTCGACCCACCACCACTATTCACCGCGGAGTAAGTATCGTACTGCACCGGATAAATTAATGCGTCGACCTCTTCTGCGTCGCGAATATTGCTGGCATAAGATGCGCGACGGCTGGTTGTATCCACCCCATCCGTGAACAAGACCACAGCCTTTCTGCCTGAGACTCGATTCAGCCGCTGATTGATTACGAGGTCAACTGCATCGTACAGTTTAGTGCCGTCGCCTGTTCGCGTACGGCGAATAGCATCCCGAAGTCTGGCTCGATCACCGGTGAACTCAGACAAAATCTTGACGCCGTCGTCGAATGAGACGACCATTACCTGGTCGCCCGAACGCAACTGGTTTACAAACGTGATCGCAGCATCCTGAATGTCTTCGATCCTGAAGCGAGTTGAACCACTCGTATCGATCATTAACACCACGGAAAAGGGTTTATCTACAGACGCAAAAAAGGCGACCTGCTGTTCAACTCCGTCCTCCCAGAGACGGAAATCCTCCTTGTTAAGATTTGGAATGTACCTGCCGTTACGATCCGTAACACTCACCGGGAGGGTAACGAGCGTGGTGTCAACTCGAATCACGTCGCCTGCGTCAACTTCTTCTGGTCCGCTATTGATTGTTGGAGACTGTACGCTTGGTTGTCCTGCGGTCGTGCCCGTTCCACCAAGCACCGGTGGTCGAGAGGGAGTCGGGGGGTTAGGCGACGAAGGATTCTGACCTACCCGGCGCTCCCGCGTCTGGGCCGTCAGAGGATTGACAGAAGCGGTGATGAACAGGGAGAGGATCAGTAGGCAGACGAAAGACTTCTCCATGGTTAAAACTCCTGTAAGTGCGCGGCACGATTGACAACAGCTTTGATGCTCAGGCGCGCAAATAGATGCTTGATGATGCTACCGGAGGAGAGATCAACTTTGCTTAAGATACGCCGAAGGGCTTGCTTCGGGCAAGCGATTCCCTGCGTAGGCGCTGGTTCAGTCTCGATGCAATTACGCGCCATTCCGAATCCCGGAGTGATTTAAGTAATAGCCGTGGGCGAGCGTTGCGCGACGCCCACGGTTCGTGAAAAGGAATGTCCTGACCGTGAAAGAGTCATACCGGCGCGTGGATGTTTGACCCTCTCAGGTCGGGCCAGTATAACCCGTTCCGCGGGCAACGCCTGTTGGCTTGCCCCTCGCTATTAACTTTATACCCTTCAGGTTTCCAAACAATTCAAACTGAACGTTCACCTGCGTACCGGACACGGGCTGACGTGCTGTCTAACGAACGCGCTCAATTCGAACGCGGTCTGAGGGCGTTCCATATTAAGGGCAGCGTACCCCAGGTCTGGCCGCGATGCTGCGGCCGAAAAGCGAAAAGAACTATCCGACCTTTTCCCAGAGGAACTTCGGCGAGGGCGATTCGTCCCTTCAGTTTATCTTCGCCGAGCAGCCAACCAGATCGCAAAAGGTTTTCCTTTGCATAGCGGGCAACAATTCGCACCCTGGGGTCAGTTGTCTCGAACGCCGAGCTATTGATGAAGTAGCCATCAACATTGCGGGCCAAACCATGCGCGAGAGTCTGGGTGTTATCCACGTCGAGCGACAGCACGGAACCCGGACAATAAAAGTCTCCTGATTGAAGTCCTTCAAGGGCGTTCCGCAACGGGAGATTGAATTGTTTGATCGGTAACTCACAAGCAGCATCAAAACAGATGAGAGTGCCTCCCGCTTCTACGAATCCCTTAAGCTTGGCCACACCTGCGCCCGAAATACCCCCAGTGAATTCCTCGGGATAAGTTCCAGCGAGATTGCCCTCAAGGATCTCGCGGGCTCGCTGAGAAGGCAGGACAATTACTTCGTATTTAGCCGAGAGATCCTCTTGCCGCAGGGCGGCATCGTGCACAGAGTTGTATGGCACGTTGAAGGTATCAAAGATGAAGCGCGTCCAACCCTCGTCCATGTTTGAGGTCCAGCCCTTGTAGATGCCAATTCTCATCGATGCTTGGAGCTGTCCCAGCGGGTTCGCAATCGGAGAGGAGTCTGCGGTTTTCAAAGGAAGCGCCAGGTCTTTACGAACTTCATTTGCGTCACGCATTAATGATATCCGCCGATCGACGACGGACTCCTGAATAGCGGTGACTGCCGGCGCATCCACACCTAATTGCATAGGCAGAGTCCACCCTGCCACGTCATAGGGACGCTCTGCTTCGCCCTGCGAGTTGATCCGATTTGGGTAGACCTGGGGTTCCAGCAAAGCCAGTACATTTCGTCTCTGTGGCTGAGCTAGAAACACGATGTAGCTACTCGTCGGTACCTCGTGAAATCCGGACGTGTGAGCAATGATCCTTCGGTAACTTCCTAGCTTATCGGTCGCAGAGTTTGTGCGCTGCAGTACTTGCGGTCCATAAGCAGCATGCAACTCCCGATCGAGCCTGTGAACCTCGATGCCCTGCTCGACTAAAGCGCCAACCAACTTAGCCACTGACTCATCGCGACCCTGCCCCGCAGGAATTAGATAAGCAATTGGCTCATCAGGCGCCGCGATAGCCGTCGTATTTTGACGACCCAACTCATAAAAATTTCTCAGATATTCGGAGCGAAATTTAGCAGCGATTCCGAGTACAGAGCGCGTAGCAATTAATTCCATGTTCATGATATCTCGCGGCCGCCATTCGCCGCCGGGCCATGGATCAGGAAAGTTTGTGGTTGCTTCGAGCGCGTTACGCATACCCCGTGAAGTCGATCGGGAAAGCTGCTCGCGGGTTACCGTCGTTGGAGTCATTAGCCGGGCGCTGGCTGCCTCGGAGAGAATACCGACGGAATTATGAAAGTAAGGTGCGGTACGAAAGCCCCCATGCCACCAGGTATCATAGGTCGAGTTTGTAATTACGCCCTTAGTACCTGCAGCCTGCAAGTCGGCAGCGATCTTATGGCCTATCAGTCCTACTTGCCGTAGAAGCAATGGCGAAATATTCGGATTCGCGGGATCGAAAAACGGAGGAATGAAGAATCGCGAGCCATTTGGCCCCTGCTGGTGGATGTCGTAAACAATCTGCGGAAACCACTCCTTCCAAAACATGCGCGTTATGGCTTGCGTCTCCTTCAGGTTGAGCATGAACCAATCGCGATTGTCATCGTGTCCCGCATAGTGATGATAGAGTTCGGGAGGCTCCTTCCCCTCGAAGGGCGTTCCCAGCGTCTTGCGGTACCAATTAGCCACAATGTCGATGCCATCCGGGTTGGAGGACGGAATTAGTATCAGAATTGTGTTTTGAAGCACCTCACGAGTCTCCGGGTCCTGGGCGCTAGCGAGGTCAAATGCGAGCTGCATCGACATCTGGGAGGCTACGATTTCAGTCGAATGGATAGAGCACGAGACGGCCACCACCACTTTGCCTTCGCGGATCAGGCGATCGCGCTCGGTCGCAGTTGCTACCTGGCGGGGATCCGCCAGCTTCTGCTGAATCTCTCTATACCGGCTGAGCGCGAGTATGTTTTCACGGGCGCTAATCAAGGCGGCAATGATGGGACGCCGAAGTGTCGATTGCCCTATCGTCTGTACAGACACGCGGTCAGAAGCCTTGTCCAATCCCGCGAAATAGTCTGTAATCTGTCTCCAGTCCGCAATCGTCCGATCATCACCTGGAGTGAACCCGAGCACCGACCGCGGCGAAGGGGTTATTATTCGCGCCGCAGCAGGTCTCTGGGCATAAACAAGAACTGCCGGGCTAGAACCGATTACAACAAGGAAGAGAGCGAGACACGCGATCCGCAGCCGCTGATGAGACATTCCGAAAACCCTTCGCAAAAGTTGTTCAATGAGAGTTCTGCGACCTCGGGGTCGAATACGGCCGAGTCTAGCATAAGTGGCCGTTTCAACATCGCAGGGCGGGTGCACTATTGGTGGTCCATGTTTGTTGCCGGCGCTCTCTTAGTAATCGTTGGGATACCCGTGCTACTTGTGTCATGGCTGACGGGAAAGCCTGAGCTGGTCTATCCATGGGCGCTCTTTGGTGGACGCAATTGGCTGCGATTGAGTGGCATGAAGGTCGCTGTTAAAGGCACCCAATTTCTCGATCCGAAGCAGACTTATGTTTTCATAGCCAATCACCGATCTTATCTGGATACGGCTACACTTTTTGTCTACACCGGAAGGCGAATCGGACTGCTGGCGAAGAAGGAAGTACTGAAGGTGCCGATTCTGGGATACGGCATGGGCTTCGTGAACATAATGGCCATTGACCGGTCGAATCGTGAAAGAGCACTGGAAACAACTACTGCTGCAACAGAGCGGATTCGATCAGGAATCTCATTCGGGGTTTTTGCTGAAGGGACGCGGGCGATGCCTGGTCGGTTTCTGCCGTTTAAAAAAGGCGCATTCTACATGGCTGTTCAGGCGGGCGTTCCTATTGTGCCGGTCGCGATCAAGAACACTGATGTCTTAATGGGCAAGGACACCGGCCAGTCGAGGCCGGGCACCATCGAGTTCGTGCTGCTCCCACCAGTAGCTACAGCCGGGCTTTCATCTGAGGAAGCCGTCGAGGCTTTGGTGAAGCAGATCCATTCAACGATTGCCCTAGAGTTACGGTCCGAGTCAAGGTAGAGCAGAATTTGCACCTCACGGCTTTGGCTTGGGAGGCGGGGGCTTCACTTCCTGATTCGGGAGCTCAGCACCATCGACTTCAATTACCTTCACATCCGCGCGTGCCAGCGCAAAGTCAGAGTAGCGCACCTTCATGCGAACGTGTAGTGCTTCGCCATTCTCGAAGACTAGCTCTTCGTCCGCATAGGTATAGGTCGGAAACCAGTAGCGACCACCAATTTGTTCACGATAAGTTTCGACTGTAGGGAACTTGTTAATCTTAGTCTCGGGGATTCCCTTACCCTTAGTTTTAACAATCTGCAACTCCAGATCATCCACCCAGACGCGGCCGATAAAAAGGCGTTCCTTGACCTTCTTTGGATCTGGGACCACCTTGGGCGTCACTTCAAAAACATACAAATTTAATTCGTCGATCTTTTCTTTTCCAACATACTTAAAGTTGTATTTGTCGATCCGCGAAGGCTCTAAGGCAAAGGGCTGAATCCCACCCAGGTCTTCCAAATCTTCCTGCGTCACGCCGCCGAAGGAGGGCATCGGAAAAAAGCTAATCTTTTCAAAGCGGTTCCCCTGGTCGTCAAAAGTGAAGCTGGAAACTCGATGATACTCACCTGTGACTTGGCCCCCCATACCTAAACTCTGGATCATTGCGTCGCGTTTGAATGAGTAAAGGTTAAGCGCCTTTCGAAATTCAGTTTCTTTGGCGGTGAAGACCCTGATGATGCGATCGACCTCCGCCTGACTAAGAGTGTCTGAGCTGGCGGCTGCATTTTGAGCAAATACCGTCGAGGGTGCCATGAGACATGTTACGAGAACCAGAATAACTATCGCGATGTGGAATCTAATTTTCGGCATTTCTTAACATCCAACCATAAAGCGGTTGAGACCAGCGCTACGGGGTAAACCGAAACACTCCCTCAGATGCTTCCCCAGAAGTTCCTGTTGCCAAGGAAAGCCTTGACGCTGCCCGCAGGCCTGGAGTGCCTAAGCCAGACTTTGTTATTGCAAAGTTCCATGCAGGTAGTGTAAAGTGCCCTTCACTGAATAAGTTATACTTTGGTTTCGCCCATTTACTTCAAGCTGACACCAATCCACTCCTGGTCAGCCTCCGAGCTCAGATCGACGGGCGAAAGAGAACAAAAGCTAAGTTTCTAAAGGGTCCTCACGTCGGTAATGAGCAGCGTCAGAGATTCCCTTGCACCTACAAGCGCTCACGCGCGAGAGCATCGCCGAGCGGCAGGGTTGCTACATGGGAAGTGGCGCTATATCAAGCTTTGGGAGGAGCTTGATAGAAGCTATTAGCCGATGATGTGCGCGGTGACATTGTCATCCCTTCTGGGCGGGGTGACATCCTGATCGCCGCGCACACCCCAGCATCTTTAAACCAAGGTCTCGAGCACCAATCTCTCAAACACCGTAACAGCGTTAACGAAATTTAGGGCTGCTGAGGCAGTCCTCAGTCTATGAACTCAACCTCGACCTTTTTAGGAATAATTCCACGCTCAAAGCCTTCCGCCAGCAGGCGCGCAACGGCTTCGCGGCCGCGTTCGGTGTAGTCGAGCGTCAGATCGTTTACCCACATCGCCACGAACCGATCCGCGAGCTCCGTATCCATGTCCCTGGCGAACTGCATGGCGTACTGCAAGGCATCTTCCCGATTGTCCAGTGCGTAACGAATGCTTTCCCGTAGTGTCTTGGATACTTCTCGAATCAAATGTGGTCCCAAGTCGCGACGGATTGCGTTTCCGCCCATGGGCAGAGGTAAACCGGTTCTTTTATGCCACCACTCACCCAGATCCAAGACCTTGTGAAGCCCGATTGATTCGTAGAAAAGCTGTCCTTCATGAATCAATAACCCAGCGTCGCAACGACCCTCCTGCACCGCGTCAATAATTTTATCAAAGGGCACGACCTCATATTCGAAGGCCGGGTTAAAGATTCGCAGGGCTAAGAAAGCGCTGGTCAACGTACCCGGCACGGCAATCTTGAGACTGGCTAGTTCTTCTGCTCTGGCGGGTTCTCGGGACACCACCACGGGCCCGTAGTTTTCTCCAATCGAAGCACCGTGAGGCAGGAGGACATATTCATCAGCAATGTAGGCGTAGGCGTGGAAGCTAATCGCAGTCACGTCGTATGTTACCCGCATTGCTTCTTCATTCAATGTTTGGATGTCCTTGAGCACGTGGGTGAAAGTCAAATTCCCTGTATCGAGTTTGTTTGTGGCAAGCCCGTAGAACATGAATGCGTCATCTGAGTCGGGCGAATGCGCCACGGTGATTTTCTGAGCTGCTGGTTTGGTTTGCATAAACGTTGGTAATAATTCGAGTCAGGTTATGAGAGACGAAAGTTCGCTAGCGACTGTTCAACGGCGTCAGGCCAAACTAACACTACTGCGCTCGACCCGATTGTAAACCGTGTCTCGTTCGACGGCTTGAAATCCGGCGTCTTCGATCAAAGCGATAAGTTCCGTTTTTGACATCTGGACTTCATTGTTCGATTCCACTGAGTAACTCTCGGACAGCTCGCCGCCCTTAGTGATTGTGCCGTCAATATCGTTGGCGCCGTAGTGGAGTGCTACTTGAGCAAGTCGCTTGCCGAGCATAACCCAGTAAGCTTTGATGTGATCGAAGTTATCAAGCATCAGACGCGAGACGGCCATGGTCTTGAGTGAATCAACTCCGGAAGGGCCTGGCAGGTGCGCCAATTGTGTCCCGGGTGGGTAGAAAGCCAGCGGAATGAAGCACTGAAATCCGCCCGACTGATCCTGCTGTTCGCGCAGGCGAATAAGGTGATCAACTCGATCTTCCATTGATTCAATGTGCCCATAGAGCATTGTGGCATTCGTTTTCAACCCGGCCGCGTGCACTTTGGCTGAAAGCTCAAGCCACCGTTTTGCATCGCATTTGTGTGCACAAATCATCGATCGAGTCGGTTCGCGAAAAATCTCCGCGCCACCGCCGGGACAAGAGCCCATTCCGGCCTCGATTAATTGCTGAATGACCGCTTCGTCCGTCATTTTGTAGAAATGGGCAAAATGATCGATCTCCACCATTGTGAAAGCCTTCAAATGAAGACGGGGATATTGTTGCTTGAGAGTCGATAGCAAATCCGTGAAGTAACTAAAGGGCAGTTTCGTGTTCAACCCGCCCACGATGTGCAATTCCGTAGCACCCTCGCTCACAGCTTCACCGGCGATTCTGAGCGACTCGTCGATATTATGCGTATAAGCGTCGGCTTGGCGGGGCGTGCGATAGAAGCCGCAGAATTTGCAGTCAGCATAGCAAACGTTGGTCGGATTGAAATGGCGATTAACGTTGAAATAGGTGGTGGCGCCGTGCTTTCTACGGCGTACAGTGTCGGCCAGTTTACCCAGCGCGAGTAAGTCGTCGCTGTCATATAGGGCCAGACCGTCAGTCAGTGACAAGCGCTCGTGAGCTTCGACCTTATCCGCAAGCTCAACTAGTCTTCGATCTTGAGAAAAACTCATCGCAAAGTCCTTGTCATTGCCGCACCGCCAAACGTCAAGAAAAGAATCACGCTTACAAAGGCGTTGGTAGTAAAGAAAGCCGCGTTCAATCTACTCAAATCATCTGCTCTAACCAGACGGTGTTGGTAGATTAGTAATAAACCGGTTGCAGTGACGCCCGCCAGCGCGAGCGGACCGAGCTCGACCAACCAGTATAGCGCAAGCAGCGCGACAAAGGCGTGGGCGTGCAGGATCCGAGCTATCCACAATGAACGCGCAATCCCGAAGCGCTGGGGGATCGAATGCAGACCCTCGGCCACATCAAAATCACGATCCTGACAGGCATACAGCACATCAAAACCCGCGGTCCACAGCATTACCACCAGAGAAAGTAAAAGAGGTATGGGGCTGTCGATTGCGCCGCGCACGGCGATCCAGGCACCGGTGGGAGCAATTGACAAGCACCAACCAAGAACCAGATGGGACAGCAACGTCCAGCGCTTGGTGAACGAATAGAGCAGGATGCTAACTAACGCAACTGGGGCCAGAATCAGTGTGAGACGATTCAGCGCGGTGGCGGCTAAGAAGAAGGTTGCGGCCGAGACTATCGTGAATACCCAAACGAAACTCGCGGGCAAAAGACCCGCCGGCAGCGCACGCATATGGGTGCGAGGATTCCTTGCATCGTATTCGAGATCGGCGATTCTGTTAAAGGCCATTGCTGTCGATCGCGCGCCAACCATTGCCAGGGTGATCCACAAAAGCTGGCGAGCTGAAGGTAATCCATTCGCTGCCAGCACCGCTCCCAGAAATGCAAAAGGGAGCGCGAAGAGGGTGTGCTCGACCTTGATCATCTCGAGTGTAGTGCGAACGTTTCGAAGCAGTGTACCCATTGCTTGAGCTTACGAGAGCTGATCCTCTCCGACGCCTGCCAATTCGTTTGATTGTTCTTGGAGTCCCTTCCAACGGGTCGATTCAGAATGTGGAACGCCCAGATGGTCTAGTATGCGAAAGACCATGTGGTCGACCAGGGCTTCAATTGTTTGCGGCCGATGATAGAACCCTGGGCTTGCGGGAATGATGTGGGCACCAGCACGGGCGAGGCGCAGCAAATTCTCAAGGTGAATGGCGTTTAAGGGGGTTTCCCGGGGCACAAGCACCAGCCGGCGTCCCTCCTTGAGCGATACATCCGCGGCCCGATGAATCAGGTTTGTTCCGGCGCCTGAAGCGATCGCACCGAGAGTTCCCATCGAGCAGGGAACAATGACCATGCCCTGCTGCGGATGTGAACCGGACGAAGGCTTAGCCGCCATGTTGTCCAGACGGTGGAGATGAACCAGTTTAGACTCTGATTTCAGACCAAGCCACTCATTGATTCTGCCGCTGTCCGCCCCCCTCAAATCCGTCCCCAGTTCGACCCGCGCCACCGTCTGCGCTGCTTCCGACATAATCAGATTAATGCGTTCAACTACACCGCTCGCGGCCATATGAACGAGTGTGCGCTGAGCGTAAATCGATCCCGAGGCTCCGGTAATTGCAACAGTGAATTCCATACCAAAGAAGTGCCGAGTGAATTTTACTTGGCAGGTAGGTTAATCGCAAGCAGGCGTAATGCGGAGTAATCTCCTAACTTGAACATTTCGGCTTTTTGGCCCAACCAAGGGTAGCGGTTAGACACGATCCACGAACTCAAACGAATGTCACTAACAAGATTTCGTGTCGCTTTGTGTGATTTCGTGGATCGTATTGATGGGAAATTTCTCAAAAAAGCATGCGAAATGACCAGTGGAAAAATGAACCTTCATCTCGCAATTACTACTGGTTTTCTTCTTCATTGCCGGCCCGGTTCGTCGTCTCGGCTGCTCAGCCCTTTCGGTATCGAGCGAATCAAAATTTAGCGCCGCGTTAAACAGGAGGAAGAAGCTGCCTTGAGTCTGATGCCGCCACATCGGATGATTCGCGAACATCACAACATGTCCGCGTCCTGTCGGCACATCGATCACGGCCGGGGCGTTCGTTAACTCGGCTCCACCCGCCAGCATCCCACTGATCAGTAGGTTTTTCTCATTAGGTGCAAACCGAAGCACCACGCGTGGACGCAGCGCCGGCGGAGTGAAAAACGCTCCCAGGGCTCGCCGTTGCTCTTCGGTGATCTGATCTTCGCCGGGGCGCGCAGGCGCACGTGCCGGTGCCGGCGAGGCTTGAGGCATCGCTTGAATAATATCCGGATCGGTGACGCTTCCTCTTCCGGAAGGTCGTTGTCCCGCAGTTGCCGGACCTCCTTCTCCTCCACCGCCGCCGCCTGCACCCGTCTGCGCGCTGACTTGAAAAAGAGGAGCCTGATTGAAGTAGGTCGGAAGCGTCTCGTCGTAACCATAGGCGATCGGACTTCTACGATCGCTAAAATGCGCATTGAAGATCGAACCGCGAGCCTGAAGCTGACGAGGCTCCTGAATCGCCACACCGGAAGTCAGACCATAGTCGACGGGAATGCGCGCATTGTTGCCGACTACAATGAACAGCCCGCCTTCGTGCACAAACTTCTGCAGATTCACGACTCCTGCCAACCCCATTCCGCCGCGCATATCGTCCGTTTGATCCGGAGATGCTCCCAGATTCGGCGTCAGGTCCGACTGCTTCCAGGGGATTGGCTCGCCACGCATTGGGATGCCGTTGACGATTGTCGGAGCCGATCCGCCGAGGGGCGGGAAAATAATCACGTCATACTTCTCGCGAAGATTCGACGTGCTACGAACCACCTGGTCCGAGATATACGAATAGGGAACCTGCAGACGGTCGAATTCAATGCGATACCAACCCTCGTTCTGGGTGTTGGTCCAGGTGTGGAGAATCGCAATCCGCGGCACCCTGAGGACATGGGACTTCACCTCAGGAAGCTTATCAACTGCGCGTGCGGTAAGGCCCAACTCGGTGACGGCCGACTCAAGCTGCTTTCGCAAATCAGCAGGATTGCCCTCCGCCTTAATGATGAACGATCCGGCGTTGAATTGCCGTTCGCCCACTTTGAATGGGTCCTCTGCCGCGCTCATTTTCAGATCCTTCAATCTGAAACGCAGCGTCGCAAGGGTATTCTCAGTGTTGTGGTTAATGATGTAACCAGCGGTCGAATCGGACTGACGAGCCTACCTCGCACGCGCACATCACTCGCCAGCAGGTTCGCCGGTGCCTCGAGAACGACCATGTCAGTCACCCTCACGGTCTTGACGTTACGAAGTGCGCCGAGCGTCCAACCTGTATCGTCGTAAGGTCTCGGGTCGTTCACATTGTAATACTGGGTGTCCATCATCATGTCCGCCATCCGCGAGTAAGGCTGGTCCATGCGCACGACGTATGAGCCGGCTGGGAATTTATGATCCTTGATGTTGATCTCTTTGTTGGCGGTATGGACTTCCACGCCCATCAGACGCAATAAGTTAACCATGTCGGCCGCTTCCACCAGCCGCGATTGATCAGCAGGGATGACGTAGGCCGCCGGCCCTTCATTTCTCGCCTTGGCAACGGCTCGTTTGCTCTTGAGGTAGAAATTCTGGAGGAACCGATCTTTATTATTGGCCACAAAATTCATCGCCAGGAGAATCCCGGATTGCTGCATGTTGATGTTGTTACGCAGCGACCACTTTACGCGCGCAAGTGGCGGGTTCGGGCGAAACCAGTCGCGCTGCGCTTGCTGGTTGACAGTGCGCTCCATCGTGTCCGCACCACCGTTGCCGAAAGTTTCATAGAACCGGCCAGTAGATAAGTGAGGGCGCATTTTTCGCCGGGTTGGCTTTGCGATAGTTGTAGAACCTGTCTCCGGGGAATGAATAGAGCCGGAGGCCCAGTAAAAAGCTTTCCCTTCGCCGATTAGTTTTTGCGCATCCGCTTCAGTAATCCTGCGCGGATCGGCAAGTTTAGCCGTGATCTCTTTGTAGCGATCAAGCTTTGCGAGTAGAGCTTCATCACCAACGGCAACCAGAATCTGTTCTTTGCCTTCCTCCGACCGCTCCGGCGCGGAGAATACGCGCACTCGAGGACTAGCCTTGGCGATCTCACGAAAATAACGGTGGACGTCCTTAGTGTAGGTGAGTTTGTTCGGGTGCCGACCACATAACTAGAACCTTATCCGGCGAAGGCACCTTTCCCGACATCGGCAGATGATCGCCTAACTCCGTCATGAAGTATGGTTCAGTGGTGTACTCCTTGATCTTTCTGGAATAGTCGTTGTCCGCGGCGGCGGTGTCGCTATGCGCCTAACGATTCAAGCTAAGCGAATTTGCCACTTGGGAAGATGGGCAAAGCCTAACGCGGGCCCACTCAAGCGTAGCCTCATCTTGCTGCCCAGAAAAGCGGCTGACTACTTAGCTCGTCATTCCAGTAGTCTTGAAGAAAAATAGAGTCGGTGACGCTACGCTGGAGCGGGGGCGCGCTACGCTTTGCCCACCTTCCCAACCTGCCAATTACCGTAGGCCCTCCTTAGTTTCAAACGGCTCTACCATTGACCGTTTTCACCGACAGCTTGCGCAGGACCTCGTCAGCCGTCCGCAGTCCAACGTCGAATGCTTCTTCGAAGAGCGCCACACCACTCAATTCTGAATGTGCAAAATGAATAGAGCGAAATGGTCTTGCTCCTTCGCGCCGCGCCGGTCCCCAAATGAATCCGGGACGGGGGCGAATCATCGCGTGGCCCCAGCGCATCACGTCGAGGCGTTCGGTCAAATTGCGGATGCCGGGGTGCGCACGAGAGAGATCGGTGAGGGCTACGTCTGCCCAACCGCCCCAATCCGTTTCCAGCAGCCGCGAGCGAGCGGTCCGCGGATCATGATCACAGAGCGGGTAGTAGTAAGTGAATACAGTCGGACCGCGGTCAACACTGCGCTGATGCGTAGCGACGACATAGCCCAGCGACGGGCTTTCATATAAGACGTTGTCCCAGGCGAGTGGAAAATCACGTCTTGAACCAACAGCGGGTCGATCCTTTAAGGTGAGGTTGGCGACCATCCACGATCCGAATTGAAACTCGTTGATGTGTGGAGGCGGTTGATCACGATACGGACGCACCAAGTACCGGGCCATGAATTGAGGCGCGGCAAATATGACCCGATCGGCCTTCAGGCCTCGCGGATTTCGTCCCTCGCGATCGATGGTAACCACGTCAACGTGCGGCCTTCCCTGCTCCTCCACTGGTATCAGTTCCAATACGGCGCGATCGAGGTGCACCTTTGCTCTGACCTGGTCAAACAGGTGATTGACCAGGCGTCCATTGCCTTCGGGCCATGTAATTAATGGCTGCGCTTCAATGTTCGGTTTCGACACCCGCGAGCAGAAATAAAACAACCCTGCCCATGCACTCGTTTGATCGAGGGTCATGCCGTAGTCGTCCCGGCAGGCGTAGTCGACCGACCAACGAAGCCGAGTACTCGTGAAACCCCGCCGGTTCATCCACTCTCCCATCGAAATCCGATCGAGGTCAGTCACCGCCGCGTCGTCGGAACAAGCAGCAACGGGAATCGTGAACGCACGCCGGCGGCTGCCGTCGCGCCATGAAACCCAACGACCGACCTCTTCATTAAACTTCGCGAGTTGTGCTTTGTCCTCGTCTGTTTCGCCCGCGTGAAGGTAGAGCCCCTCATACCAGCGACCTTTGAAGAAAACTCGCTCTTCGGGATCGCGACACAGAAACTGCTCGCCGATGATTGGCTCGCCGTCTTTGTCCCCCCCTTCGATCACGCCCATCTCACTAAGCAGCGATACGAGCGCCTGGTTTTCCTTCATAGGTGCCGGAATGTAATGCGCGCCCCACGGGAACGAGGTAACCCGATTCGATCCAGACCGGGACGTCCCGCCCGGGGCGCTTTCGAGTTCAATCAGGGAAAAGTCTCCAAAGCCGGATTTGAGCAGGCGCCAGGCAGCCGTCAGCCCTGCTACGCCGCCACCGATGATAACCACCGGCACGCGCTCCCAGGCGTCCGCCGGGACTTGAATGCTCTGGCCATCGCGCAAACGATGACCAAACACATCGGAGGCTCCGACGATCTCGCCAACAGGCAGCGGCGGGTTCGGGCTGCGGCGGCATGCTGCGAGCGCGGCGGGAAGGCCCAGGAATGCTGTCAGAATTTCGCGGCGATTAAACGTGGACATATAGACTGATAATCACTGATGATTTTACGGAACCGGGAGCGGTAGGGATGCAGCCGACAGGCTGCGAGTCTAATGGGGTGAAAGTCCCCTGCCGTCAGTTGCTCGATTCAGACGGCTAGCATATCCGAGGTGTGGGGAGGCAACAACTCATACGGT
>JACCUI010000282.1 GCA_013811945.1 Pyrinomonadaceae bacterium | reverse complement strand
CCTCAACGCTCAGTCAAACCGCAATTACGAGTTGAGTTTAGGATCCGGTCGCTACCGCTCGCGGTTCTGTAGTGAGCGACGACGTTGTCCGCTCTTGAGCAGTCAATGCCTCAGGCGAGATCGCCTTGATTACCCTCGTCCAGGACGAAAGTGATCATCAGGTTAACCTGATATTCGACGATGCTACCCTTGTCAATCTTGATCTGCTGTTCTTTGACCCAGGCGCTGCGAACATTGCGTATGGTTTTGGTAGCCCGCGCTACCCCGCTCTGAATCGCGTCCTCAAAACTCTTCGTCGATGTAGAGCTAATCTCAGTAATCCGTGCGATAGACATGATTCATCCTCCCAAGGGTTGCTAACTCTGTTTGTGGTATGGAACGCTCTTAGGTTAACCCTGAAGACCGCGAACTGTAAACCGGGAGAAGTAGCAACTGGAAAAAATCTGGTTCAGTTTTAGATCACGCTGGGCTTGTGCGCACCGCCACGCCGCAACTTGAACTCTAAACTACCGAACTGTTCCCGGCATTATTCATAGCTGAGAGCGTCTACTGCGTCTTGCCGGGCGGCGCGAAGGGCAGGGTAGAGAGCGCCGAGGCTGCCGCCGAGGAGTCCCACCAGAAGAGAGATAAGAACCCAACGTGGCTCGATCTCAACTGTCAAACTCGTTACGCGCATCACCGCAAAGCGGGCAACAAAAGTCAGCAGCACACCAACAGTCACACCCAGCAGGCTGACCAGGATTGCTTCTTTCTCAATGACCCAGGCGATCGATGTCTTCGACATTCCCAACGCTTTGAGGATGCCTATCTGACGAGTTCTTTCAGTGACCGTGGTGTACATTGCAAGCAGAATTACCAGCATACTGATCGATGCGGCAACTCCGACGACCACCTTGATGAAGACGTCGAGTGCCGGCACGCTCGACGCGTAGATCTCAGGCAAATCGCGCGTGAAAATGATTTGATCATCGGGGAAGCGTTCTCGAATACGCGCGGCCACATCTTCTTGTTTTGCCGGGTCGGTCGAGGCGACCAGAATCGCTGAGGCGTTTCCCTCAGCGCCTTCCTGATCCTGCATTGTGGCGAGCGGAATCTTGAGGCGGCCGCCACCCGGTGGTTCGTAAACACCGACAATCGTGAAAGCCCGTTCGAAGATCTGCACGGTTGAGCCGACCGTCGCATTTCTCTGTTTTTGCCACACGGGATCGACAATCACTTGATCACCTCCGGTTAAAGCCGAGCCCTCACGGATCTTGAGGTCCGTGAGCCGGGAGTAATCGTCAAAATCAATACCGTCGATCAGGCGCGTCCCGAATCCTCGGTCGCTGCGATCAAGCGCCTGACCCAGGGGCGTGGCGGCACGCACACCTTCGATCTTGCTGATTTCAGCCATGCGCGAAACCGGCAGGCCGAAAGGCAAAGAACCCCCGAGTCCGAGAGAACCCGAGGCCCGCACCATTATTTCAGCGCCAATATTCGATTCACGCTTGCCACGTTCGTGCAGGACGCCGTGGGCCAACCCGACGGTAAAGACAATTAGCAAAACGCCCAGGGCGGTCCCCAGGATGCTGACTGCGGTGCGCGCCGGACGATGTGCGATGTTTGAGAGCACCAGACTGTCCATAAGTTTTCGTAGATAGGGGCTGCGGTCCACGAGGCGAGCCCAGGCATTGGGGGCCGCTCGCCACGTTAGAACCAGCAGCCCGATTGAAGTCCAGAAAACGATTCCTGCTTTGCGCACCAGGGCCAGCGCCACACCCGTAGCAGCAGCAAAGCCGAGGGCCCGCAGAATGACTTCTGTTCCACCTTCATAAACTCCAATTGTGCCCGGCACAAAGGCGAACGCGAAGTTAATTACTTTAGTCAGTGACTCTATGACGTATGCCTGCGCTACCCGAGCATCATAGCCCAGCATGCTTAACGTCACATAAACCTCAACCACACTGGAAACGTGCGCCAATAGGTTGCAGGCGATCATTCCCAAGAAGGCTGCCGGATGATGCTTATAGAAATCGTAAACCTTCGACTCCAGATTGTGAATGTGATGGCGTCTTTTGATCAGGACCTTAGGACTAAGACGAAGTTGGGCCACTTGATCGATTGCCCAGGTCAAAAGCATGATCCGTCGCCTGGCAGCTAATCCGGCAGCAACGATACCCAGCGCGGCAACTCCGGCTATACCGATCAAGACGAAATAGACGAGGGGCGGAAGCTGATAGGTGAACAGCATCACGCAGGCGCCACTCAAAATGAAAAATACGACTGAGAGGTTATAGAGCAGATTGTCGACAACCAGTGCCGGAACGCCATAAGTAAGCGGGATGCGTTTCTGCAGCAGCGCGACCTTGGTCGCTTCGCCCAGCAAGGGTCCGGTAAAGGTGAGAAAGCTGATGGCTTCCCCACCTAAGCGGGCGGCGAAGGCTTGCATGAAGCTGATGCGCCGGTGTTCGGTGGGGACCGCAGCCCGCATGGCGATAGTACGGAAGACATGACGAAGACCGCTGATCCCGAGGAGGAAAAAGAAACCGAAGCCAATTCGCAGCAGGGCATCGAAAATAGGCTGAACGCCAACCCGATTAATGACAAAAACCAGTAGCCCTATGCCGAGCAGGAAGGCGAAAACTTGGACCCAGATGAAGGAGGTACGCGAACGGTCGCGGGCGGTGAGTTCAGACTCATCGACAAGATCTTCCAGCTCGTCATTTTGCCAATCGTTTTCTTCAGAGGTCATAAGGGTTGCACTCGCAGCAACCGCGACTATGGAGTGCACTCATCGACCCGGTCGCTACCGAGGCTGTGTCAAAACTCAACGAG
>JACCUI010000265.1 GCA_013811945.1 Pyrinomonadaceae bacterium | reverse complement strand
ACCTTCGGCAAGGAGGCGGATTGGAATACCGCTGGTATTTGAAGCAACGATTGAACCCGGCCGTCTGTGTTGTTCAACTCGCTGGTAGAGCTGACGCTTAATGTCCAGGTTTTCGACGACTGCTTCGATAATAAGGTCGCGGTCTTTCAGTTTGGCCAAGTCGTCGTCGAAATTCCCGACTTTCACGAGCGTGGCGTTGTCCCCCGTAAAGAAGGCGGCGGGCTGGGCCTTTTTAGCGGCTTCCAATCCGGCGCGGGCGATGCGGTCGCGCACTTCTTTTGATTCGAGCGTCAGGTTCTTTTTCTGTTCTTCCGGCGTCAGTTCGCCCGGAACAATATCCAGGAGCAACGTGGGCACGCCGGCGTTTGCCAGGTGCGCGGCAATTTGCGCCCCCATGGTTCCCGCACCGAGAACTGCCGCTTTCTCAATTCGCATATTCCACCGTCGACCTCTTTCTTCGGACTGTTAGGACGAACCCAATCGCTTCCACAGGCAGTTGTGACAAGCGGCTCTAACGCAGGTTTTGGCAGGACATAATACTGAATGAGCATTCATTCAGCAACCTCAAAAGCCGCTGGAGAAGCCTGAAGCGTGACAATGCCGAACATTTGGACGAGAAGTTATCGGTCACTTTCAGCCACCGTGTAGCGGGTCACTACGGTTCAGAAACTGTGGCAATGACGCCCGCACGGAAAGCGTCTTAACATGTCAACAGAATTATAGAGAGGTCGTTCTTAATCAATGTTAAGAAACGCAGAATCAGATTGCTTCTAAGAGTCTGTCTTTGATTACCATCAGCGACATCGGATCGACCTTATCAAAGACATTGAACATCCGTAAATCAGCAGGAGCCAATCTCCTGATGTCATCGTAAACAGGAGGCGAGACCAAAAGAATATCTACTGACTCTAAGAGATCTCTTAGTTTTGCTTCTTCCTTTAAAATACAACATTCGATACTCGAGTTGAGACCCAGTTCCTCCCGAAGCATGTCTTTATAAAAGGCGATGGATTCCTGATCTCGGCAGACGAAGCCATAGCGCGCAGACTTGTCGAGCGCATCAAGTTGGCGCCTTGTTTCGAGAGACATATTCGTAACCAGAAAATCGATCTTCACAGGAAGGCCCACCAGAGCTTTGCAAACTTCATTCATATGAAATCCAGTGGTCAGGACCGCGAGCAGCTCATCTTTACTCCTTGAGATTTTTTCTACTTCCTTTCTCAGGTCATTCAGCAACACCGGCTCAACGCTTAGACCCAGATAGCTTCTCAGCAGACTTGAAATCTCGTTAATCTGCGAAACATTGCACTCTGTGAAAACCACAAGCTGCTCTGAAGCATCTGATGACACCTCGCTTAGTGCTTGATCGACCATAATCCTGACCTCTTCCAGCGGGACACCCCTTTGAATAAGCTTCTTCAACAACTCTTTCACGGAATCAACGTACCGCAGTTCAACCGACGTGGGCGCACCAGTCTGAGTCTTTAGGCTCGCGTGGTTGCTGGCAAAAGTTCCTCGGCCGCGTTTGGTGGTTATTAGGCTCTCTTTTTCAAGCTCCTTATAAGCCTTTCGTATAGTCTCGGAGTTAATTTCGAGCTGCTCAGACAGCTCCTTTACGGTCGGCAGGCGCTGGTTATTCTGGATAACGCCGGTTGAGATGTAGTACCTGACTAGATCTCTCAGCTGAAGATACAGAGGTACCCTACTATCTTTATCGATGAACCACTTGATCATGATCTCTTTCCCGAGAACGGTTCAACCAGGCTTTAAACCTCTGGGTAGGACAGTAAAACGATTCCGTACCTTCGCATAAGTCAAAGATCGCAAAAACCTACTACCTTCCTACAGATTTCAAAATCGAAATCCAAGATCGTGGCTGAAAACCAGCGCGAGTCCGTCCTGAGCGACAACCAAACAGGCTCAACCGAAGACTTATCGGGCAATCCAGTGTCCTACCCTTGATCGGCACGGGTCTTGAGTGAATGCCTTGTGCAGATCTATGAGTTTTAGCGGAGAAGTTTCTGGCCTGACGCACATATCAATTTTACAGCCCAATGCGCTTCCAGATTTGAAGGCGCGCTCTCGGGCCTCTATGTGTAGTTTGAGATGCCCTTAAGGTGGCCGGCATTTCATCACCCTACTGAAAAGTTACAAAGGAGCATACGAAATGAAAAAGCCTCGACGTGAGTTTCTCGTTAAACGGGCCAGCGCGACCTTAGTGACCGCCCTACTCGTCGTCACCTTTAGCTTAATTTGTGTAGGGATGCAGGCTCATGCGCAGTCAACCGACGCAACCTTGAGCGGAATGGTAATAGATCCAAATGGAGCGGTCGTACCCGGTGCCGTCGTCACAATCGTGAAGCCGGATACAGGGTTTACCCGCGAGGCTACGACGAATGAGTCAGGAATCTATACTTTTCTGGCTACTGCTCCGGGTAAATACACCGTGACGGTACGACGCGATGGATTTGCCCCTGCGGAGATTAAAGATGTTGTGCTCAATGTTAACGACCGGCGCTCGCTCCAGACTCAATTGAGAGTTGGCCAGGTGGGTGAAACGGTTGTCGTCAATGATGGTGCTTCTCTGATCAATGAATCTCCGACAGTTAGCACGGTAATAGACCGCACCCTAGTGGAGAGATTGCCGCTGCCCGGCAGAAGTTTTCAGGGGCTGATCGCGCTCTCGCCCGGAGTGGTCCTAACCGAATCGACTAATTCGGACCAGGGGCAGTTTAGCGTCAACGGGCAGCGTCGCAGTTCCAACGCATTTTATGTGGACGGCGTGAGCGCGAATTTCGGCGGAGCTTCCGCGGCAAATCTCGGGCAATTCGCCGGAGGTTCGCTCCCCGCTTTTAGCGCACAGGGCGGCCCAACAGCCTGGTCTCGGTGGACTCGGTAGAGGAGTTCATCATCCAGACTTCCACCTACGCGGCAGAGTTTGGTCGTCAACCCGGAGCGCAGATTTCCATTCTGACGCGCTCCGGCACGAACGATTTTCACGGCTCGGTTTTTGAATATTACCGCAAGGAAACGTTGGATGCCAACGACTGGTTCGTCAATTCTTTACCACTCACCGCGCTGCAGATTGCACAGGGGATTACGAAACAACCGCGTGCCCCATTACGACTGAACCAATTTGGCGGAGTATTCGGCGGTCCGCTCTATCTGCCCCGTTTTGGCGAAGGCGGTCCTGCCCTCATCAGCGGCAAGGATCGAACATTCTTCTTCTTTTCATACGAGGGCGTTCGCTTAACTCAACCCCAGACCCGAATTACCGATGTTCCTACGCTGGCTACGCGCCAAGCCGCCCCGGCGGGGCTCCGACCATTTCTCAATGCCTATCCTCTTCCGAACGGACCAGTTAGCCTAACAGACCCCACCCAAGCGGAGTTCAGTACTGCATTTTCCGACCCGTCGGACCTGGATACGTACAGCATCCGAATCGACCATATAGTGAACAAACGTCTCCAGATCTTTGGTAGATACAACAACGGAATCAGCAACAACGAGCGGCGCGCCTCCTCGGGGGATGGTAATACCAACTCCGCGAGCTCTGTTTTCGTCAGCAATTCCGACACGCGGACGCTGACGCTGGGCGCGATTTCGCCCTTCACCAATTCCCTGGTCAATGACTTCCGCTTCAATTACTCGAGGAATGTATCAGCATCGGACAACTTTCTTGATACTTTCGGAGGCGCAGTGCCGTTTTCGTCATCCGCATTATTCGCTTCCACACCGCCGCCCTTTACGGTAGAAGACGGGCTGTTTGCGTTTCTAGTATTCGGCGGAAGGAATCAGAGTCTTTTCTTAGGCAAAAACACGACTAACACGCAGAAACAAGTTAACATTGTCGACCATCTCTCCGTTGTTAAAGGCAGCCACAACCTGAGGTTCGGCGCTGACTACCGCAGCCTCTCGCCCGAATTTGCCCCCCGGTTATATGTCGGGGTAGGAGCCTACTTCAATTTTACTGATGTCCTTGCAGGGCGGGTGCTTCAGGTCCAGACGCAGCAGAGCCAGCAGGGGTCTTTCTTCTTTAAGAATCTTGGTCTCTACGCGCAGGACACCTGGAGGGCTACGCCGCGGCTGACACTAACTTACGGACTCCGGTGGGATGTTGACTCATCCCCGACGCTCAGCGACGGGCTGCAGCCTTTTGCCGTTACCAGCGCCGGGTTTGCCGATCCCACGCAGCTTGCCCTGGCGCCTTCGGGTTCGCCGCTCTTCAAGACTACCTACAACAACTTTGCGCCGCGTGTCGGAGTCACCTATCAACTACGGCAGACCGCGGGTCAGGAGACAATAGTGCGGGGAGGCTTCGGCGTTTTCTATGACCTCGCGAGCCAATACGCCGGGCAACTTGCTCAAGTCAACCAGCCGCCGTTCGGCGTATTTAGAGCGATCAATGGAACGGCAGTCACGACCGTCCCGGATCCCGTGTTCGGATTTGCCCAATTTCCGATCCCTCCAAATCAAGCCGTGCAGCCGCCGATTAACCTCAATCCGCCGTTGCTTAATACGTTCTTAACAAATCCCGAATTGGTGCTGCCCCGCAGCCTCCAGTGGAATCTAGCGGTGGAGCAAAGTCTGGGAACCAACCAAGCGCTGTCGGTATCCTACGTCGCTTCAAAGGGATCTCGTCTCTTGCAGCAGGAGGCTATCAACGGTGCTGTCAACCCCATCTTCTCAAACCCCATACTGATTGATAATACCGCCGACTCCGATTACCATTCGATGCAGGTTCAGTTCCAGCGTCGCCTGTCGCAGGGCTTGCAGGCGCTCGCCTCCTACACCTGGGCGCACTCCATTGACAGCGCGTCCACCGCCGGCTTCTCTGGTACCAATAATTTTTCGCGAAGCCGTCCGGATGCGAACCGCGCTAGTTCCGATTTCGACATTCGCCACGCCTTTAACGCCGCCGTCAGCTACGGCATACCCGCGCCTTTCAAGAGCAAAGCGCTTCGCGGCACCCTCGGCGGCTGGTCAACCGACACCATCTTCATCGTGCGGACCGCGCCACCGCTGACGGTCACCACCTTTGGACTGCTTCAGCCTTTCGAGACGGCCACCATCCGCCCGGATGTAGTACCAGGCGTCCCCGTATATCTGTTCGGCGACCAGTTCCCGGGTGGAAAAGCCCTCAACCCGGCAGCCTTCGCCAGACCGCCGACTGCTGTTGTTGGGGGTGTCAATAGAGCTACGCGTCAGGGAACGGCGTCGCGTAATGCGATTCGCGGTTTCGGCGCCTGGCAGGTGGACTTCTCTCTCCGCCGCGAATTCAAACTCGGAGAAAGAGTGCGGCTGCAGTTCCGTGGAGAATTCTTTAATGTGCTTAATCACCCGAACTTCGGGGGAGTAAACACTGGGCTTGGGTTCAGGAGGCTAAACCCGGCTGACCTGACTTCACCGTTTATACCGAACCCGTCACCGACGTTCGGGCAGGCAACGAGTATGCTGGGACGGTCGCTGCTGGGAACGGGCGGAGTAACAGGAGGATTCAGCCCGCTCTTCCAAATCGGCGGACCGCGTTCAACCCAGCTCTCTTTGAAATTGGTGTTCTGAGTGAGCCGTTTATGACAACGGCTCCTGACAGTAGGTGTCGGGGCGCAAGCCCTCGACATCTCGGGTGGTCATTGGAGGATTAATCCGCTCTACCGAAATCGGCTGCACGCAGAGGCAACGCAGACAAGGGACGCTCAGAGTAGTTGCCGAGCTTATCAAGTAAGAGTCAGGAATGCCGGCGAAAAAGAGATCGCATTTATTGATTGGACTTACATCTTTACCGATCGCGAAACTGAAAAGACAATTGCGAGCCACTCGTTCCGTACTCAAGTGCGGATTCGTCCTCGCAAGTCCAAAACTTTGAGCGAGATTTCTGTATCGCCTCCCACCCGTGTAATCAGCGTCCGAGCGCTGGAGAAGAATCCGGCATGCCCGTTCGCCGAACGGGTCATAGTCAACTCCGTATCTTTTTTCTGATGATTCGGTAATTCATGAAACATCTGAACAAAACTTTGCAGACCCTCCTGCTATGTTTGTTGGTTGTTGCCACGACGCCCGCGCAGCAGCAGACCAAAGTCAGAATAGACCTGAGAGAGACGAAACTGAAAAACGGCTTGCGCGTTGTCACGGTCGAAGACCATCACGCGCCGGTTGTTTCTCTGGTGCTGATATATAACGTCGGCGGCGCTAACGAGCGCAAAGGTCGCGGGGAGTTTGCTCATCTCTTCGAGCATCTGATGTTTCAAGGCACGCGAAACATTGAGCCGGGCGAATTCAACAAGTTAGTGGGCCAGACCGGCGGCATAGTGAACGCGACGGTCAATGATGATCGCACAGTTTATTTCGAGGTCGTTCCGGCGGATCAGCTTGAGCTACCGCTGTTTCTCGAATCAGACCGGCTGCGCGGGCTTTCAATAACTCAGCAAAGGCTCGACATCGGGCGCAAGGCAGTGCAGGAAGAACGGCGGATGCGCATTCTGAATCAACCTTACGGCAGAAGCGGTGAAGTTATGACCGAGCTGCTTTACGATAACTTTGCCTACAAACATGGCGGTATGGAATCTATGGAAGGCCTCGATGCTGCTTCGCTGGAGGACATCCAGGACTTTTTCAAGACCTACTACGCCCCCAACAATGCCGTACTTGCGCTGGTCGGCGATTTCAAGACCGTCGAAGCCCTGGCGAAGATCAGAAAATACTTTGAAGATATTCCGCGTCAGCCCGAACCGTCGCCAATAGATTTCACCGAGGCGGAACAAAAAGCGGAACGCCGCAAGACGATTGAGGACGCGCTAGCGCCGCTCCCGCAAGTAAGAATCGCCTTCAAAGCCGTGCCGGGCAACACGCCGGATTTTTATGCACTCCAGATTCTTTCCGCCGTGCTGCAAGATGGGCAAAGCTCGCGGCTATATCAAAAACTGGTGAAAGAAAAAGAACTCGTCAATGGCGTGGGCGGCGGCATCGGCGAAAAGCGCGGACCGGCTGCCTTTTCCATCACCACCACGCTCCGCCAAGGTAAAAAAGTGGAAACAGTCGAAGCAGCGATTTATGAAGAGTTTGAGCGACTTAAGCGTGAACCGATCACCAATTTGGAAATTGAGAAGGCGAAGAACTCGATAAACGGTGCTTTCATCAACAACCTTGAGCGGTCGCTGATACGCGCTATTACCGTTGCGCAGTATGCGATCTTTTATGACGACCCGAATTTGATTAACACGCGGCTGGATAAAACAAATTCCGTAACCCGTGAGGATGTGCGGCGTGTAGCGAACAAGTATCTGAAACCGACGAATCGTACGGTGGTTGTTACAGTGCCCAAAGCCGCGACGGACAAAACTGCCAAATAGTAACAGAAGCGAGAAACATAGAAAATAAAATGAAAACTCAGATTAAGACTCGAACAATGCGCCAAATAAAATTTGCTTTGACGCTTGCCGCGTTGTTTTTGCTGACACTCATTCCGGTTTCAGCCCAAAAAGCCGTAACACCCAAGGTCAAAATCGCTTTTCAGGAAACGACGCTCAAAAACGGACTGCGCGTTATCACCGTCGAAGACCACACTGCGCCGGTCGTTTCGCAAGTTCTCTATTTTGATGTTGGCTCGGCGCACGAGCGCGAGGGGCGCACGGGTTTCGCGCATCTCTTTGAGCATATGATGTTCAAAGGCACGGAAAACGTGAAATCAATGAGCGAGTACCTCAGTTTGATCATGAACAACGGCGGCTCGATGGACGCTTTTACCGGTGCGGACCAAACTGTCTATTTCGAGGTCGTGCCGGCAAATCAATTTGAGTTGCCGCTGTTTCTCGAATCAGACCGGATGCGCGGGCTTTTAATTACCCAAGAACTTCTCGACATCGAGCGCAAAATAGTGCAGGAAGAGCGGCGGATGCGGATAGATAATCAGCCTTACGGCAAAAGCGGTGAACGCCTGAACGAATTGCTTTACGATAACTTCGCTTATAAACACCAACTCATGGGTTCAATGGAAGATCTTAGTGCCGCCTCGGTCGAAGACGTGCGCGAGTTTTTCAAGACTTATTACGCGCCGAACAATGTCGTGTTGGTGCTGGTCGGCGATTTCAAGACTGCCGA
The DNA here is from genome assembly GCA_013811945.1 of Pyrinomonadaceae bacterium. GTDB lineage: Bacteria > Acidobacteriota > Blastocatellia > Pyrinomonadales > Pyrinomonadaceae > PSRF01. The sequence goes on along the minus strand of JACCUI010000265.1, from coordinate 7,942 downwards.
GATGATCGGCAAAGTCAAAAAATATTTTGAAGACATTCCACGTCAGCCCAAACCGGCCGCATTGAATTTGACCGAACCAGAGCAGAAAGAGGAACGCCGCGCCACGATGGAAGACGCGCTGGCGCGGGCGCCGATGCTTGCTATCGCGTTTAAGGCGGTAAGCGGCAACACGCCGGATTACTACGCGCTGCAAATTCTTTCATCCGTGCTGACTAGCGGGCAAAGTTCGCGGCTTTATCAAAAACTCGTCAAAGAGAAGGAACTTGCAACAGCGTACGGGGAGGTGTAGGTGAGGCGCGCGGCGCGGGCGCACTCTCGATTGTGGCTTTTCCCGGTGGGGGTAAAAGCGTGGAAATGGTCGAGAACGTGATTTACGAAGAAATCGAGCGGATAGGGCGCGAGCCGATTAGCGACGCGGAGCTTCAAAAGGCCAAAAACGCGATTGCTCTCGGCCTCAACTCGAGCCTTCAGACATCGCTTTCGAGGGCAATGACTCTGGGGCGGTATGAGGTTTTTTATAACGACCCGAATCTGATTAACACGCGGCTGGATAAAACCAGTGCCGTTACCAAAGAAGACGTGTTGCGCGTGGCGAATAAATATCTGAAACGGACAAATCGCACAGTGGTCATCACGATACCGAAAGCGGCGACGGACAAAGCCGCTCGATAGGTCAGAACCGCCTGCGGTAGCGGGCGGGTTTCTTGGCGACGCGGAGACGCGGCGATAAATCCGAAATCGAATGACCCGCCTGCTATCGCAGGCGGTTCTAACACGGCGCAAGGAGAAGAATAAAATGAATCTACAAACAAAAATCCGAGCGAAATGCAAAGCGTTTTACGCACTGGCGCTCGTCGCGCTGCTCTTGTCGGCGCATCCTATCGCCGCGCAAAAAGTCGTGCCGCCGGTCAGCAAAGAAACTCTTAAAGTAACATTGCCCAAAGCGAAAGAGGCAACCTTGAAAAACGGTTTGCGAGTTGTTGTGCTGGAAGGCTACGACCAACTGCCGACCTTCACGATGCAGATGGTTATCTTGAGCGGCGGACTCTCCGACCCGCCCGATAGTCGCGGGCTGGCAAGCTTCACCGCCTCGCTTCTGCGCGAAGGAACACGGACGCGGACGAGTTTGGAGATTGCCGAACAGGTGGAGTCGCTCGGCGCGACACTTTCTGCCAATTCTGATTTATCTTCGTTCACGACGACCGTAACATCTTCGGGATTGGCGCAGAATTTGGGCCGCGTGCTTGACATCCTCACCGATGTCGTTCGCGAACCGGTTTTTCCGGCGGACGAACTCGAAAAACACAAAACCCGAACCGTTTCACAATTGCAGCTTCAGCGCACAAATCCTAATTTTTTAGCGGGGGAACGATTCAGCCGCGTCATCTACGGCGACCAACACCCGGCGGGCTTCGTTTCTTCGCCGGTTGATTCTCTGAAAAAGACGACTTCTGCCGACCTCAAGAAATTTCACTCCGAGCATTATCTTCCGAGCAACGCGATTTTGACGGTTGTCGGACAGGTAACGCTTAAAGAGATTTTGCCGAAAATCGAGCGCGAATTGGGCGATTGGAAACGCGGCGACGCGCCGAAAACGGAAACTCGCGCCGTGCCTAATCAATCCGCGCCGAAAATTTATCTGATTGACCGTCCCGGCTCCGTGCAGACCGTTCTCCAACTCGGCAATCTCGGCATCACTCGCACCGACCCCGATTATTTCGCGCTGCTCGTGATGGACAAAGTTGTCGGCACCTCCCCGACATCGCGGCTGTTCAGAAATCTGCGCGAAGATAAGGGCTACACTTACGGCGCGTATAGCAATTTCGGCGGCTCGAAGTTTCGCGGCACGTGGGCAGCGAATTCCGAAGTGCGAACGGCTGTCACCGAAGGTGCAATGAAAGAGTTTATGTTTGAACTCAAACGCATCCGCGACGAGCGCGTTGCGCCTGACGAATTGGACAATGCCAAACACGCGCTCGTCGGGAGTTTCGCGCTTTCGCTCGAACGTCCGCAGACTCTTTTGCAAAACATCATCACGCAGAAACTCTACGATTTGCCCGCCGATTACTGGGATACTTACCCGCAAAAAGTAGCGGAAATAACCGCCGCGGACGTGCAGCGAGTCGCCCAAAAATATGTTGATCTTTCCCATCTGCAAATCGTCGCTGTCGGCGATGCCGCGCAGATACGCGATGTGCTGGCGAAGTACGGCACGGTCGAGGCCTATGATTCGGAGGGTAAATTGATCAAAGCAACTGACAGTAAGTGATCACTTATGAAATACGTAAAGCTCGCACTGGCCCTCATAGTCATACTGGCGTTCCTAACTTTATTCAGCGCCACATACGGCAAACAACAGTTACCAATGTAACTGTTATCCGCGCCGGACGGTTTTTCGACAGTGAAAAGGGAATTTTTCTGTCCGCCCGCGATATTGTTATCAAAGGCAATCTTATCGAAGCCGTCGCCGAAAATTTTCCGATTCCGAGTGGTGCGCGGGTTGTTGACCTGACGCGCTATACCGTTATGCCGGGTTTGATTGACGCGCACGTGCATCTGCTTTATTTGGAAAAGCCGAGCGGTGGCTTGACTGCCGAAGGCGTGAAGGCGATTACGATGGAAGGAACGCCGCTTCGTGCGCTGCGCGGTGCGGCTCGGGCGCGGACATTTTTGATGGCGGGGATTACCATTGTGCGCGACCTCGGCAATTCGGGACGATTCGGCGACATCGCCGTTCGCACCGCCATCAATGATGGAAGTCTAGATGGTCCGAGGATGTATGTTTCCGGTCCCGGACTAAGCCCTGAAGGCGGGCAGTTTCCCGGTTTGCAATTCAGCTATCGCGGGATTGCCGAAGAAGAATACCGCGTTGTGCGTGGGGCGGAAGATGCGCGGCTGGCGGTAAGAGAAAATGTAACCTACGGCGCAAATGTCATCAAAATTTACTCCAGTGCTTCTCCGAATCCAGGGTATCTCTCGCTGGAAGAGATGCGGGCGATTGTTGCCGAAGCGCGTCTGTTGGGTGTCAAAGTTACCGCGCACGCTACCAGCGACCTCGCCATCAGCCGCGCCGTCGAAGCCGGTGTTGACTCCATCGAACATGGCTATCGGGTGGAAGATGCGACGCTCAAGCGGATGAAACAGCGCGGTGTGGCGTTAGTTCCAACCTATTTGGACAGCGTGAATCTGAAGCGGCTTTATGCCATTGCGCGACCGAATCGTCCGCCCACAGAGCAGGAACTTGCGGCGACACTCAAACAGCGATACGAACGATTGCAACGCGCTATGAAATCCGGTGTCACCATTGTGGCGGGTTCGGATAACTATCTCGACCTCGGCGTGCCGCAGGGCGAAGCTGCCAAAAGGGTTTTGTTCACCTACCACGATGCGGGAATGGAGACAGCGCAAATTCTTCAAAGTGCCACAATTAACGCGGCAAGACTTTTCGGAGAGCCACGACTCGGAATTATCATGACGGGGGCTTTCGCGGATTTAATCGCTGTGGACGGCGACCCAGTCGGAGATTTCAGCGCCATGGAACGGATCAAGTTCGTGATGAAGAACGGAATTATCTACGTTGGACAACCGTGAATCATTATCACTCGAGCATCAGTATAGATTTCCACTCATTGATGTATCGGCATCAACCTCGTACGCACATCGCTCTTCTATGGCAATGCCGCGATGGGTACAAGACGGTCATCATCACCTCTTCCAGCACCAACTCACCGTCGTTAAGGAGACCTATTTATGCGATCAGTAAATAGCAGTGTCATGTGGAAGGAATCGCTAAAGGATATCACTACTGAGTATCCACGATCTGGGTTATGCCATCTGCCCACGCCTTTAGAGAGGATGCCCAATCTCTCACGGAAACTTGGAGGAGTGAATCTGTTCATTAAGAGGGACGATCAGACGGGCCTGGCTTTCGGCGGTAACAAGTCCCGAAAATTAGATTTCATCATGGCAGATGTTCTGGATCAAAAAGCTGATTCCGTCATCACCTGGGGAGGCACACAATCTAATTGGTGTCGTCAAACTGCGGCGGCCGCCAGAAAGCTGGGCCTCAAACCGATTCTGATTCTCTTTAAGAGAGCCGGGCTTCCGACAGAATGTGATGGAAATCTGCTCTTGGATTCTATTCTCGGCGCAGAGATAAGGACTATCGAGCTGGAACAAGGAAAGAGCTTCATGGAGATTCGCGCCGTTGAGGAGATACTTAAAACGGTCGTCGAGGAAGAGCGCAGGGCGGGAAATAACCCTTACATCGCTCCCATCGGAGGATCATTTCAGGAAGGCTCGATGAAAAAACCCTTGGGGGCAATTTGCTACGTAGATGCGATTAGGGAAATGGTGAAGCAGGCTGAAGCGGAGGATGTGAGAATAGATTACTTGGTTCAGGCTACCGGATCGGGCAGCACACAGGCAGGTCTCATAGTTGGCGCGAAGCTGTTCTGTCCGCAAGTGAGGATAGTCGGCATCAGCGCTTGCGAGGACCTAAAGACGATCAGCCGCTTTGTGGACACAATCACTCGTCGCACGTTTGAAGAGTTGGACTGAACTCAGACCTCGGTGAAGCGGACATCCAGATCTTTGAGGAATACCTTGGAGGCGGATACGGGATTCTCAATCACGAAACCACGCGAGCGCTTCGCATGGTGGCGGAAACGGAAGGCATCCTGCTTGACCCGGTTTACACGGGGAAAGCGATGGCAGGTTTAATCGATCTTATCGGGAAGGGTTATTTCAAACGGGGCGCTAACGTCATCTTCCTTCACAGCGGAGGTACACCGGCGCTCTTTCCTTATCGCGAAGGAATTATGAGCTACCTGAGCGATGGCAATAGACACCAGTGATACGGTTTCATAGCTTCGAAGCGGTTTAGGGAATCCGGCGTGGGCCACTGAAGCGTTGAATACAAAAAGATTGAGTAACCTCTCGTTAGTTAGAAAGGATCCCCATGAAAACATCTCTAAGTGATAGCTTGTTCAGTCTCATACTGCCACTGCTGATAGTCCTTTCACAGCCCTCCAGCTTAACGGCGCAATCGACCACTGGCGGGCAGCCGTCCGCCGCACAACGCGCGACGCCCTTTGCAGCAGTGCCGAAGGTTGAGTTCGAAAAGTACACTCTGCCAAACGGGCTCCAGGTGATTCTGCACGTCGATCGAAAGCTGCCGGTCGTGCACGTCAACCAGTGGTTTCACGTCGGCTCGAAGAACGAGCAAGCGGGCCGCACGGGCTTTGCACACCTCTTCGAGCACATGATGTTCCAGGGATCGAAGAACGCTACCGGCGAGTACGTCTCTTACGTCGAAAAGGCGGGCGCCAACCTTTTTACGGGCGGTGTTAATGGCACAACCGACAACGACCGCACCAACTACTTTGCCACCGTTCCGTCCGCTAACCTTGAATATCTACTCTGGCTTGAGGCTGACCGCCTGGCCACTTTGCCCGACGCTCTGACTAAAGAGAAGCTCGACAACCAACGTGACGTGGTCAAGAACGAGCGGCGGCAGGGTCTGGAGAATCAGCCCTATGGGCGGGCCTTCACATTGCTCGTGGAGAATCTTCATCCGAAAGGGCATCCGTACTCGTGGAGCGTGATCGGCAGCCACGAGGATTTGACTGCCGCCTCGCTCGAAGACGTGAGGGGGTTTTTCAAAACCTATTACACGCCGAACAATCTTTCGCTCGTCATCACCGGCGACTTCGACAGGGCCGAAGCCAAGCGTCTCATCGAAAAATACTTTGCCGGCATCCCTGCTGGCCCGGCGCTGGACCGGCCGGCGCGTTGGGTTCCGCAACTCGACGGCGAGAAGATCGTCGAAGTGAGCGACCGCGTGCCGCAGGAGCGCGTCTATCTGGCTTGGCCCTCTCCGCCCACCTTCGAGGCAGGCGACGCCGAATTACAAATCGCGTCCGCTATTCTCACAGATGGCCTGTCATCACGCCTCCAGAAGGTTCTCGTTTACGACCGTCAGTTGGCTTCGAATGTCTTCTCGTTTCAGAACTCGAACGAGATTTCGGGCCTCTTTGGCGTCGTCGCCACCGCGCGTCCGGGCGCGCAACTAGCGCAGATCGAGCAACTCATCACTGATGAGGTGGCGCGTCTGACGACCTCCGGCCCGACCGCTGAGGAACTCAACCGCGTCAGGACGAAGATTGAGTACGGCTTCATCTCAGGCTTAGAACGCATCGGCGGCTTCGGCGGCAAGGCCGACAGGCTGGCCAAATACAATACATTCTTAGGCGATCCAGGTAAGTTCGAGGAAGACCTCGCGCGCTATCGCAAAGCCACCACGACCAGCGTGCGCGATGCCGTAGGCAAGTGGCTCAATACGCGCAACCGGCTGCTCGTCCGGTTTCATCCCGAAACCTCGGGCCGAGAGTCACAGGTGACGCTCGACCGCTCGCCGCCGCCGTCCATCGGCGCGGATAAAGCCTTTACCGCGCCCGAAGTCAAAACCGCAAAACTGGAAAACGGGCTGCACGTCTTCGTCGTCGAGCGGAAGGAACTGCCGAAGGTCGCCGTCATGCTTACGACCAGAGCGGGCGCGGTCTCCGATCCGGCGGGCAAAGAGGGAGTGGCGCACCTGACGGTGACGACCATCGACTTGGGGACCAGGACGAAAAACGCCCTGGAAATCGAAAACGCGCTGGGCGATCTTGGCACGTCGCTCTCTGGCTCTGCGGGGCGCGAAACGTCCAATCTCTCATTTCAGGTACTCAAGCCTAATCTTGCGCCGGCCTTCTCGATCTTCGCCGACGTGGTAAGGAATTCCGTTTTCCCCGAAAGCGAGGTGGCCCGCGAAAAGAAAATCCATCTCGACAATCTCGCGCAGCAGGCGAATGACCAGAACGCGTTGGCCGCGCGTATCGGCGACATGCTCCTCTTCGGTCCCAGTCACCCTTACGGTCGCCCGCGCACAGGCCTGCCAGGCACAGTCGCGCCAGTCACCCGCACGGATCTCGCACGCTTCACGAAACTTATTGGAAACCCGGAGGCTCGGCCCTGATCTTTGCCGGCGACATTACGCTTACCGAAGCGACAGAACTCGCGCGCCAGCACTTCGGCTCGTGGTCGGGCGGCGCGCCCGCGGTGGTCACGATCCCCGCGCCGCAACCCGTCGGCTCCGGCCAGGTTTTTCTGGTTGACCGGCAAGACGCCGCCCAGACCGTCGTCGCACAACTGCTGCCGGCTCCCCCGCGCACCGCCGAAGATTACTACGCCTTCAATCTCGCCGACGCCGTCTGGGGCGGTGGCTTTCAGACCCGCCTCAACCTCAACCTCCCCGAAACCAAAGGCTACTCCTATGGTGTCTTTTCCTTTCCGACTTTCTACACCAAGGCCGGCGCGTGGCTCGCTACGGGCGGAGTACAGACGAACAAGACCAAAGAATCAATTCTGGAGTTCAATGCCGAGCTGAAGAACATCGCCGGCCAGAAACCGATCACGGAGACAGAACTGGCTGACGCCAAGGCCAACCGAGTGCGCGGCTACGCACAGGAGTTTGAGACGATGGGCCAGCTCATCGGTCAGATCGCAACGCTATGGGCGCTCGGCTTGCCGGTTACGGAGTTACAGCGGTTCACGGACGGAGTTCTCGATGGGCAGCGGTCATCAGGTCTACAGCGATAGCTCGTTCGCTATCCCGGCCATCTACCTAAATGACTGGCCCGACCGCTACATCCACACGAATTTCGACACGCCCGCCAACGTTGATCCAACGAAACTCAAGCGGGCTGCCTTTATCGGCGCGGCCAGCGCATATTTCTTAGCGAACCTGAAGCCTGAGGATGCGTCTTCAATCCTTAGAGCCTCTTGCAAAACTCGGCGTTGGCGAGGCCGGCAGTGCGCTATGCATGTGAAACAGCAAAACATCGAGTTTGCTCAGCCTGTTTGCCGGATCGTTTTTACAGTTTCAGAAATCTCCTCGCAA
>JACCUI010000250.1 GCA_013811945.1 Pyrinomonadaceae bacterium | reverse complement strand
GTTGCTTGAGCGTTTGACCGTCGATGAACTCAGTGGCGATGAAGTGAACGCCATCCGTCTGGCCGATTTCATGGATCGTTATGATGTTCGGGTGATTGAGGGATGACGCGGCCTTCGCTTCCTGAATAAAGCGGCGCAGGAGGTCTTTGTGATTCGTAAACTCCGCGGGCAGCAACTTCAGCGCAACTTTGCGATCGAGTTTCGTATCACTTGCAAGATAAACCTCACCCATGCCGCCTCTTCCCAGGAGCGCAACGATTTGATAATATCCGAAGACTTGCCCCACTGCCAGCGCCGGCTGCGTGTCAGCGATCATTTCCGCGGCGGCCTCAAAAGCAGGCGAATCAATCAGAATATCCGGCTGTTCGTGCGCGGCAATGAGAGACTCCAGCTGGGCTACAAGTTTCGGATTTGAATCCCGAATGCGGGCGATGAAATCAGCGCGCAGCTGCGACTCGAGGCCTACGGCTTCGTGAAAGAGCTCCTCCAGCTGCTGCATGCTTTCGGGGGTGTCCATGTCTCTAAGCAGCAAGCTCGCGTCGCAACCAGGCGCGAGCAAAACTCCATTAGCGTTCCGTCGTGGCGTGTGACAAGGTCATTACTTGCGCCGTCTCTTCGATCGTCAAGCCTCCGAAAAAGCGTAGTTCAATGACTCGGCTGTGTTGGGGATTGGTCGCGGCTAACATCTTCAAAGCATCGTCGAGCGCTACCAGCTCTACTTCAGGTTTGTGGCCGAAACGTTCAGCCTCAGTCAGAGATAAACGCAATTGGTCCCCGCCGCGTTTCGCAGCCAGACGCTTGCGCGCGTGGTCGACCAGAATGTCCCGCATGATCTTTGCAGCCAAGCCAAAGAACTGCGCGCGATGTTGCATTGAGGTACCGTGCTGGCCGGCCAGACGGACGTAGGCTTCGTGGACCAAAGCGGTAGCTTGAAGCGTATCTGCCCCGGATCTGCGGCGAAGGTAACTGGCGGCCAGTTTGCGGAGCTCGTCATAGACGAGCGGAATCAACTCATCAAGAGCAGTCTTGTCGCCGCTGCCCCATTTTTCCAGCAGTGCAGTAACGCTCTTGTCTGAGTGGATTACCGACCTCCTCATCCTGAACACAAGGAGTGACGACGAAGTGCAATAAAAGGGCGGACCGTCAACTGGGCTCGATTCGAGTTATACCAAAGAAGACGGACTATTGCACGAAAGAGCTGTAAAATCTGGGCTGGATTGCAGACTCGGGAGTCCACTAACGAGAGCAGCAGGCGGGACCAGTGGGACCGTGTGCTTAGGAATTTGGCGTCCCGTACGGGAGTCGAACCCGTGTCGCCGCCGTGAAAGGGCGGTGTCCTAGGCCACTAGACGAACGGGACGCAGTAGGCCGTTAGTGTTTACAGCGAGCGGGCTTAAATTACCGTACCCATTCGAAGAGTGTCAAACGCGTGTGAATTTAAGTTAAATGGTCGCAACTAAGTATGCTCGAAGTCGTGCAATGAAAGCACGATTACGTCTGTGTCGTTTTGATGGTGCGCAAGAGCCGAGCGTAGCCAGCGCGGCAGTGGCTCGACTGGTAAGGAGGGGCCCACAAGAATTTGAGATCTCACACGCTCTGAGTCCGCTGCGGACTAAGACTAGTCAAGCGCGGTTGCGGACTTGGTAGGTTCACTGTAGTTACGGCGGGGTAATGTGAACCGTTTTCACGCCATGAGCGATCACTCGCGCCGGCAAATCACCGATGAATGGTGCGCGCAGCAAGAGCCGAATGAACCATGGCACTCGAAGTGGTTGTTTAGATCTCAGGGCCGCGGTAATGACTCGCTTCTGCCCCTGTGCCTGGATCCACTGGATGACCTTCGTGGGAAACTCCCGCTGCTTTTGAACTTCGGCCAGAGCGTCAGTCGTCACCCGCCCCGCCTTTAACGGCTCAGTCAGAACATTCGCCGCCACGACAGCGTCCTGTATCGCATAGTTGATGCCCACACCACCGACTGGCGACATCACGTGGGCCGCATCCCCAATCAACAACAAGCCCGGCTTGTACCAGGTCCGCATGCGGCTCGACTCGACAGAAAGGACCGAGACTTGTTTCCAGTCCTGCAAATACTCAATGCGGTCGGGAAACATCGTCATCAGTGCCGCAATCTCTTTTCGGAGAGCCTCGAGACCCGCGGTGCGAATCTGGCTGTAGCTGCCCTTGATGATGATGAAACCCGCCTGCCACTCGGTTAAACGATCAAACAAAACCAAACCGTGACCGCGTCCTAGGTATCCGAGTAGGCCTTCGGGGTCATCAGGCTTGCGAGGTATGCGAAACCAGAGAATATCCATCGGCGGCGAAGTCTTGATGGGCACAAAGCCTGCGAGTTTTCTTATTCGGGAAGATCGACCGTCCGCTCCGACGGTAAGAGTGGCGCGGACTTCGTGCCAGCCATCACCTGCGCGATAGCGGACTCCACGTACGGTTCCGTCCTCCTCGATTAACTCCTGAACGCTCGCACCCATGAGCAAGTGGAAGCTGGGATATCGTTTTGCTTCGTTGGTGATGAACTCCAGAAAGTGCGCTTGGGAGACCATCATGATGAAAGGGAACTTCTTATCTACGCGCTTAAAATCGGCAACAGTAATCGGGCCGTCAGGCGTTGCAATAGTGGCCGTGTGCAGTTTGCTGTGACGCAGCTGCAGCAGACGTTCGGCAAGACCTAGTTCGTCCATGAGGTGAAGAACGGAGGGGTGAATGGTGTCTCCACGAAAGTCTCGGTCGAAGTCTTCGTGGGCCTCAAGAAGTATTACTGGGATTCCCTGGCGTGCCAGAAGCAATGACAAGATGGCTCCCCCTGGGCCCGCGCCAACTACACAGCATGCTGTCTTAAACGAGGCGACAACCTTGACGGCCTCGTCTCCGAGGTTGGGGGGATTCCTTCGTTCAAACATGGTCCTTTAGGGTACGCCAGAAGAGGACTTCTTGTTAGTGAAATATTTGGTCTCGCGCCAAGGCAAAGGACCGACTGTTAGGTGAGCAGAGGACCCAAAGCGTATTTAGAATCCGCGAGCGAAACGGGCGGGGCAAAGTAAGGTAA
>JACCUI010000226.1 GCA_013811945.1 Pyrinomonadaceae bacterium | reverse complement strand
GTTAACAGCCGCAACGACATAGTAGTAAGTCGTCCCGTTGGTCACCCCGGGGTCTGTATAAGAAGTGGTCGTGACTCCGGTCACGATGGTCGTGTATGCGCCTGCAGAAGTTGTCGCCCGCTTGACGTTATAGCTAGTCGCGCCCGCTGAAGCTGTCCACGTGAGTGAAACTTGCGCGTTGCCCGCTGTCGCTGTCAGGTTTGTCGGAGCAGCCGGAGGCCCGAGGGGTGTCGCGCTCGCCTGCGAGGAGTTGGCGCTTTCGCCGTTCGCATTGACCGCCGACACCACGTAGTAATAGGTAGTGCCGTTCGCCAGCCCAGTGTTGGTGTAAGAAGTTGTGCTAACCCCAGTGGCAATGGTCGCATACGGCCCGCCGCTGGCTGTACTGCGTTTAACATTATATGTGGTCGCGCCGGTTGAAGCTGTCCACGTGAGTGAAACTTGCGCGTTGCCCGCTGTCGCTGTCAGGTTTGTCGGAGCAGCCGGAGCGGTGCCCGCGGTCGTCGCACCGGCCTCATTAGAGTAGCCGCCATTATCAGTCCCGCTGTAAGCACGCACCCGGTAGTAGTAGGTGGTTGATGGCGATAGCCCTGCGTTGCCGTAAAGGGTGCTGTTCGCCGGAACAGTCGCTAACTCCGAGTAGGTGCCGCCCGCTCCGGTCTTGCGCTCGATCTTGAATCCTTGCTCGTCATTCGAATTATCCTTCCACGAGAGATTGATCTGAGAAGAAGAAGCGGCGGTCGCCGTCAAATTGGAAGGTTTCCGCAGCCCCGGCGGCATCGCCACCGATGAGCTGCCCAGTAAAAGTAGGAGGAGAATGCCTACACTGAAGAACAGTCTTTCATGCTCTGACACACTTCGCGCCGGAAAAACAACGCTACTGTTTCTCGGCAGCAAGCGTGTCACAATTGGAGGAGGCCGCACGACACACTCCTATGTGACTGATCGTTACATTCTGCTGACGGGAGAGTGGCTCTCGTCAGTTGAAGTGTAGGTCTAGGGAGCTTAGAACGAACACGTGGAATGAGCGCACTATTTACTCCTATTGCGATGGCATGTCAACCCAAAAGCACACTAGTGTCGTTACATGATATGTCCGGTGTAATTAACACATGAAGTGTCCGCTTTCCAGCGGCGTTTCAAGGTTGACAGGATGCTGTCATGAAAGAAGATGACCCAGGTCGCACCTAGGGGGCTCTTCACCTGCATTGGCACACGCGCTAATCCCGAGCTGTTTTCGCCACTTCGCACACTATTCGCACACAAACAGCAAAGGGTAGCTGTAACTGGCTACCCTTATCTTATTGATACCATTGGTGCACGCGGCAGGGCTCGAACCTGCGACCTTTTGATTCGAAGTCAGTACGAGCCCAAAAGTCCAAGTCTTTGCCTACCTACCATTTGCAACTATAAATCTCATTTTCTCAAACATTTACCTTGTATCAAGCCGTCTCACTATGTTATACTGTGCATCCTGAAGTACCGTGAATATGGGTGACTAAAAGGGTGACTAAGACAAGGAAAACGTAAAACAATGGCAAACAACAAGCGTGGTAGGCACCGGTCGGGCGGTCTTGTCACGCGGATTGTAAAGTTCAAAGACAAGACCGGCAAGGAAAAATTGCGGAAGGTGACTTTCGCCCGCGTGAGATTCAATGACGCTTCCGGCAAGCGCAAAGACCGGCTTCGCCGGGCCAACTCCCGCACCCATGGCCGGGAAGTAGTCAAAGAAATGCTTCGAGAGCTTGATGATTATGGTGAGAATGCCCTTGACCACAATCAGCGCACTTTCAATGACCTTGCCGACCACTATTTGAAACATTACTTGACCGAAGCGGAATACGTTGGCGACCGGAAAGTTTCCGGCTTGCGAAGCCTTGCCACGCCGCTAGGCTTTCTTGAGACTCTGAAATCACATTTCGGCGCGCTTCGTCTGCACGATATCAGCTACGGTCGTATTCGCAAGTTTCGTGACGCTCGCCTGAAGACAGCCACACGCGGCGACAAAGCGCGCCACAAGCGAGCACTAACGCACAAGCCTAAATCCCCACTTGTGGTTACACGCGCAATCGCCAGCACTAATCGTGAGTTGGCACTCTTGCGCCGCATGTTCAATGTTGGCTTGCAAGAAGGATGGCTTCGCCGTCACCCGATGAAATCCGGAGATAGTCTTATCAGTCTCGCGGATGAACGTAGGCGAGAGCGAATCATCACACTGGAAGAGGAAGCGCGATTGCTCGCCGCATGCACAGGCAAGCGCGAACATCTGCGTTTAATCATCATTGCCGCGCTTGATTCCGGCATGCGTAAAGGTGAACTGCTAAAGCTTCGATGGTCTGATATCAATTTTGAGACGCGCAATATTACTGTCCGCGCATTCAACACGAAGACTATGCACGCTCGCAGCATTGCGATGACTTTGCGGCTAAGTAGCGAGCTTGAGCGAAAATGGCAGGCATCATGCAACGATGGTGACGCGTTAGTGTTTGGCTTCGATGATGTGAAGCGAAGCTTCGATAGTGCACGGCGCGTGGCAGGTTTGCCGGACGTTCGTTTTCATGACTTGCGCCACACATACGCAACACGGCTAATCAGTTATCACATACCGAGCTTGGAAGTTGGCCGCTTGCTTGGACACACACAAGCGAATACGACTTATCGATATGTGAACGCCAACGCCGATACTGCCCGGCGCGCTGCAAACGTGTTGGATGCGATGCAAGCGGCGAGTGAAGTAACAGAAGTCTCAGCAACAGAGGTTGTGCATTGATATGACGCGAAAAGTCAAAACGCCAAGAGGTTCCGGGAAAAAGCTTGTTGGCCCGGTTATACCACCAAGAAGCAACATCATTGACGGCAATTTGCCTTACAAGAAAGCTAAGCTAGACCGTAGACTTCGCGCTCTGATTTATGAATTGAATGAGAAAGGCTTCAAAACCATCTCTTGTTGCCAAGGTAGGACGACTCCTGGGGACTCGCACGACGTGCGAGCGTATATCGCATTCAATCGTCGCTTCTCGCGAACCTTTCAGCGTCGGTGTGAGAAAGCAGGGTTACTTGTATATGTTGTTGCGCCAAATATCACCCAAGATTCCAGCGGCGCTATCAGCATCGATTCCAGTGAGGTAAGACGCATCAAAGTGGGGAACGAGTATGCTTTTGCTGTCGGGCCTAACTTGTGGGGCAATTATGTTATCGGAACCGATGTTTGGGATGACACTCCAGAAGAACAGGCTATTTCCGAAAACTCAACCTTTGTTGTGAGAGTAAAAGAGTTGTTCGACATCTGAGATGCAAACCTGAGATGGCGCGAAAAGTTGAATCTGAAGAATCTGAAGAATCTGAATTTCTCCGTCTAGTCGGTCTTCAGCCTATCGAATATGATTTGATGCGTTCTATCGGTCTTCTCCCGCGCAAGTTTGATGCTGTCCAACTTCTTCGACTTTTACCGTTCAAAGATGAATTGCAAGTGCGACGTGGACCCGGACCCGGACCCGGACGGCCTGCGCGAAATGAATCAAAGTTCCATGAAGCAACTGGCCGCATCCTGAAACGCGGCAAGAAGCTGACTCAAGTTGCGCTGGCGGATGAATTGGGCTGTTCAGATAGCAACATAAGATACTTTCTCAGGGCTCGCGGCCTTAAATGGTCCGCACTCAAACAGCAACTTGTGGACTCGTACGCCGAATCAGAAAACCGCAGGAAATTCGAGCTGAATTAACTGCTCACAGTCTCTTCGCATCGTGTTGTACCTTCAGGTCACCAGATGAACTGGTGACTTTTTGATTTAGGGAAGGATGGATCGATCTCTATGCCCGCGAAGTTATTGAAGGAAGACGAAGTTATTGAACTGACCGGCTTAAGTCGAATGACTCTCTTTAGACTTAGAAAAAAACAGCAAATCGGATTCTATTTGCTCGCCGATGGTCGGACTATCCGGTATTCGCCCGAACACGTTGAAAAGTATTTGAAAAGTCGTGAACAGCTTTGCAGACGTGGATACCAGACCGCGCGCGTGTGATTAAAGCGGGAAGGTTGATTTCGCGTGGTTAGACCATCAATACAACTCATTAAGCCTTCATTTTTTTCAAGCCTCTATCCGAGCAAACCAAACGAGCATCAATTGCTTGTGTGGACAAAGAACGGCATCAAGAAGGAATCGCGCTTCTTCACAGATTTGAACGAAGCTATTAGGCATGCTGAATCACAAAGCGCTATTCGAGATGTTTACTTTGGAATCGGACTTGGTAACAAAGCAAAGCGCGCGAATGAACGATTCGAAGCTAATGAAGTAGCTGCCTTGCCCGGTCTGTGGGCAGAAGTTGATTATCTTCATCCCGTTCATAAAAAGAAGAATCTGCCACCGACCGCACAAGACGCAATTGAGTTGCTTAATCGCATGCCTGTGTCGCCGTCTGTGATTGTCCACAGCGGGCATGGTCTGCAAGCATACTGGCTCTTTGAACGTGTTGAATCAGTCAAGGATGACAAGCAGCGCGCTGAGTTTGCGCAATTGAACGAACGTTGGCAAAAGCACTTAAAGGCGCTTGCTCGCGCTAAAGGCTGGGACATTGATTCAACGCATGATTTGGCGCGAGTCTTTCGGATTCCCGGCACGAAGAATCATAAAAACGGCAAAGCTGTGGAAGTGCGCGTGATTGCTAACTCGCAACTCAGATACAAGCCAAGCGAACTACTTAACAAACTCAATGCCGTTGTCCCTATTGCGTCAACGAAAGTTGTCAAAGACGATAAACAAGCGATGGCCGCTATT
This sequence comes from Pyrinomonadaceae bacterium, assembly GCA_013811945.1. GTDB lineage: Bacteria > Acidobacteriota > Blastocatellia > Pyrinomonadales > Pyrinomonadaceae > PSRF01. Next base: position 15,120 of record JACCUI010000226.1, on the reverse strand, counting down.
GGCTTGCTTCGTTTGGATGCAAACGCAAAACCGCCACAGAAGAAGTTTGATGCACTCTGTTCGTTGGAACCGCGCTTCTTGGCATCATGGAATCGCAAGCGTTCAATCAAAGATTTACCAGACCAAACCCCGTCTGGTTATGATTTGGCGTTAGCAAATTTCACTGTTGAGGCTGGATGGTCTAATCAAGAAATTGCCGATTTGATGATTGCTTCGCGTCGGAAGCGTGGCGAAGATTTGAAACTAGGTAACAAGCAGTATTTTGTCCGCACAATTGCTAAGGCCCGCGAGAAAACCAAACCTGCAACTGAACTGCGTTTGGTAGAAGATAAGAACGATTCAGAACAGGATGCGGAACAGCTAAAGGCTGTCAAGAAGAGAAAAGCGCTTAAGTTGCTGCGCGATGTTTACCCCGTGGGGATTAAGCGTGTCATTAAACGTGGCGCTACCAACTCTACTTATGAAATTGAGTTGGAAGACGACACGCTAATGCCAATCGGAACCGCTAGCGACTTAATCGATTCGCCTAAAAAACTGCAAGTCGCTTTCGCCGACATACTCGGCATTGCATTACCAAAGAAGTTTTCCGTCAAAATGAAATTTGAAGACGGAGAGACGACAGATAAGCCATTGCTGTGGGGAATGCTCTTCCAAGCAATTCTTGATGCATCTGAGATTATTGAAACATCTTCGGAAGCAGAAGAAACACTAGGCTGGCTTAATGCGTTCGTGGTGAGCAGTTCGCTACGTGGCTCAAGTCAGCAATATATGACGGAAACTATGCCTACCATTGATTACAACGACAAAGAAACACTATTTGCGACTTTGCGTGGTATCAAGTTCGGTGCGAATCAAAGTCTTGATAGTCCCCACAGTGTAAAGGGCTTTTTTACGAAGCACGATAACAGATGCCATTTGCACATCGCGACTTTTGTACGGTTCATTAACTTTAACGCTATCAGCGCGGAGCGAATGACGCCACAAAAGCTGTCTGTACGACTAACGCGACTCGGTTTCTACCGAAAGGACGTAGGAGCGCGTCAAGGCGCGGAAGTCGTAAGCCTGAAATTGTATCTCAGCCCGTCGAAGTTCTCATTTTGAAGCGTATTCGAAATGTTCCTTAAGATTCAGTGGAGATTTTATGTGACCACAGATTTGTCATCGAACAGAGCGAACAACGAGAACAGTCAATAACCATCGATGCATTACCACAGCAAGTTTGGAGAACACAGAGCGAACAACGAGAACAGTGTTCTAATGGTGGTGGCTTTTTTGGCTTCTTTCATTCTCTCACTGAATCTAAAAGAGCTTTCGTTTCCCAGTGTGGAAAGTGAACAATTGAAAATGGAGGTTAAACCTATGGACCAAGTTGGAATCGCAAACGAGCAGGCGAAACAAAATGCACGGCGCGAGCGTGAGCACAGGCAACGCGTACAGGAAGCTAACAAGCGCTTTGTGGAACAGCGCCGCGCCCAAGCACAAGTTGCCGAAGCAACGGCCAGGGCGGAAGAGCAAGGCCGACTCCGGGCAGAAGTCAAACGGACATTTTTGGTCTTGAATGCTTGGGCATCCGAAAAAGATTTTGATGCCTTGTGGCAGAAAGACAAGCTGAGTCTGATTCGGGAGCATCAAACGGTGCTGGCCAACGTGCCGCGCATGTGACGCTTTCCTACCGGCGCGCGGTTTTTAGAGTTGAAGACAGTACGCAGCACGTCTCACTGTGGAAAAATCGATTCTAGGACCATCTGGTCGAATGTAAGAAAACGAAAAGGGAGTAAAATCAGTGTCCGCAGAAAATCAGTTGTCGCCACAAGAACCGCTTGATGAAAAAGACGAGCAACGCCACAGAGAGTTTGCAAAGTGGCTCAATCATGGCAAGCGCGTTTCGAATGCCGGTCATAATGTCGCTTGGCTCAAAGCGAATTTGCCACCACCACATGAACTTGATGCATACGAACTGATGCGAGCAATCGAAGAAGGATTAGCTTGACGCGCTCCAAATAGGCCATGGCCGCGTCAACCGCCGATTAGCGATAAGCTCATTACTCCCTTCTGGGCTTTCGCTATCGGCGTTTTCAACCACGAATCTTGGAAAGTAATGCTTGAAATGTCAGAAAATGTCAGAAATTATAACAAAAACACATAAACCCAGAGTTACAACATACAAGCTCGCGGGTGACGATAAACTTTCGGCATTACAACAACGAGCAATCGAACTGCTTTTGACGGGCCTTCCCACGATTCGTGTTTGTGAAGTGCTTGACATTACAGAAATTACTATCTGGCGTTGGAAGCGGCAACCGGATTTCATTACCACCTACCGCGAAGCTAAGCGCGAAATCAGCGCACGAACCCGCGAGATGCTTCAGGAAGCGGCAACTAAAGCCGTCACCCGTTTGTTTGAATTAATGGAAGACCCAGAAACGCCAGCATCAATTCGATTCGCCAGCGCGAGAACAATCCTAGAGATGCACTTCAAAGGCATTGAAGTAGAAGACATTCAAACAAGCATAGAAGAGTTGAAACAACTGCTTGCCCCGTCAACATCATGAATCTAAGAACTCTCAGACAAGAAATTGAAGACTTGAAGGAACTGGTGCGCGGTCGCCCGGTCGGTTGCACTTGTTGCTATCTCGAAATCGTGGCCGGCGAATCACTCACAGAAGCAGAGAAACGAATTCTAGAAGCGAATCGGCGTTGCTATCATCGCAATCATGACCGCGCTGCGCATGTTGGATTCAGTAGTATTACTGTCCCGCCTCAACCGCTCTAAAGCGTCTAATTCGCTTCAAACTATCAACTAAATAGCAACCACTTTTTGGAGTGAAATCGAGCGTCTAAGGGTGACTAAAAGGGTGACTTTTTGCCCTTGCCCCGCTCGCTACTAAAAAGCCGTCTGTAAATCACTGAGTCTAAAGAGCTTATGGTGCACGCGGCAGGGCTCGAACCTGCGACCTTTTGATTCGAAGTCAAACGCTCTATCCAACTGAGCTACGCGTGCTACGAAGAGTACATTTAAATCGTGAACCGTAAACAACGAACTTTGTACTTAGAACTTTGTACCTGGAGCTTTGTGCTTGGAGTTCTGACTTAGGCCCAAATCATAAAGTAGCAATTCCACACAAAGCAAGGTATCTAAGATCTCAGATCTGAAATAATCTGAAATCTCAGATCTCAGATAGAAAGCTCAAAACACAAAGAACCAAAGTACAAAGGAACCAAGAACAAAGCCCTAAGGCCTCATTTTCCTTGTAACTCCTTCCGAATAAACCTCACCAAGTCATTGATCTCTTCCCTACTAAGCTTGTCCTTGAACGCGGGCATCTCGTCGTCGCCCTCAGAGATCTGTTTCACAAACTTCTCGTCGGTATGGTTTAGAGCGTGACCTTCTCTTAGGCTGGAGACCTTCAGCTTTCGCCCTTCAATCTCCACCGGGCCGCCCTGACCCTTTTCGCCGTGGCAGCGCTCGCAATTCTTCTGAAAGTCCACGTACGCTTCAGCTAACGGATCAGGAGTGGCTGTGGCTGTGGCTGCCGCTGTCGCCGGTGAAGACGCCGGCTGAGTTTGATTAGTTGTTAGTGTGTCCGAGCTGTTGCAGGCGGTGGTGAAACATCCGATAACTACAATGATGGCCGCAAACTTGGCAGAGTTCATCCTTGGTCTCCATCGCGAATCAGTTTGTGTTGGATTGAAAAAGCTCGGGCAGTATAGCACCGGCACCGGAGGCGCGAGAAGGCCGAGGATCGCTGGTAGTGATGCAGTTTAGGCCTAAGGTCAGATTCAGTGTGTTTTCGAATCTCGAAGGGGTTTAAGTCAATAGCCGTGGGCGAGCGCTTGCGACGCCCGCGGAGGAATCGGAGAAAGGATTCCTGACCTCACCTCATCTAAAACAGCAGCGTCTTTCCAAGACCGAACAGACCGCCGGCGAGCACCACCCAGAGCACCTCAACCTTGTACCTATAAAGAACGATGAACGCAGCGACGCTCATCGCGGCTGCGAACCAGTCCGCGCCGCCACGCCCTTGCGGAAGGATGACAGCTGCGCCGAAGACAAGCGCGAGGTTTAAGACGACGCCCACCACAGCCGCAGTGACGCCGAAAAGCGCGCCCGTGAGGTTCTTGTTGCCGCGCAAGATTTCAATATAAGGAGCGCCGAGAAAGATAAAAAGGAAACACGGCAGGAACGTGACGTAGGTGGTGACGACCGCTCCCGTCACTGCGCTCCAAGTCTGGCTCATGCCCTGCGGGTTGTTCCACCCCGCCATGAAGCCGACGAACTGAAGCACCATGATGAGCGGTCCCGGCGTGGTCTCCGCCAGCGCCAGCCCGTCCACGGCCTGCGCCTTCGTCATCCACCCGAAAGAGCCCGCTGCCGCCTGTGTGACGTAAGCGAGCACAGCGTAAGCGCCGCCGAACGTGACTAGAGCGGCTTGAGTGAAGAAACGGTATTCCTGAGCGTGGAGGCTTCCCCATCCGCGCCAGGAAATCAGGGCCAGGAGCGGCAGAATCCAAAGAGTAAGACCGACCGCGAGGATTTTCAAAGTCCGAACTCTATTTGGCAGCGTGTGGGTCGGAGGCGGCGCGTGGTCGTCGATGAGTAGCGGCACCGTTTCCGTCAGCTCGCCTCCGCCTTCCGTCTTCCTATCAGCTTCTTTGGTCTTGGGCGGGGCGGCGTCAAAGACTTTCGGCATGTATCGTGCACCGAGTAGTCCGACGATAGCAGCGCCCAGCACGATGATGGGGAAAGAGATGTGAAGGAAGTAAATAGAAACGAACGAGGTCCCGGCAATGACCAGGTGTGCCCATCGCTTCAAGGCCTTACCGGCGATTTTAATGACGGCTTCGACAACGATGGCTACGACAATCGGCTTGAAACCTGAAAGCACGCCGGCCACCGCGGGAACGTTGCCGTGGGCCGCGTAGATGTAGGACAGCGCAAGAAGGACGAAGATCGACGGGATTACGAAGAGTGCCCCCGCCGCAATGCCGCCCCAAGTGCGGTGCAGCAGCCAGCCTATGTAGATGGCCAGCTGCTGCGCTTCGGGTCCCGGGAGCAGCATGCAGTAGTTTAAGGCGTGGAGAAACCGCTCTTCCGAAATCCACCGACGCCGCTCAACCAGTTCGCGGTGCATGATTGCGATCTGTCCGGCGGGGCCGCCGAAACTTATGAAGCCGAGCTTGAGCCAGAAGCGAAAAGCCTCGGCGAAGGAGACACTCCGATTTTTAGAGCCGATCTCACTTTCGGGCGCTGGACTTGGCTTTTGCCTCTTTCCGACCATTTCCTCTTCGTCCCCTGAAGTGCTTGTTAGTGACGTGCACAAGCGGTCGACCGAAACGCATGCCGGCGGTCGTGGTGAGTCTCCGGGAGAATTTTGGTCTCTCGTCGTTGGAAAAGCTTGCGTCGCGCACAAGTTCGCGCGCGTTGACAGGTTTCGGCTTTGAGTCGAAAAGCGTGGATGCCCACGTGCATGTTGTCGTCGTCAAAGATCACGTTACTAATACCCCTCACTCACAACAGATGTTTACCTGTCTCCGCGGGTCACCTATGTTCAACATTTCCCCCGTTCATCGATACCACACGGTGGGCCAAGGCCGCGGCTTCTTCTCGGTTATGAGTCACGTAAACGGTCGTGATTTTTAGCGCCTCTTGGAGCGTGGCGAGCTCCCGTGAAAGAGCCGCTTTCAAATCTGAGTCCAGACTCGACATCGGCTCATCGAGTAGCAGCAGTTGCGGGCGTCCGACGATGGCGCGCGCAATGGCCGCACGCTGCTGCTCACCGCCGGAGAGCTCGGCAGGGTACCTACTGGCGAACGGCAATGCGTGAACAAGGCTCAGCACTTCGTTGATGCGGTCTTGCCGCTCCAGCTTCTTCATCCGAGCTGATGTCAAAACAAAATCCAGATTGCCTTCAACTGTCAGGTGAGGCCATAGCGCAAGGTCCTGGAAGACGAAACCGATGCTTCGGGCGCGGGGCGGCAAAAGGTTATGGCCTCTAGCAGCCACGCGCTCCCCCGCGATCCATATCTCGCCCTCTTCCGGCGTTTCCAATCCCGCGATGAGGCGCAAGAGGGTCGTCTTCCCACACCCGCTCGCTCCCAGGAGCGCAAGGACTTCACCCTCAGCCACATCGAGCGATACCCGATCAACAACTATTCTGTTACCGAACCTCTTCGTTACTTCGACCAGTCGGATAAAAGAGTTAGCCACTATTCTGTCCTCAATGCTTTACTTCAACGCGCGTTAGCAAAGCTAGCAGGGTAAGCGGGATGAGAATGATGCCAACTTCCATCAAGGCGAGTGCCGCCACTTCAGAGGACGGCGAGTTCGCTACTAAGGTGTAGATACGGACGGGCAAAGTGGATTCGCCCGGCGGCGCGACTAGGATTGTTGTTCCAAGTTCGCCAACAGCGAAGATGAATGAGACCAACCAAGCGGCGACGACGCCTGGACGCATGTTCGGGAGTAGGATCTGAGCAAAAGTACGCGGCCAGCTTCCACCCGCCACCTCGGCGGCTTCCTCGAACGATTTGGGGATTTGTCGCACGCTCGCCGCAAGGATCAGTGCTGCGACGGTCACAAAGCGCGCGATATACCCGATGATGATAATGCCTTGAGACGTGTAGATTCCCCCGAGCAGGCCCGGTCTATTCCACAGGCCAATTAGACCCACTCCTAATACGGTGCTCGGAACCGCGAAGATGACAAGGAGAAATAGATCAAAGACGCTGCGCCAACGCGTCCGCTCCTGCCCTCGCCAATAGCCGAGAAAAGTTGCCAGAATGATGATGAGTGTGGCCGCGATTGCGGCAAGCAAAAGGCTATTAATGACTGCCTCTCTGGAGCCCTCAAAGGTCGACGCGACGCGCTTAACGTTCCCTGCTTCGTAAGCGAGGGCTATCAACGGCAGGACTACTGCCGCCGTCAGTACGAGAATAGTTCCACCGAACACGAGGACGCGCCACCGACCGAGAGCCAGTGGCAGCGCGGGGTGGATGCTACGACGCACCGAAATGAACCGCTCGCCGATGATAAGCTTAATCGTGACCGCGACGATGAGTGTGACCACTAATAACGGAACGGCAAGCGCCGTGGCCGCACCAAAATCGTAGAGGGCCGCGAAAGCGGTAAACACCTCGGTGGTAAAGACCCGCACCCTGAGCAGACTGGGCACGCCGAATTCAGAAAGCCCCATTACGAAGGTAGTAAGGGCCGCAGCGGCGATCATTGGTGCGATGAGTGGCAGCGTGATGCGCCACATTACGCGGCGAGTATGTGTGACAAGCAGAGCCCCCTCTTCGAGATGCCCATCAACGCGTCGCGCCGCGGCTTCCGTCGCCAGCATCGAGAGAGGGTAGTAAGCAAGGCTCAGTACTACGACAGCACCCGCGAAGCTGTAAGTCCAGCCGGAAAGAAGGTCATGTCCGATTGTCCGCGCTAGAACTCCCGTTGAACCGGTCAAAAGAATCCAAGCCAGAGCCAGGACATAAGGAGGAATGATTAGCGGAATGACCAGCGCGATCCTCAGGAGCCGTTTGGCTGGTAGGCGAGAGCGTGCCAGAAGTATCCCGAGGGGCGCACCCAGAAGGGTACCAAACACTGCCGAGCTTGCACCAAGAAGCGTGCTGTTCAACAGCAACGCACGCTGACGCGGCTCGACGAGCAAGCGGCGGTAGTTCTCAAGGTTTACACTGGTCTCGGCGTTAACGAGTGAAACGCCTATCATGTACACGACCGGCAGCACGCACAATCCGGCGAAGACGACAAAAGCCGAACCGATTAGTGCAGAGCGCATTGTCGGCTGCGTAAGTGCGCGGCGGAACCTTTTCGGTTCGCGAAGGAGTCGTACCATCACTCGTCAAAGACCAAGAATCGGTTGCAAACGGCGCGTCACATCCTCGACGCGATCTGCGGCCTTGCCATAGTCGAGTGTCATAGGCTTGAAGCTTGAAATCGGTGGGATGTTCTTCGGCCCTTCGACCCCCACTCGGAGTGGTATCTGCACCGCCTCTGACTGAGCCAGCATTAGCTCCACCTCCGAAGAAAGCAGATAATCAATCAGGAGCTTCGCCGCTTCCGAGTGCGGCGCACCGGCTATCAGTGAAACCATGTTAGGCATGAGCGGAACTCCCATGCCCTCACGGTCGGGGAAGACCATCGCCACCGGCTGCTTGTCTTCGATCGCCACGTTCACGTCATCTGTATCTGTGAGTCCGACCTTCGCCTCACCGCGCGCCACCATGTCGCGCACCACCGAGTTGGCGGCTACGATCTTCACGTCGTTGGCTTTCAGCTTGCGAAAGAACTCATCGGCGCGCTCGTCCCCCAGCTCTGCGTACAGCGCCGCCACATGGAACGAGGTCGTGCCGAAGCGCGGATCGGCAATCGCCACCTGTCCCTTCCATTTCGGATCGGTGAGATCAAGAACAGACTTTGGCGCTTCTTCCGGCTTCACCAGCTTGGTGTTGTAGACAATCACGCGCGAGCGGGCCGAAAAGCCGGTCCAATAATCTCCCGGGTCCTTGAATACAGCCGGGATCCCAACTGCGCTCGACGATTTGTAAGGCGCGAGCACGCCCCGCTTCTTCAATACCAGCGTGCGCACTGGTTCATTCGACCAAAACACGTCGGCTTGCGGGTTATTTTTCTCTGCCAAGAGCCGGTTGGCGAGGCCGGTGCTCTTGGTCTCCTCAGTGTCGTAAACGGCGTTTACCTTTGTGCCTGTGTTCAGTTCATAGTTCCTGAGTATGGGTTCGGAAAAAACTCGATCTGTCGAAACGTAGATCGTCACTTCACCTGACGGAGCTCTGGCTCCACTTTCGTTGTTTTGGGAAGTCTGCCGTCCGGTGCACGCGCCGACAAGGAGGCCAACGCCCAATGTAAAAGCAATGAGGACTTCGACGTACGGGTTACGAGTCATTCTGCCTCCTCCTCCTTCGCTAAGCGCGCCTAAGAGCCAACCTTCTCCATCTGCAAAATAGCGATGTTATTTGTCCCCGACTGAGGATGGACGCCTTTTAGTGAAGCTTCCGCCCGGCGATTGACCTCTTCCCAATTAACGTTCTGTGCAAACGCGTCAACGTATTTCGCAGCGGCGGCGCCATAGTCCATGTGGTAGGCGTGCTCATACATGTCGAGCACGAGTAGCGGACGGCTCATTGGCGCGTTGTGCATGTGGTCCCATGCCCAGTAGTTGTGCACTTCGCCGGTGTGCATGTTGTGAGCGAGAATCACCCACCCAGACCCGCCAGCCAATGCGTTCGCTGTCTTTTTGAATTCGGCTTCCCACTGCTCATAGCTACCAAACCACTGTTTGACCAAGCCGAGCGCCTTGCCACCGGCTTTGCCGTCACCCCCAAGATTGGCGAAGTAGTGCTCGTGGAGAACGACCGAGCCGGTTCGCACCAATTCCTCGCGCTTCAGATTGCCGTAGACGTAAGGTGGCAGCTCCTTATCGCGCAGTAACTCCTGGAGTCTCTGTTCTACCGCGTTGAGGGCCTTCACCGCGCCGCCGTAGTTGTTCTCCCAGTGCGATCTGATGAGCTTTTCTGAAAACCCGTTCAACTTAGCCGGATTGAACGGGAGCGGCTTCGGCTGATGCTGGCCGCCGAAGGCGCGTACCGATGTGGCTGCGCCAGATGTTTGACCTTCCGTCGCCATGATTTCGTCTCCTCTTTCATTCGCATCCGCAGTTACTAAATCCGGGAAATTCGTGAGCGCGAGACCTGTGCCTCCGACCATCATTGTCCCAAGCGCCTCGCGCCGTGAAATGTTCTTCATCGTTTTATTTCGCGGGCCACCGCTGAAAGGCATTCAAAAAGAGCGCCCCGCTTCCTCCTCTCTAGTCACAAAGCCTGAAGCATCTTGCCTTAACGCCGCGATGCGAACTTCAACTCGATAAGACCGGATGCCTTATCCATCTCCCGGTTTGAGTATATGATTCTGCGTAAGATCCCGTTAAACCGGTTAGCACGACGAAGAGTATCGCGGTTCGCACGATATGTTTTTTCATTCGGCTTGTTGCCATTCGATCACTTACTGACGCTTTGTTCATGCTTGGCCGCCTTCTTGTTGTCTATTTCGCAGTTACCCGCAGGTCATCGAAGTAAGTCACGGAATCGGCTTTGGTCCATAGTCCCACTTTGCCCGCTTCGGTAAAGGTGTTGTCTTCGACCTCGTATAGCTTCTGGCCATTTACGAAGACCTCGAACAGATTACCCGCGGCTACCACACGCAGTTCGCTCCATTGTGCTGAAGGCATACTGGTTTTCTTCCCGTATGTGCGGCCTTCTTCCTTTAAGGGTAGGTCTGTTCGCTTGCCGTTCTCGACTTTGTAAAGAACGACATTATTCTCTAGCGCGTTAGCACGCACGATGTAATAGTTGTTTGCGTCTTTCAATCGCCACATGAGCCCGGCGGCTTGATCTACCTGACCGCTGATTGGCTTGAACCTGACGCTTAAATCCAAATCACGAAACGAGCCTTCATCTGCAATGGCGACGGGAAAGCGGTAGCTCGTTCTATCAGTAGAAGTCTGGGCAAGCACGTTGGGCTGTGACCGGGCGCTTGAATCCGCTTTGACCTCCCATGCTCCCACTGTGCCTTTGCCGGTTAGGCCAGTATGAAACTTGGCCGGCAATTGTCCAGTGGTGTCAGTATCGAAGTTGTATGCGAAACTTTTACCGGTTTTCTGTACCGGAGCAGGAATCTCTGGCGTGACCGTGTTAGCTCCTGATGATCTGTTAGGCGTGCTGCACGCGACTATGGCTAGAAGCAGAACGATAGCGGTGCTTACGGTAGCTTCAAACTTATTCATTGCTTTCCTCCGTTTCTTTGTTAATCGAGGTGATGACTGGTGGTTCATATTCTCGATCATTAGTTATTGACTCTGGCTTCACTGATACTTTCATATAGGGCGTCATATACGAACGCTGCGCGCTCCACAGTTTCATAATCATCTCTCGTCACTGAAGGGAAGCCGCGGCTGATCAACTGCAGGCCGCGCGCTGCCGGATGATCATCTACTGGTTGCTGAAGTCCGCAGCCTGAACGATACGGGCTATTTCGACCAAAACCGGATCATGTGCGAGCCGCCTATGCACTAAAGCAGCAAAAGAGCACAACCCTTCCGCGTTTTTGTGTGGGTATGTAGCGCCGGGCGCATCGAAGCCAATCGCACGTTCCACACGCTGCATCGTGGCAACCTGATCAGCCGTCACGAAAAGAAATTCAGCCTCGGGATCCAGAAACCGGCGGATGAGCCAGCATGTCGCTGTCCGATTAACTCGAATGGCGTTGCGAGTGATCCACATCATAGATTCTTTTCTCTTTAATGCAAAACCGGCATTTTCAAGAGTCCGGCCCGCTTGCTTCTCGCTATCGTCGAATCCGTCGAGGCCGTAGCACAGATTCTCAAAGTCTGTTCCTGGTGTGTGAGTGCCGAAGAGTCTATCCCAGAGAGAAAAGATGTTGGAATAGTTTGAGTCAGTTTCCGTCTGGTCTCTCGTGAATGATGGACTTTGTGCATGTTGAGAGTAACAAAGAGAATTCGCAGTATGCGGTCAGCGGACGAACTCACCTCGATGTTGGCGTGCTCCAGTTGCGCGTTAATGCTGGATCAGACGAGATAGACAGCGACGACCCAAAGCGGGAGACCGAAAACAAGAACTGCTAACAACTGCCACGAAACTCTCCATAGCGTTTCACCGTAACGCGCGTCGGCACAAAAAGACATAGCTATTCCTTCCGTGTCTGTATTCAACTTGCGGATTGCTCTTCGACAGTCGCCGCGAACACAACGGTGCCGAGAAGGCCGACAACTCCTGCAGTAATGAATGGAACCAGCGGTGAAATCCTCCAAAGCAGACCGCCAATCAAGGCCGCTGGCGTAACCGAAAGACTGCGGACGAGGTAATACAGCCCGACAGAACGTGCGCGAAGATCGTCGCGAGCGAAATCGACGATCATTGCCTTGCGGGCGGGTTCCCCTATCTCTCGCAACCCACCGATGATGAAAGCTAGTACCAACGTGGGGAAGTTTGTCGAGAGAACCACCGCCACTGGAAACAGGGCGAAACAGACAAAGGTAACCATAACGAAAGGCTTACGTCCGATCCGGTCAGCTATCCTGCCCGCCGGGATGTAAACCAGAATAGAAGTTGTGACCTGAATCGCCACCAGTAAGCCGTACTCCGCCAAACTGATGCTAAGAACGTTTGTGACATACAGGATGATGAAGATTCCGGCCATGCCTTCACACATCCTGATAATGATGTCGGAGATGAGCAGACGTTTAAGCGCGACGTGAAAAGACCGCCAGACTCCGTGAATGTTGGTTACTCCGGCTGCTTGCACCGGGATATTTATTCTCAAAACTATCAGTGAAGTGATAAGGGCCATGACGAGGGTTATTGCCAGTCCAGCTCGTATTCCGTAAGAGATCCCAACGACGGCGATTAATGCCCCGCCGATGAGTGGCGAAATAACCACCGGCACACGCTTCAGAATAGACTGCAGTGTGAATCCCATGGCGCGGCGCTCTTTCGGAAGGGAATCGCCGATTACGGCAAAGATTGCCGGGCTTGCCATGCTGGTCCAGCCCATAGCAAATGCAAGTCCGATGAAGAGAAACGGCCACGAAGGGCTGAGCAGGTAGATGAGATATCCAGCGGAAGCAATGCCAATGAAGACCAGAAAAGAGCGTCGTCTTCCAGCGCGGTCTGCGAGCCATCCTCCGGGATACTGATAGCCGGCGTCAAGGAGGTTCTCTGTCGTCCCGAACATACCGATCACGACCGGACTTGCGCCGAGATATTCCAAATATTTAGGCAAGAAATTTTTCCATAATTCCTCGCCGAGTCCAAGGAGAAAAACAGCTGTGGAGGCAATGGCTACATTCCGTTCCAAGCTCAAGTAATCCGTGACCTGTCTACGCCATCTCAACTGAATGCCTGGGACTTGTTCCTGCTCAACGCACATGTTCCGCTCCAAAGAAGATGTTCAAGCAACCGTCGTTCTCTTTGTTATACCTCGTTGGGCCCTTACGGTTCGGTGACTTTTGGACGCCCACTATCTTCCGATTGCTTGGAATTCTTCCGACGATGGGCGTTTCAAAGTCAGTGGGCCGTACTGGTTGCCCGCCTTTGTATTCTAGCCGGAAAATAAATAGTCGAAGACCCCGCTCTTCCTTGCCGTCAACAAAAATCTGCATTCGTTTACTAACGGGTTCGGAAAAGTCTGTCAAATCCTTCGATGTATCCGAAGAGAAGATGAGACGATTCGGCGGTGAAGGATGAGGTCGGAAGATCAAGTTACCAACGATAGAGAAGATATTAGAGTGATGAAAGTGAGAAAGACGCCGATAGATTGCCAGCTTGTTCGATTGCGGCGTTCGTTGAAATATTGTACATAGCTATTTTCAGTTTGGCAGATAACCTAACTCGGTCAGTATCCGCTTCGTCAGATTGATCCGCTCGTCACGAATCGCTTCATAGCTTGCGCCGTCCATGTTGAGGGCGAAAAAGTAGACTTTGCCTTCACGCTCCAAGTAGCCAACGAACCAGGCCAGTGTTCCTCCATTACCTGACGGCGCGGCACCCGTCTTGCCGCTTAACCTGTAAGTTGCGGTCTGTTCCAACAGCATGATGTCTTTCACAATCTCGATCGAGCGTCTGGAGACGGATAGTTGTCCGGCGTAGAGCCTTCTCAAAAAATCCACCTGCTCGTCGGCCGATATTCGCAACGTGCTGGTTCTCCAGAACTGCTCGATGCCGCCGGACGTATCTCCGTTCCCGTACCGGAACTGCGTGATATGTCTCTGCATTCTTCGGGCGCCGACCTGCCGGGCAATCTCGATGTAATACCAGAGAACGGAATGTCTTATCGCCGAACGAAGCGTATGATCTTGCCACCAGTGAATGAACGGAGCGATGTTCGGTCGCCCTTGATTCGGGTATCGCTGACGATCCCACGAGATGAAGAAGTCAGCGTCTCGAACGACGCCAGTTTCCAGACCGATCAAGGAGTTTGGAATCTTGAAGGTTGATGCCGGAGTAAATCTCCGGCGACATCGCGCGTCGTTGTGCCGGACGTAACGGTTGTTTGCCAGATCGTACAGAACAAAAGCCCCCTGCGTATTTCCGAAGATGCGATTTAAGTTCTGTGCGTCAGCTTCTGCCACACCTAGGCTCACCAGAAACATCATCAATAGACACGCAAGCCTTACAAGTTTCATTTCCACTACTCCATTTAGTTCATTACTATTCAGCTTCACGTTCGACACCGTGAAGCAACCGAACGCGCGAATTAACCCGCCCGCGCGCAGGCATTCAATCTTCGCCGAAAGGAAGCATCTTGAAAGCCATGCTATCGCGGGTCGGGTTGAATGACTTGTTAGATTTCAGCCTCACCGCTCAACTCGCCTTAGCGGGTTTTTCTTTTACCGTTGAACAACTCTTGCCATATCCCGAAGCGCGTCCGCCTCAAGTTGGATTTTGCACCGCTTGGGCGAATTCCTGCAATTCGTTCAGGTTTAGGTCTGAGACTGCCCAATAGGTCATTCCCGATTGATTCCAGCGAATTAAATTGTAACCTTGCCGCGTCATTATTTTATTTCCGCTCTCCGAATCGTTGGTTGAAAGCCAGATAAACAAATTGATGAAATGTTGCCGACGCTGATACACAAGTGCCGCGACTGGTCTGTTGCTGATGTAATCGAGGCGACCACCGACTAAAGGAAATCCCTGTGCGGTCAAATCCGTGACCGGCGGCGCGAAATCCAGTTTGCCGTCAAACCATGGCTTGACCGTATGCTGGTCGGAAGACGGCACGTCTGTCAGATGGTTTGCCATCAGTTTTATGAAAGGGCGTCAAGAGAAAAAACACTCCTACTTGCTGACCGGTCCTTTCTTTGGCTGCCAGCCCCACAACGTACCCGTAAGTCTTCAACTCGCGCCGGTACATCTTCTCACTTTAGCCACCACTGGCCCACGAATTTGAGGTCCTTTGGAGCGACCCTCGATCTGACCTTCCTTGAAGGGAAGTGCCGACCATTGTTTTATCTGAGACTTCGACTCAACTCGAGTCTTCGCCTACTGCTATCTCAGGTCGTGCCGGGGGGCATA
>JACCUI010000224.1 GCA_013811945.1 Pyrinomonadaceae bacterium | reverse complement strand
TGGAGAGGTGAAAGCCCGGGTAAAAGACGTGCGAGCGGAAATGTTGGATGGGTCGCTTAAAATGCACATCTCTTACGAATTCAGCGGCACCCGAGGCCAACAACCTCAAGGGTAATTAAGCTTCGCTCAAAAAACTACCGCCCGGATCTCAAACGAAGTCCGGGCGGTGTTGTGTTTAGGGTGGTCGCTTGAGGAACCATATCAGGGCCAGGGTTAAACAGGAAATCTGACCTTGGCTACTTCTTCTTCCGGCGAATCGTGTTGCGGCGCTACTCCCACACCGTGTTCAAACGATAAGGCGCCACCGAGCCATCCCGAAATGGAAATCAGAATTACGCCGAGAAGGGATCACAGAAAGGGAATCATAAGGCCGTAATCTACCCAGACTGCGCCGGCGTTCATTCGCAGGTAAAGACTAGATGCAAATATTATCAACGCAATAATATTCAAAATCGCGTGCCAGTTAGCTATTCGCTTAACCTTATCATTCGTGATCGCAGACCAATCAATGAGGCCTGGTAGTGCAGCCGCAATGGCGCCCAGGCATCCTGCCGCAAGCAAAACTTTGAGATGACAAGCAGACTCGGCCCGCGCCAGAAATAGAAGATCACGTCAGCAACAAATGAGGTGGTCCACAGAGCGAGGGGAAAGGAAATGATCATCGGGTGAATCGGATGACCTGCGATACTGGCTTTGCTTGCCATAGGCAACCTCCTTCAGATAGCACTGAGCAGGAAAAAGGACGGCTGCAAAGTATTCTGTGAGCGGTGGTCAGGTCAAGTTTTAATAGGGCCTGCGGCGCAGCGTCTCTACCTTGCGGAAAGGCTCTGGCTTTCGAACACACTGCATAAGACCTGGGGCTAACCTCCACATCCGGAGGCGTAGCCTCGAAGGCTTAAGAAAGAACGCGCAGAAAGTCATCGGTTTTCCGCAAGAGGCGCGGTGAAACAAACCGACTGATAACGACCCCTGATTACCAAACGACGGTCGGCTGCGGAGTTCGAACTGCTACTAACTTGCCAGCGGCTCTAACCAGAACTCCACTACGGCACAACCGCGATCAGTCACCTTCACCTTTTGTCCAGGCGCTCCTGCCACCTTCGACTGCCGGGGCACGGACAGTTTGACTACATATGGTCCGGCAGGCAAACCTTCGACTCGAAATTGCCCTTTCATATCTGTTTTGATTTCTCTCTTCGTAAGCCCCTCGATTGTTATCTTAATACGCGCCAGGGGTTGATTTTCATATCCGCCATTTTTGTTCCTTCGGTTCGTGACTACTCTACCGCTGATCGTCGCTCCTGGTTTTGCTGTGGCCAACCCACGAATGTAGCTCAGGTCTTCGGCGGCCCTGGAGATGGATCTGGTTCTGGAGCAAATGCTTGTTGAGAGTTTTCCCTCATACGCAGAAGCGTACGCGAGATACTGTTGGGTCGGAACAAATCCAAATCCACAATCACCGCCGCCCATTGCTGTCGTTACTTCTACCTGCGAACCTTTTACCCCGCGAAAAGGAGAATCCAGCGAGAAACGCACGGCCCGGCTGCTGCTTTCATAATTGCCTCGCTTAATAGTGATGATGCGGCTGTCGATAACGGTACCGACGAAAACCGCCGACGCTTCCCCGAACGCTTGACACGGAACGCGCTCAAGACAGGTGCAGGCGAGCGCATTGCCCGCAGACAACGCCACCAAGGTGAAAACCGTAATAGCAATAAATAGCCATCTCATCAGGTTACCCCTTATTCAACTCACGTTGGTGGTTTCACCGAAGGAGCGGAGTTCTCAGCCTTTTCGGTATACTGCGGCGTTGCGGTTTCCCCTTCGGCAAGCCTTCGTTGGCGCCCGAAGTGCTCGACAATTTCATTAGCGGTTCTTAATCCCACGAAAGGCGACAGTTCTAAAACGCTGGCAAGCGCAACTCGTTGAATCGAACCGAACTGCCTCAGCAAACGAGTCTTGCGCTTATCACCAACCCCAGGTATGGCGGTGAGTTCGGAGGTGAAGTCGCGTAACTCGCGGCGTTTGCGATGATAAGTGACGGCGTAACGGTGAGTTTCGTCGCGAATCATCTGCAGCAAGCGAAGAATTAATGAATGAGAGTCGAGATAAACTGGTTCATCCTCTCGCCCTTTCACCAGCAGATGCGACACATCGTTGTGTCGAAATGGTGGTTTGACTATCCCAACCATCGGGACTGCTTCCAGATCGAGTTCACGCATCGCATCGGCAGCCGCACTGAGTTGTCCCTTACCTCCATCGATCATGACTAAATCCGGCAATGGCTTTTCTTCATCCAGCACTCGGCGATACCGTCGAAAGACTGCTTCGCGCATAGACGCCACATCGTTTGACCCTTCGACCGTCTTAATACGGAACTTGCGGTACTCAGAGCGATTCATTTTTCCGTTTTCGGAGACCACCATACCGGCTACATTCTCCGCCCCTTGAATGTTGGAGACGTCGAAGGACTCGATGCGAGTTGGAAAACGGGGCAACTCCAGGGTCTCCTGCAACTCCTCGAGCACTAGTTTCATGTCCGGCTTAAGCACCCGAAACCGCTGCTCAAAAGCCAGCTTCGCATTCTTCTCTCCCAGATCGATCAGGTCGCGCTTCTCGCCTCGTTGGGTGTGCAGAATCTTGACGCGGCGACCCTTTCGCTCGCTCAAGGCCCGTTCCAGCAGTTCGCGATCTTCGAAGTCTACCGGCACGTGAATTTCTTTAGGCACGTAATCGGTCGTGTAGTACTGGGCCAGAACATCACTTAAGAATGAAGCGGGATCGAAATCGCCTTCCGGCAGATCCTCCCAGAAAAATTCGCGGCGCCCAACGATGTGACCTTCACGCATTGTAAATAACTGCAACGCCAACCGGCGGCCCTCGCGATAGTAGGCGAAGATGTCCACATCCCTTTCGGGCGAGGTGGCCATCTTCTGTTGTTCAGAAAGCTTGATAACAGTCTTCCGGAGGTCGCGGTACTTAGCGGCCATTTCGTAACGAAGATCTGTCGAAGCCTGCGTCATGCGGTCTGCGAGTGTATCGGCGAGTTCCTTGTTCCGTCCTTCCAGCAGCAGTCGCACATCCTTGACCGCTTCCTCGTATTGCGGCGGGGTGCACAATCCCTTGACGCATGGACCAAGGCAGCGTTTGATGTGGTACTCGAGGCAGGGTCGAGGAGCCTTACCGTCAATTTCGATATCGCAGGTGCGCAGTTGGAACGTTCGATTAATCAGATCGATGGTCTTGCGGGCCAGGCTGGCCGGCAAGAAAGGTCCAAAATAAAGCGCACCATCATTTTGTATCCGCCTCGTGATTACGACCTTGGGAAAAGGCTCATTGATCGTAAGCTTAAGGTGCGGATACGACTTGTCATCTTTCAGATTGACGTTGTACCGCGGCTTATGTTTTTTAGTTAGCGTCGCTTCAAGTATCAGGGCCTCGACTTCGTTGTCAGTGACAATGAACTCGACATCAGCGATCTGTCTCAGAAGGGCATCGGTCTTACGGTCGAAGGGCCGCGCTTGAAAGTAGGAACGGACTCGGCTGCGCAGGTTTTTCGCCTTGCCGATGTAAATAGTCTTTCCCGCGCTGTCTTTGTAGAGATACACGCCGGCAGAACGTGGAATTTCTTTTAGTTTTTCGTCTAAGGTCACTGCTTCGACAAGTGCTTTGAAATTACAGGGGATTTCGATCCATTTTAGCGTAGAAGCATTACGAATGCATTTTCGCGGGTCTCACAGAGCCGAGGAGCGGTAGAAGCTGTGTGGAAATCAAAAATGACCTACGGTAATTTTGCGGGTCAGGAGGGCGGACCCTGTCACCCGCCTCAAGGTGAAAGCCACTCCCCCCTGGGAGATTGAGTTCGGATTGCTTGCGAGCCATGCGAGGAAGTTCCTTGGGAGGGATTAATTGAGTTGTTAGCCAGCCTAAACGCTTTTTGTTTTCATCGTAAGAGCGGGGACAGGGTCCGCCTTCCTCACTAGAAACTCGCCTGTAAGTTGTTGATTTTATTACAGGCGAAAGAGTTTCTAATTTGATATTTGCTCGCCGCTCCGGCGGGCTGTGAAGCTGACCTGCAAATTACCGTAATTGCACCAGTACCCTGAAAGCGAGACCCCTTAGTGAAATTTCCTTTCAGCCTGCCGTCTCAACGACAATTCGACGCCGTCGGTTTTGGCTTGAATGCCGTCGATCATTTAATCGTCGTTCCGGAATACCCGGCGTTCGACACTAAGGTGCGTTTCAGAGAGCATCAACAGTCGCCAGGTGGTCAAACCGCAACCGCAATGGTTGCTTTGCAACGATTTGGCTTGAAAACCGCTTACGCCGGGCGCTTTGGCTCTGACTCGGAAGGACAATTTGGACTTAGCTCGCTCAAGGATGAAGGAGTTGACATTGAGTTCGCCGAAGTTGTCCCCGGTGCTCGCAACCAGATTGCTTTCATCATCATCGACGCGCGCTCTGGTGAGCGAACCATAATCTGGGACCGTGATCAGCGCCTCGCATACAGTGTTAACGACGCGCCCATCAGAATCTCCTCGCTGGGACGTGTCTTGCACATCGATGCTCACGATCCACCCGCGTGCGCCCGGTTGGCCCGCGCAGCGCGGGCAACGGGAACCATCGTGACTGCCGATATCGACAACATCTATGAAGGACTGCCCGAGCTGCTGACCTTGATTGATGTCCTGGTCACTTCCAGAGAATTTCCACACCGGTTAACTGGGATCGGCGACGAACGCGCCTCGCTGGTCGAGCTGAAAGCGCGCTATGGCTGCGCAGTAGTGGGAATGACAATGGGCAAGCGCGGTGCGTTGGTCTACTGCGATGGCCAGTTCCTGGAATCACCGGCCTATGAAGTGCCGGGCGCTTGTCGCGATACCACCGGCGCCGGAGACGCTTTCCATGGGGGTTTTCTTTGCGGGTTGTTGCGCGGAGAAGACTTGGACACGAGTTTGAAACTCGCGAACGCGACCGCCGCTCTAAAGTGTCGCGCTCTAGGTGGACGGACGGCTCTGCCGACCAAGGCTGAGTTGGATGCATTCCTTGGGTCGACCAGCCCGATCTGATCACTTTCCTTTCGTATTTTTCCATATTTCCAATCACTACAGTCTCAACGTTGATCCTAAGTAGAATGAAACGACCAGTTACCGGCAGCGAGGAGGTTGATACGATCACGCTCCTGTTGGGCGAGCGGCTTCACCCAGGTACTTTCGGAAGTGGGCCAGCACCCGCTGCCACGCATCTCTTGCGGCATTCGCATCGTAAACTTCCGGCCTGGTGTCATTGAAGAAGGCGTGGTCGGCATCATAGCTGACCACTTCGAGCGGTAGGTTGTAGTCGCGCGCCGCCTTTTTCAACACCTCGACTTTTTCAGGAGTTATCCAACTGTCGAGCGCACCCGCAAAGAAGATGGTTGGCGCATTCAGTTTAGCGAGCACCTTCTCTTCGGGAATGTCTCCGTAAAAAGGAGCGGCAGCTGCAAGTTCGCTCATTTCACACGCCGCACGCAACGCAAAGGTGCCGCCCATGCAGTAGCCGGTAATGCCGATCTTTTGTGCACCAAAGGCGGTCCGAGTCTTCACAATCGCCTCACTGATTGTTTCCAGCCCATCCACGGTGTCGAGGTCGTGCATCAGCCGGGCGGCCGCGTCTGAATCCTTAGCGACTTTGCCGCGATACAGATCGGGGGCTACGCAAACACAACCTTCCTGGGCGTAACGGCCGGCAAGGTCGCAAATGTGATCGTTAATGCCCCACCATTCATGAATCAAAATTACAGCAGCTGTGGTGTCCCCCGTTGGACGCGCAACGATGGCCGTGGTGGCGCCTCTTGAAGTGTTCAGGTTTAGTGTTTCAGTATTCATTTAAGAGATACCCCCTGCGATATTGAGCATGATTAGTAAAGATCTGGCGAGCCAAGGTTATACTCTAGCTTGAAACTGGTTCTCGACGCGTAGCGTCGGCGTGAGTTTAGCCCGGCCCTTTAGGCCGGGAAAGAAATCCTGTCATTAATATCTCGTCGCATCAGCGACGGCTGACGATCATTCAATCGTCGCCAACGCGACAAGGTGTTCGGGCCTTGGCCCCCGGCCTTAAGAGACGGCTAGACTAACCTTCGCCACGCGACTAAACCGAAATCGTGGCGCTGCCGATACCGAAATGGAGCGTGATACTATGAATCAAAACACCTCGTGCATTCCCCAAGGCCGAAGGGGGCGACAGTGTACATTATCGATACTGCTTATGATCTTCGCCTAACGTGAATCGCGAGATTTCTGTCCCGTCCAATTATTCGTTTCCAAGGAAGAATATATGAAACTGTTTACTCATTTACTTATCGTGATTGCCCTGACTGCAATTGGTCTATTAGTGGTCAATCCCGAGGTTCAAACCTCCGCCGATGTGGTTTATAGGAACGGAAACGTCTACACCGTCAACTCCAGCATTCCCAAGGCTGAAGCCGTCGCGGTGAAAGCGAACCGCATCGTGTTTGTCGGATCAAATAACGAAGCGCAGAGGTACGTCGGCAAGAGCACCCGCGTGGTAGATCTGCAGGGTAAGACAATGGTGCCGGGAATGACGGATGCTCATCAGCACCTCCCCGGCGTTGGCTTTCGTGAGATGACGCTGAATCTCGAAGGCGTTACCAGCCTCGAAGACTTTCTGAGCAAAGTGAAGGGGCGGGTTGACCAGGCAAGCTCCGGTGAATGGGTAACCGGCCGGGGTTGGATTGAGACCTTCTGGAAACCGCCTGTTTTCCCGACTCGCGCAGACCTGGACAAAGTTGCGCCAAACAATCCCGTAGTTCTTACTCGTGCGGATGGGCATGCTTCGGTGGTTAATAGTGCTGCCCTGAGGATCGCGGCTGTCGATAAAAACTCACCGAGTCCCTTCGGTGGGGAGATCTCCAAAGACAAACAGACAGGCGAGCCAAACGGAATGCTATTGGACGCCGCGCAAGGACTGGTAAGCCGTCATATCCCAGGCACCACTCCGGCAGATGCTGAGCGCGCGATCGAGCTGGGCGTCAAGCGTAATGTCGAGCTCGGTTGGACGCAGATTCATGATGCCGGAGGTGGTTACCAGGAAATTGATCTTTATGGAAAGCTTTACGGCGCAGGCAAGATCAAGTTGCGCATCTACAAGGCCGTGCATGGACCTGGTCCTAGCTCCGCGCGGTTGCTGGCGGAAGGACCAACGATCGGAAGTTTCGATAACCGGTTTACCCTCCGGACAATCAAGGTTGTTTCTGATGGCGCGCTCGGTTCGCGAGGTGCGGCGCTGCTCGCACCTTATTCAGATGCCCCCGACACTTCAGGCTTTCTCACAGTCAAACCGGAGGACCTGGGCCCCATGCTCCAAACGGCGCTGAAACAGGGTATCCAGGTGGAGACACACGCCATTGGCGATCGCGCCAATCGTTTCACGCTCGACGAATATGAGAAGGTTTTCAAAACCGTGCCTAGCGAACAACGCAAGATCGCCGAACCGCGTTGGCGTATTGAGCACGCTCAGATAGTCGACCCATCAGACATCCCGCGCTTTGCCAAACTCGGCGTGATTCCTTCAATGCAACCTTCGCACGCAATCGGCGACCTGCATTTTGCGCCCAGCAGAGTGGGGATACCACGTCTGGCCGGCGCCTATATATGGCAGACGTTCATCAAGTCGGGTGTAGCAGTTGCGGGAGGCTCGGACGCGCCGGTGGAGCGCGGTGAGCCGATGATCGAGTTTTACGCCGCGGTGGCCCGCAAGGACCAAAAAGGCTTTTCTGGTGAAGGTTGGCACACCGAAGAGGCCGCCACTCGCGACCAGGCGCTTAAGATGTTCACGATTTGGCCTGCCTTCGCTGCCTTTGAAGAAAAGCTTCGAGGCTCAATCGAAGTGGGCAAACTTGCCGACTTTACAGTCCTCTCGGCCGATATCATGAAGATTCCCGAGACGGAAATCCTGAAAACCCATTGTATGATGACGGTGATTGGTGGCGAGATTGTTTACGAAGCGAAGTAAACTCAAGGAGCCAGCCGATGAGAACTTTGATGCGAATTGCCTGCGGTCTGAATTGTTTTCACTAAAGGAGTACCGACCTCCATGAATAGTTCCCCGTTTGCTCAAAAACCTTCGCGCCGCTCCTTTCTCTCCCTGGCCGGTAAAAGCGTCGGTCTTTCCGCTCTGTCTTCATCGACTGTGGCGTCCCTTCTGAGAGAGGTCCAGGCGGCCGCGAAAAGCGTCGCGCATTTGTCGCCGCAACAAACGGCAATGGATGAAGACTACTGGGCCGCCATTCAAAGATCTTTTTCGGTCACCCGCGGGATCATCAACCTGAACAACGGCGGCGTATCGCCCAGTCCGCGTATCGTTACTGAAGCCCTCGTGCGTTACATCTGGCAACAGGAGGATGCCACGGCTTACACCATGTGGCAGATCCTCGAGCCGCAATCGGAAACGATCCGGACCGGGCTGGCCGAACTATTCGGTTGCGATCGCGAAGAGATCGCCATCACCCGAAACGCTTCTGAGTCGCTCGAAATTCTTTTGATGGGCATGGAGTTAAAACCGGGCGATGAGATTCTCACTACTACGCAGGATTACGGGCGCATGCTGACTACCTTGCGCCAGCGCGAAAAGCGAGAAGGTCTGGTTTTGAAGTTGGTCAAAATCCCTATTCCGCCCAGGAATCTTGACGAGATCACCGCAGCGTTTGCCGCGGGGATTACCGGTCGCACACGTCTGATCCTGATGTCGCACATGGTTAACATCACCGGGCAGATCACGCCCGTGAAGGCTGTTTGTGAAATGGCGCGGGCCAAAGGAATCGAAACGATTGTCGACGGCGCTCATTCCTTTGCGCAATTTGATTTTCAGCAGAAGGATCTTGGCTGCGACTACTTCGGCTCCAGCCTGCATAAGTGGCTTTACGCGCCAAAGGGTACGGGTCTGCTTTATGTAAAACGGGATAAGATTCCCGGCATCTGGCCCTTGATGGCAGCCGAGTCAAAACAGGCTTCTGACATTCGCAAGTTTGAAGAGATTGGTACGCATTCAGCTGCGCCTCGGCTGGCGATTGGTGAAGCCTTGCTTTTCCACAACGGGTTGGGAGGAAAGCGCAAAGAAGCGCGGCTGCGTTATCTGGCACGCTATTGGATGAACCGACTCAAAGATGTAGCGAAGGTGAGCTTCAACACTTCGTTTGACGACAACCAGTCGTGCGCCATCGCCAATATTCACATTGAAGGGACGAACCCTTCGGCCATCGGTAGCTATCTATTCGACAAACATCGAATTTTCACAACGCCTATCATCCATGACGAATTCAAGGGCATCCGCATCACACCCAACGTATATACGACCCTGGGCGAGTTGGAGCGGTTCTGCAACGTGATGGAAACGATCGCGCGGAAGGGCTTGCCGTCGTAGCATCGCTGCAATTGACAGCCCTTCAGTTCTCCTAAAGTCCGCCACACCAAGCCCGGTATTTCGTCAACATTTCCGCCGGAATCTCGTTGCCGGAGACATGGTTGGGACGGCGCGACCCGTACAGCCCGCCCGACTCTAACCCCGGTACGGAAAGGAGTCCCGCATGAAATCTCGACGCACCCTAATTGGTTCGTTAGTACTGCTTGTTTTGATTGTGGGTATTTCGGTGTTCGCTCAAGTCAGTCGTCCGTTCCGCAACGGTTCTGTTTGGA
>JACCUI010000162.1 GCA_013811945.1 Pyrinomonadaceae bacterium | reverse complement strand
TGTCCGTTGTCAGTGTCCGTTGTCAGTGGTCCGTTGTCAGTGGTCCGTTGTCAGTGTCCGTTGTCAGTGGTCCGTGGTCCTCAGTTGTAGGGGCGTCCCTCCGTGGGCGCCCGTTGGTTGCGGTACGGAACGCGCAAGAGGTCGAGCGTAACCTCCAAGAAGTATGTAGCTAATCGACGGGCGCCCACGGAGGGACGCCCCTACAACTGAAAACCACGGACCACTGACATCATTTACCACTGCGCTTCCGCATCCGCTCAATCATTGCTGAGGTTGAAGCACCTTCAGTAAACGGCAATGAAACCACTCTGCCCCCAGCGGCTTCCACCTCCTCGCGGCCATGAATTTCATCCATGCCGTAGTCGCCACCCTTGGCGAGTACATCTGGAAGCACTTTTGCAATCAAGGCACGCGGAGAGATGTCATCAAAAATAGTCACGTAGGTCACTTGTCGCAGGGCCGCGAGTATTTCAGCGCGCTCTTGCTCCACGATTACCGGCCGGCTGTCACCCTTCAATTGCCGAACGCTGCGATCGCTGTTTATCGCAACAACCAGCGCATCACCAAGCGCCCGCGCCCGTTGTAGGTAACGCACGTGCCCGACGTGCAACAGATCGAAGACGCCGTTCGTAAAGACCAGGGTTTTGCCATCATCGCGCAAGGTTATGCGCTCCCGAAGCAGATCTTCGTGGCTGAGTATCTTGCCGCTCATTCGCCTACAATCTAGCATGAGGCGATGCCGATTGCCGATTGTCAATTACCAATTTTCTAGGAACTACCACTCAATTACAGAACCGAAGAGCGGTAGCGACCGGGTCCAGTCGCGCGACGTCGACTAACGGCAAAATCTGTTTTCTTGCGACTTCAATGGAGCCCTGTCGACCCGATCGCTACCGCTCCTCGGTTCCGTAATTGAGTGACAACAGCTTCGCTTGCGCCGAACTGCAGTATTGGCAATCAGTGACCCGCTCTCTATAATCAGCGCTTTCCTTCAGGAGCGAGAATTTTGACCATACCATTCATCGAAGACAACGATCAGACGCAGGCGCGGCATGAGCACCTGGAGGAGTTGCGTCGACTCGTAGGCAACGTCTATCCAAACAAGTTCGAGCGCAGCCGGATTGTTAACGGCGGACGCGAAGACACTATCACGGCGCTGGTTGAAAAGTTCCGCGGTTTTGAGCCTCAGACGGTTGAGGGAGAACGGCCTGCGCCCGAGGCAGTTGAGCTGGCCAATCAAGAACTGAACAAGATCACAGTGCGCCTTGCGGGCCGCATAGCTTCGCCACCGCGTGTGATGGGCAAAGCCGCTTTCGCGCATCTGTCCGACGGTGTGCGGCGTCTGCAGGTTTATGTGAAGCGGGCCGAGGTGATGGGCGTGCGAAACGACGCGACGGCGGGAAATGTCGATGGTTGGGAACTCTTCAATTTACTAGACCATGGTGACTTCATTGGTGTCGAAGGTTACCTATTTATCACGAAGACCGGTGAGCTTTCGGTCCACGTAGAGAGTTTGCAGTTTCTGACCAAAGCGCTGCTGCCGCTGCCGGACAAGATGCACGGCATTCACGATCCCGAGATTCGGCAGCGCCAACGCTATGCAGATCTCATCGCGGGCAGCCTGAAATTGGAACGTGAGGAAGGCGAGCTAACTCCACGTGAAGTCTTCGAGCGGCGCTCGGCAATCATCCGGGAGATGCGCCGCTTTTTGGAAGACCGCGGTTACGTTGAAGTTGAGACTCCGATGCTCACCGCCAAGGCCACGGGCGCTGCAGCCAAGCCTTTCGAGACATACCATAATGCTCTCGGGATTTCACTCTATGCACGCATCGCTCCCGAGCTTTATTTGAAGCGTTTGCTGGTGGGCGGCTTCGAAAAAGTTTACGAGCTTAATCGCAACTTCCGCAATGAAGGCATCGACCGCATTCACAACCCTGAGTTTACGATGCTGGAGTTTTACTGGGCCTACGCCGACGTGAACCAGATGATGGATTTGTGTGAAGAGATGCTGCGTGCCACAGTGTACAAAGCGCTGGGCCACACGCATGTTAGGTATGGCGAGCACGACATCGATTTCTCAGAACCGTTTAAGCGGCTAAGTATGAAGGACGCGGTGGCAGAGCATTGGCCATCGTTTTGGCAAGAGTTGTCCGGGGAGCGATTCAGTGTCGAGTGGCTTTCTGATCCCGATCGGATTCGCCGCTTATCCATTTTCATCAACCGAATTGAGAAGGAGGTTTCTCGCACGCTTGATGTAAACCCGCTGTTCCGGACAGTTGAAATTGACGCGGTTGCAGAGTTATCGAGGATGGCTCAAGACGTACGCGAACGACAGAAGGATCCCATTTGGGAGCATAGCGCTGAACTTATGAAGCGCGCGGATCGCAACCGTGGGGAAGTAGCGCCTATTAGCTCAGGCCAGGAGCTAGCCGAGCTCTTCGAGACATTTGCTGAACACCATCTTGTGCAACCAACACTAGTTACAGATTTCCCGAAACCCATTTCACCTCTATCAAAGGCATCTCCAAGTGATCCCGCAATTGCCGAGCGCTTCGAGATCTTCATTGCCGGGATGGAATGCGCCAACGGATTTTCTGAACTCAATGATCCTCAAGAGCAGTACGACCGTTTCAACGATCAGATGACACAGCGCGAGCGAGGGGATGAAGAGGCGATGGTAATGGATGAAGACTACATTAGAGCGTTGTCGTATGGGATGCCTCCGGCGGCAGGAATAGGCATCGGCATCGATCGGTTCGTCATGTTGCTGACAAACCAGCCATCGATTCGCGACGTAATCCTCTTTCCCCACATGCGTCCCGAGCGTAGCCGAGAAGAGTTGTAGGGGTGTCCCTCTGTGGCCACCCCTCGTTTCGGTATAAGACTCACAAAAGATCGAGCGTAACTCCCAAGAGGTCTGTGGCACATCGAAGGCCGCCCACGGAGGGTCGCCCCTGCAATTTAAGGCTTCGGCGGTGAGGCGGCCAGTTTTTGTCGCAGAGCGGTGAGGCGATCGTCGGACCATTCAGGCTTCTGACTCTGTCGCTCCATACCGGTTACATATTGCTCCAGGCTCATAAGAGCGCCTGCCAGATTCCCCTGCTTCTCCCTCACGCGACCGACGTCCAGGATGAACTGAATATTACTCTCGGCGTGGGCCTCCGCGGCACGGCTATAGTTGTCCTCAGCGAGTCCTAGTTCACCTCGTAACTCGTAGAGCCGGCCCAGATGATAATGGCTGATAGGAATCTCACGGCCATTTCTTAGGCTAACTTGCAGCAGCGTGGCTATAGCGTCGTCATTTCGCTTCAGGGTCATGAGTACATAGCTGAGCTCAAGATTGGCGGGCGGGAAATAGCCCCCCATACGGGCCAGCACCCGCCGATAGTCTTTGACCGCCTCTTCGTTGCGACCCCGTTCGCGAGCTGTGCGGCCGCGTTGCATCAAGGCGTAAGTTTCGGGATCCACCGTGTACGCCGGAAGCGGGCGAGAGGCTACGCGCTGAAGTTTGCTCGCCCCGACGCGCGCCGGTTTGCCGGCCTCTACGCTCGAAGTCAACGGTGTATTTTTCCCCAGCCCTGCGGTTCGATCGGCGGCTGTACTGGGAGTCGACCGGGGAGATCGTGACGTTACTACAATGTTGCCCGCGGTTCGCGTATTTGAGAGCGCTTTGGCCGCCGCCTCATGATCCGGATCGACGGCTACCGCACGACGCCATTCCCGAACGGCCAAATCGTTTTCACCGCGTGCCGCAAATAATCGCCCCAGGTTGAAACTGGCTTCCGCATAGCGGAAACTCTCCTGCCTTAGCGCAGATATAAAAGCCTCATAGGCTTCATCCCATCGTCCTTCTCGCAAGAGCACCACTCCGAGATTGTTGGAAGCCCGCGAGTAGCGTCCCTTTCGCTGCTCGATGGCCTTGCGGTAACTTTTTACCGCTTCCTTCCACTCACCCAGTCGCACCTGGGCATT
>JACCUI010000146.1 GCA_013811945.1 Pyrinomonadaceae bacterium | reverse complement strand
GCCCAAAACGCAGCATCGCATCCCACCGTTCGGCAAGTCCGCTGGCATTCGTAACTTGCATCGTAGTCATCTGGCGCATGAAGGACGCCAAAGGTATGCTCAAAATCCCTTTGCCAATCACCGTTCCTTGCATGTCCTCGCCTTTATAGATGGTGATGTAGAGAGTCGTAGCATCGGACCAGCAATCAGGGCCGGGATCGTTGTGAATTACCTTGAAGCCATGAAAATAATAGTTCCTACCGTCTCCGGAGGTTAGCCGCATCTTGTACTGCATGCGCTTGTTCTCAGCAGAAGCCTTGCTCCCGGAGAGCCCAAGAAGGCGGAGCAGCCTGCTGAGGAGACCCAGGGATTTGGGCTCGTCAGAGTCTTCGAGGAAGTAATTGAACGCTCCGTGCGTGACTGTTAGAGGTTCGGGAGAAAGAGCAGGAGCCGTGACAGTGCCGATTATCGGCGAGGCATAGTTCACGTCAGAGATTGTGCGTTCCAGATCGTCGGAAATGATGGTCAGAGCAAATTGAAACGGGGAGCCTTCCTTTTTTCCCTGGTCAGAGCCCTGCTGAAAAGCCTCTTTGCTATTGATAGTAACTCCAGTGGAAAAGTAGCCTCTCATGCTCTCGCTGAACCTGATACCGAGTTTTAGGGGTGCAGATTTTGATTGCTCCCGCGGAGTGAGCTTGTACTCGATTTCCCAGCCACGCTCCTTTGCCATGAGCGCGCAGCAACGTTCAGCCACAGCCGAGATAGTGAGCAAAGGATTTACTCCCAGGGCACGAGGAATAACTGAGCCGTCGCTGACGTACAAGCTGTCATAGACATCAGTGCCTTGCGCTCCCGCGAAAACCTGACCGTTGTGATTTACGACGCCCGTTTCTGCGCTGGCGGCCATGATACAGCCGCCCAAGGGATGAACTGTGATCAAATCCTGACCCATCAACTGGTTAGACAGCGGGTTTTTCAGATAAGTGCCTCCGAGCGCCGCAGTCGCCTGTTTAATCTTCTCATTTACTCGCGCGAAGTTTGGTTGAGCGCCTATATCGGGCCAGGATATCCGCAGCCGATTGTCCTTAAGAAATAGCCGCCCGGTCGCATCGTCATGCGACATCGCCAGCATAGTCTGCGTGTTCCGGACAGCGCCGCGGTAAGGACCGAAGGTGAGGCTCTCGAGTTTTCGTTTTAATTCCTGAGCCCGATCCTCTAGACCCTCATCTGTATCCTTGCCGAGAAGGGTTGCCGCGGTGGTGAACAACTTGGGCAAGAAAGCAGCAAACGCTCCTGCAAAGGATCCTTCTTCAAGGATTATGGAATCGGACAGTTGAGGCTGTCCTCGCATGTCGATGACGCCGGTGATACAAGGGCCCACTTTCTGCCGGGCACCCGGTAAGCGGTGGCCAAAGCCGACGCCATTGATTTCCTCATCGCAGTTATAACCAAACGCCAGGACGTCGCCGTTTCCCGAGAAATTCTCTCCCACTCGCCCGGACAGGGAGAGCCCGTTGTGTTTTGAACGCAGTAGGATTTCAGTCGAGCCAAGTGTGCCGGCGCTCAGTACAACAATGTCCGCGCTGACAAACATTGTCGGTGCATCAAAGTTCTCGCGTCCGGTATGAAGTAGTTGATAGTGAATTAGCCAGCGGCTTTCTTTGCGTTCGATATAACGCACCGAAACCTCGGTGAAAATATCAGCGCCGTTATTCCTGGCATCGGGCAGGTAGTTCATGAGGACCGTGTTCTTCGCCCTATAATTACAGCCCGTCATGCAGTCGCCGCAGCCCACGCAGGGGTGTTGTTCAACGCCCACATGATTTGTATCTCTTGTTAGTTTCTCAAAGTTGACATTGATTGGGAGCGGATAAAACTCTGCGCCCAGGTGGGCCGCGGATTTTTCCAGCGCACTAAGTTTGGCTATCGGTGGAAATTTGTCGGGTTCGGTTTTGTATTTATATTCACTCGGTCTAAGCATCTCCCTGGCCAGTGCATAGCCTGCCCGTAGTTCTTTCAGGCCCTGCTCACTCCTGATCTCAGCCGGCCACTCGGGAGCTTTAAAAACGGAATCCTCGGCCTCCATGCAAACGTTAGCATTCACTAGCGAGGTGCCGCCCAATCCGCAACCTAGGAAAACGTTAATCTCCTTATTCATGCGGAGATCAAACAGTCCCGTGCGCGAACCAGAGTGAAACTGAGGCAGGTCAATTTGCACTTCGCGCATCGCTTCAAATTCCGTATCTGGATACTGGCCAGGGTTGATTAGTTTGTCGTCCTTGTCAAAATCGCCCGGCAAAAACTCTTTGCCCCTTTCCAAAACGCATACGGTTATCTCCCGATTATCAGGTGCAACTGCGCGAGCCATTCGCGAAGCCGTAATTCCACCCCCGTAACCTGAACCCACCACAACCACCGTATAGTGGTTTTTCAATTGTTCGATCGGTGATGCAATACGAGCCACAAGCGGGCTCCTTTCTCGGAATGTTTGGGGCTGCCAGGTGGTTCAGGTGTGAGCTGAGCTACCGCTGGTCTTGGTAATCATCTCGCAAGGAACAGTCCTTAAGTGTGCAAAAGTTCATGATGCGGCGTTATATGCCAGAAGTGGATGGGTGTGTCAATGACAAAGGCCTGAATGGAAAAGGCCTGCTGATAACGCTGTGACCCGCTCGGGTTCGGGGACTGTTCGACCGGGCCGACGCCTATCCCGCCCGAACACAAAAAAAACGGCCTCGCTCACACGTAGCGAGGCCGCTCTGCTTTCAGGTCCAGTTAAGACTACATTCCCATTCCGCTCATGCCGCCCATACCGCCCGGCATTGCGGGGCTGCCCTTATCGTCCTCGGGAAGCTCTGAAACCATCGCTTCCGTTGTAAGCATCAGGCCTGCAATCGAGGCGGCGTTCTGCAGCGCGGTGCGAGTCACCTTAGTCGGGTCAATAACACCGGCCTTCACCAGGTCTTCGTATTCATCGGTCTGCGCATTGAAGCCGAAGTTTTCGTTCTTCTCAGAACGAACACGCTCGACCACGACAGCGCCTTCCTTGCCGGCGTTTTGCACGATCTGGCGTAGAGGCTCCTCGAGAGAGCGGCGAACGATGTTGACACCGATTTGCTCGTCAGGATCGCCCTCACCTTCTTTATTAATCTGGAACTTCTCGAGCGCTTTCGCAGCTCGCACTAGCGAAACGCCGCCGCCCGGCACGATTCCTTCTTCGACCGCGGCGCGAGTAGCATGCATTGCATCCTCAACGCGCGCCTTTTTCTCTTTCATCTCGGTTTCGGTGGCCGCGCCGACCTTGATAACAGCAACGCCGCCAATCAGCTTCGCCAGCCGCTCCTGCAATTTCTCGCGGTCATAATCGGAGCTTGTATCGTCGATTTGGGCGCGCAGCGTTTTCACTCGGCCCTGCATATCGCTCTCCTTGCCGGCACCATCGACGACTGTGGTGTTGTCCTTGTCAATGGTGATTTTCTTGGCCCGGCCCAGGTCCTCAAGCTTGACGTTCTCCAGCTTGATCCCGAGGTCTTCGCTGATAACCTTGCCGCCCGTCATTATCGCGATGTCCTCGAGCATGGCCTTGCGACGATCGCCAAAACCGGGGGCCTTAACCGCGGCGATATTCAGCGTGCCACGGAGCTTGTTGACCACCAGCGTAGCCAGCGCTTCGCCTTCAACATCCTCTGCGATGATGAGCATAGGCTTGCCCATTTTGGCAACCTGCTCAAGCAGCGGCAGTAGATCCTTCATTGAGCTGATCTTTTTTTCGTGAATGAGAATCAGCGGATTCTCCAGCGTCGCTTCCATGCGCTCAGGGTCGGTGACGAAGTAGGGGCTGAGGTATCCACGGTCGAACTGCATGCCTTCGACGACTTCCAGCGATGTCTCCATCGTCTTCGACTCTTCGACGGTGATAACGCCGTCCTTGCCAACCTTGTTCATGGCTTCAGCGATGATATTTCCGATCGTCTGATCGCCATTGGCGGAGACTGTTCCCACCTGGGCAATCATGTCGCCTTTGACAGGCTTGGAAAGGCGTTTGATCTCTTCCACCGCGCGCTCAACAGCCTTGTCGATACCGCGCTTGAGAGCCATCGGGTTAGCCCCGGCCGCCACTGTCTTAACGCCCTCACGAAAAATAGCCTGGGCGAGAACGGTAGCGGTGGTAGTTCCGTCGCCAGCCACATCGGAAGTCTTGGAAGCGACCTCCCGAACCATCTGGGCGCCCATGTTCTCGAGGGCATCCTTCAGTTCAATCTCTTTGGCGACGGTGACGCCATCTTTGGTAATGGTGGGCGAGCCAAACTTCTTATCAATAACAACGTTGCGACCTTTGGGGCCGAGCGTGATTTTCACAGCGTCGGCGAGTTGATTGATTCCGCGCAAAATCGCCGCGCGCGACTCCTCGCCATGAATTACTTGCTTTGCCATCTATCTTTTCTCCTGCTAAATGTTGAATGTTAGTCACTAAAAAGCGGCTGAGTCTTCCTTGACTACTTGCCGCTCTTTTTGCCAGTTCCGCTTGCCGCGCCGGCGCGTTCGATGATGCCCAGAATCTCGTCCTCGCGCATGATCATGAGTTCTTCGCCGTCGATCTTGATCTCTGAACCGCTGTACTTCCCAAACAGCACCCGGTCTCCCTTTTTGACGTCCAACGTCTGTCTGGTGCCGTCGTCCTTGTACTTGCCCTCACCGGCTGCCACGACTTCACCTTCCTGGGGTTTTTCCTTAGCGGTGTCAGGAATGATTATGCCGCCTCGAACCTGTTCACCCTCCTCAATTCGACGCACGATCACGCGGTCGTGGAGAGGTTTGATATTAGTTGCCATAGTCTTGTTTTCTCCTTTTAGATATCGCTGAAACTTCTTTCGGGTTGGCTTTGAGAGCAGTTTCCACCCTACTTGTTAGCACTCACTGTGGATGAGTGCCAAGAATAGTGCCTCATTGAGCTGATTGTCAACCGCAGCGTGCAAGGTTGAGCTTGGGAAGTGGTTAGCGGGATGAGCGCTTGGCGGAACGGGTTAGAGAACGCGTGTTCTGGTGGTAAGCCGTGACACGTTTTGAGAGGGTATTACGATGAATACCAAGTACTTTTGCGGTATTTGAGAGATGTTTCTTATGCCGGGCGAGCGCTTTTTCGATGTAGACTCTCTCGAATTCAGCCACGGCTTCGTCCAGTAAGATCTGGCCGTCCAACATTTCCTCAATCAGGGCCTCAAGTTTGGTGCGCATCTACACGGGACCGGTTAGCAACCAACTATCGACTAAAATCCGAAGGTCAACCCTTAGAGATCTTTTCCAGTAATGAGCTTGTAGGCTTCGACGTAGCGATCGGTGGTAACCTCGGCTATGTGCGAGGGTATGGCTGGCGCGGGTGGCTTCTTATCCCAACTGACAGTCTCGAGATAGTCTCGCACGAATTGCTTATCGAATGATTGTTGAGATTTTCCTGGCAGGTAGGATTCCAGTGGCCAGAAACGAGAAGAATCGGGAGTCAGTGCTTCGTCGATAAGAATTGTATGACCGTCCCTGCTGCGCCCAAACTCAAACTTGGTGTCCGCTATTATTATTCCGCGACCACGCGCATAGTGTCGTGCTTCCTTGTAGAGTCTCAGTGAAGTTTCACGCAGGAATACAGTAGTCTCCTCGCCGAGCAAATCGCGGACCTGCGCCTCGTTGATGTTTTCATCGTGGCCCTCTTCGGCCTTAGTTGCAGGTGTGAAAATAGGCTCCGGCAGTTCTGCCGACTCCTGCAAGTCCGGGGGGAGTTTATGTCCACAGACCTCTCCCGTTCGTAAATAGTCCTTCCACCCAGATCCGGATAGATATCCCCTCACGACGCATTCAACCGGAAACACTTCAGCTCGCCTGACTAACATTGATCGGCCATTCAACTCGTCGAAGTGCCGGCGAACGACATCCGGCATGCGTTCCACATCGGTAGTTGCCATGTGGTTAGGCACGACGTGACCAAGCCTTTCAAACCAAAACCTTGAGAGAGCGATCAGCACTTCGCCTTTGCGCCGGATAGGTGTGGGGAGAACGCTATCGAATGCGGAGATCCTGTCGGTGGCTACGATCAATAAATGTTCGTCGTCAACTGCGTATACATCCCGAACCTTTCCCCTTCGTTCTAACTTGAGATCGGAAAGAGATGTTTGCAGTAGGGTGGCGGCAGCCATCATTTGCGGTTGACTCGAGTCAATCCAGATTGAGTTAAGTTCGTATTAGGGGCGAGCCGGATTTTGCTCGCGCACAAAATCTTTGTCAAGCTAACCTGAGATTTATGTTGGACGATCTAAATGTTTAGTGTTGATCGGAGTCGCCTGATCTGCGCGGCATGATTGTGGGCGTGCTCAGCGTAGACCGTTAACCAGGTTTCCGCAGTGTAGCGTCCACTCTCTGAGTGTTCACCAGCGCGTTGCCAGTCGTCGTCAGACATGAGCGCGAGCACTTGGGCGGTCGTTGCGCGCGCAGCACGGAATGCGTCGAGCGCCGGATCGGGGTCCCGCTCGTTGTACTTCAGACGGATGGCAAATTGATCTTGATCGTAACCTTGAATTAACGGCCGATCTTCGACCAGCAATTTTCGGAGCCTATGCGCAGAAGTGCTTTCGCTGTCGGCCAGATGATGAATTATCTCGCAGGCGGTCCATTTTCCTGCGAGCGGCCGAGCCGTCAGCAACTCGGCGGGAAAATCCTTCAGGGCGTCAGACACTTCACTGTATCCGCCATTATATTTCGCAATCAGTTTGCTTCGCTCTTCTGTGTTCATATCCCAACTCCTTTTCTCTTGGGCATTCTAATCCATAGCGGGTGCACGATGCCGATTAGGAGTCCCAGGCGCTGGTGGCACCCAAGCCGGAATCTGGCACCGTAATCGCGCGCGAACGGCAGTTGAATCACTCAAGTTTGCCGGTCCCCTAAAGTAAGAGCTCAAAGGGGAAATGGAAACCTGGCTCAACAGCCAACTCAAAGCTGGTAGATAAGCCAGAAAGGCGACCCACAGTCACGTGAGCAACGAAGCCGGCTGAACCTACCCACCCACTCGATAGCACCTATTTTAAGCCCTTTTCTCTAGAACTCGTTAAACTTAAAGCTTGAGTTTAGCCCTTTTGTCTTGTACTATTCTCAATGTTCGCCTTTGCGCCAATCACCTTTGGTGCAAAGTCCCTGAGCTTCCTGCTTGTCAGTTTCAGACTGAATCACTCTATGGGCACAGCCACTGACAGACAGAAAACAGCCAAAGACATCCTTCCTGAAGTCGATCCTGGCGAGCGCAAAATCTCATTACTCGTTGTGGAAGATGACGAAAACATATCTACGGCGATCAGCGAGTATTTCTCTCGCGCAGGTTACCAGGTAAGGACGGCTGAAGATGGTGTCACGGGGGTGAAGACGGCATTGGAAGATCCTCCGGATGCCGTCGTGCTTGATCTGATGCTGCCAAAAATGGACGGCCTCGCTGTTTGTAAAGAGCTAAGGGAAAAGGTCGGATACGTGCCGATACTAATGCTCACTGCGAAAGACGACATAGTCGACAAAGTTCTCGGTCTGGAAATGGGCGCGGATGATTACATTACCAAGCCTTTCAGTCTCCGAGAGCTTGAAGCCCGGATCAAGACGGTCCTACGACGAACCAGAAGCGCATCGAGTTCTGATGGTGCCAAAGATGAGGCGCCCATTGTTCGCGGCAAGCTGCGAATCGATCCGGCCCGTCGAGAAGTGACGATTGGAGAGCGCCAGGTTGAACTTACTCCCAAAGAGTTTGATCTCCTGCGCCTTTTCGCATCGAACCCGGGACGGGTGTTCCCTCGTAAGTACCTGCTTGAAAAGATCTGGGATTATTCCTATGAAGGTTATGACCGCACTATCGATTCCCACATTAATCGGTTGCGGGCAAAGATTGAGGATAATCCAGAGAATCCCCAGATGGTCCTAACCGTTTGGGGAATTGGCTATAAGTTCACTGACGAACAATAGCTCTGTTCGTCGGCTTGCCTTAGCGACAACAGCACTTCAATTGACACTCGGCTTGACTCCGCTCCTGGGACAGCCTCACGAGTCTGCACCAACTCGCTGTCCTGAACCGAACCCCTACCGGGCCTAACACTTTTATTGGTGGCTGACTAACCCGACAGAACTCACCGCCACTGGGCGCCGGACGCTTAAAAGCCAAGCCGATTTCACTACTATTCCGAGTCAGACGCACTGGACGGCGGCGAGAATGCTTTCCACATCATTGCGAGGGCCTTTGACGAACAATCTGAGGACGTCAGAAATGCCGCAGCCCGCGCTCTGCTCGACTTGCAGCCGGACCGAGCCGGATCGTTTGCTCGGACGCTACGTCAAGGTTTGCCTGAGTGCCGCCGGCGGATTGGCGCGGCGCTTGCCGCTTTCTGCACTAGCCGGCATCGCAATTGGCAACCTCGCCGGACGGACCAACTCGCGAGCAGGTTACGAGGCATTCTCTCTCCTGTTCTTGATGACCAAAGAGGGGCGAGGTTCAACCACTCGTGCGAGCAGTCAAAGATCATCCCAAGATCGAAGTTCCCTTGGCGGTGGTAAGAATTCTTGCCTTAAATGGGCAGGCTGAGATTGTTCCTTCTTTCAGACAACTTGCGGGTGCGCGGAGTGTGACCCTCAGAGGGGGCGTGCGGCAGAAATCGAAGCGATCTACGAGCTTGGCTTGACCAGATCCCCCGAGAGCTTTCGTCAGCGGGAAGGGTAGGAATAGAAGCCGAATAGATCGTTAACATTAAGCGTAAAAAACTACGTCTAATCGTGAGCGAGTCTCTTCGCTCACGATTTCGTTTGTATCGTACGCTGTGACGCCGCCCGCTACCGGGGCGATTCTAATCACAGTATTAGTCACCGTGTTTATTGCAATAATCAACTGGCAATATGCAACAACTTATTGTATGATTCGCCACGGTTCGCACAAGATGTAGGCTACATTGGGGCGCCGAAGGAGTCGCCTGTATCACCTAAGACCTCGCGCTATTCCGGCCCGAGGCAACCGGGACGGAATTTCTTCAAAACTCACTTACCGTACATCGCTCGTTTGTCCGGTCTGCCCTTGGACCGTAAAGGCGGTGTTTCAACCTTTCAAATGGATGGGCGGAATGTATATCAATTCAAAAAGACGAAAGACTTGGAAGTGGGTATTGGTCACCGTCGTAACGCTAGTTGTTCCCGCTCATGCACAGAACAGCGTTGCCGGTGGCCCGCCAACAGCGTCCCTATCAATCCTGGACAGCACGAAAGACCAGGACGGCCTCGTAGGCTCCGTGCGGAGAGTTAAGATTCAGTCGGCGAAATTGGAGATCAAATCGGGACAGTTGCGGGAAGGGCCGCTGCAGATGTTGGAAATCACCACCTATGGTCTAAGTGGGAACAGGATTGACAATGCATCTTACCCCGTTTCGCACTCTTCTGTCGGCAAGGAGGAATACAAGTATAACGATAGAGGCAATATCATTGAGATGACGCTGCGCGACAATGACGGTTCCATTCTTAGCCGGGAAAACTACGAATACGAATTTGATGCGTTTGGCAACTGGACAAAGATGGTGACCAGCCTAGTTCTATTTGAAAATGGCGAACTCAGGCAAGAACCCGTCGAGGCCACATATCGGGAGATAGCCTATTACTTCGATGACAGCGTCGCAAAAATCGTCAAGTCTCCCCCGATTATGCTGCCCCCGGCCTCTTCCAGGATTTCAGGACTTGAGAACGCAGTGAGCCCAGAATTACGGCCTGACGTATTGGCGGCCTCTGTTCGGCCACTTTCAATCGAGGTCGGCGGTAAACCGCCTGAGTTACCCGAATCCGCAAAGCACGAGAGGAAAATTTCAACGCGTTCCAATGCCGACCATGATAAGGCACCCAACAGTAAAGCAGGACTAGCGACGAATTCGTTAACGCCGGCAGATGATATCCCGGCCGGGATGACAATTAGTACGGCGGCAGCATCCACTAAGGAGACTGCTAATAGTGTTCTGGCTGCTCGCAAGGCTGCTGTTGCCTACTACGAAAAGGGGCGCGAGTTCTTTGGTTTAGGTGCATTAAAGGAAGCTGTTGATGCCTACCAGCGATCCCTCGAATTGGAACCTCGATCTGCTGAGGTTTATTTGAGCCTTGGTCATGCCTACCTCAGGCTGAAAAAGAACCAGGAGTCCGGTAAAGCTTTCAAGCAAGCAACACTTCTGAATCCCGAAATTGCGGAAGCCCATTACGGTCTAGGTCTTCATTACTTTGGTGTGGGTCGATATAAAAATGCGGCAGATGCATTTAAGCGGGCAACGCTTCTGCGTCCTGACCTGGCCAAAGCTCACTACGGGCTGGCTCTCGCTTATCAAGAGCTGGGGAAGATAGATGACTTGATTGTGGAATTTAGGATTCTCGAGACCCTTGACCGTGGTCTAGCCAAAAAATTATCCGATACGGTTCCTCAATTTAACCTGCCTTGCCGCGCCTCACCCTTTTGTAAGTGAGACGCGGCCGCGGAAACTCGTCGGCTCTAGATTAAGGATTCAAGGAGCAACAAAAATGCAACATAGTCGCTTCCTGGTCTTGACCGGTCACTTGAACGATTATCCTTTGTCGGATCTCGTTGGCATCCTTCGTCACCAACAAAAGACAGGCAGATTATTGATTGAGTATCCAAACAGCCCGGCCACCTTTTTCTTTAATGAAGGAGAGTTGGTCGATGCTCAACTGGACAAACTGAGCGGTCTGCAAGCAGTTTGCGTGGCTCTCGCTCAACCACCAGCATCATTCAATTTTAACCCGCTTATCCGGCCGACACGACGATCGATCGAGAACTCACTGCAGAAGGTGGTCTCTGAGTTACTGGGCTGTTGGGGCGGGGATGAGTTAGAAGTCGAGAAGATTGCACGGGGCGAGCCGTTGCCACAACCTGCGCTTTTCGCGCCCCCCTCGGCGCCTTTTGCTAATGCGCTTCAAACAAATATGAATAAGACTTCCACGTTTTTATCTCTGCCCCCGGCCCCCGCTAATCGCTCCAGCCGGCCGATCCTAACAATGGCAGCGGCGGGCCTGTTGCTGCTGGGGCTCTCCTCGGTCATCGCCGTAACAGGAGGATTTGGGAAAAGGGTTTTGACTGCCGCCGTGCCCTCGCCTTCGCATCAAGGTAGCGAGGACAGGGCAGCGTCGCAGAGCAGTGAAGGTCTATCGCACAACCTGCCCAAAACTGAAGTCCCCAAGAATTCGAGAGTCCAGCGCTCAGTGGCGAAGAGGAAAGACGCCGCACTGGGCCTGGAACAGTCAACTCGACCGGAACGCCGAAACCCGTCGGGTAACAAAAATGAGATGAAAAACTCGGAGCAAACCGGTGTGCCGTCTGCCACGGCTAAACCCGATACCAAAGCTCGCGAAAACCAAACCACCGAGGCTTCCGCCTCAATTCACTCAGTAAAGGTCATCTTGCAGATCGAAGGCGGCCGGGTAGCGCAAGCTTCAATAGCTAATCACCGATCCGGCATGGAAGCATATGAGGCGCTTGCCCTGCGGATCGCGCGCCAGCGACGCTATCCGTCTAAAGGAGCATCGCACGAAATGATTATGATCAAAGTTAGTCCACCAAAGTAGGGAGCAAAGAGAAGCAAGCAGGCTAGGGGTGATGTCTATGTTATTTATCGAGAGCAAGACTTTAAGTCTCAATTTAGATGGGCCAGGACGCATTCGTCTGCTAGAGCGGCTGCGGGAAAAGAATCTAATTCCTCTAATTCGGTCGGCTAGGTTTAATCTTTTTAATTACTTGTTATTAGGCCAGGATCACATCGCTGAATTGGAAACCGCCATTGCCCTTTCCGCGGAATCTGAAAACCAGGAAGCCTATATCCGAGGTGATTTATTCTGTATTAGTGACCACGTCTTTTTTATCGTTTTCGATGAGTACCAGGAAGAAGCACCTGTCGTCCGCGCGGGAATCGTTTATGAAACGCGGACCACAGAGCCCTATAGGAAACTTGACGCATTTTGTCGTGAGGTGCGCGAAATGGTCCTTCCTCAAAGGGAATCCAGTACCAACGAGACGGAAAATGCAGAAAGCCCTCCGCAGTGGCAACATGGAAAACCGCGAGTGCCTGAAGGCTTTAAGCGCTTTATAGCGAAGCAGGATACCGACTCCTTGTACACCAGTTTACGCAAGGAGACGATGGGTAAACGCGTCCGGGCGGCGTCACTGTTGGAGGACGCAAGCGCCAGGGTCTTTCTGCGGCGTGCCCAGGAGGCACATGTTGAAGGTTATGCCGCGAAACTCCTCGCTGGAGACGCGTTCGGGTCTTATGAATCCTCGATAGGAACACTTGAGGATGCCGGATTGGTAGGCCGGGAGGTTCAGATAAGTTGCCGAAAGACAGGTCATGCGCTGTTCAGACTGCCGAATGCTCATGCGCTGGCCGTGGTCACGGTTAGCGACGCAACCTGCAGCGAATGCGGCTGCGCCGTTGTCGATGAAAAGGTGGAAGAAGTGCTGGCACCGACTCTTTTGGCTTCCTCGCTTTTGGAAGACGGCTCCTGGTTGATTAGTCGGCTCCATTATCTACTGCGCGAACAAGGTGTTCCAGAAAGTGAGATTGCTGTTAGTCCTTCCAACGGTGATGGTTACGGCCAAATGATGGCCAACATTTGTGGCGAGTCATTCCTTCTGATGGCGCGCGATGGAGACCTTACGCCAGCTTTTGCCCGTTGGGCCATTGACCAGGAGCTCGAGACGGAAGCTTCCCATCTAGTGGTGG
Source organism: Pyrinomonadaceae bacterium (assembly GCA_013811945.1). Taxonomy (GTDB): domain Bacteria; phylum Acidobacteriota; class Blastocatellia; order Pyrinomonadales; family Pyrinomonadaceae; genus PSRF01. The sequence continues at coordinate 5,018 of JACCUI010000146.1, read as the reverse complement.
TCGCTACCGGGAGGGTTCATAACCAGGCAGGAGTTTTGCTGCATAATCACGCTCGCCAGCGAGTACAGGCCGGCCATGATTTTGAAATGGTATTAGCGGATGAAGCCGCCGTTGCAGGTAAAGAACTTCGGCTTGCATTCGAAAGAGTGTCCCAAAGAATTCTGGACGAACAGCTATGCAACCTGGACAGCAGCATTGGCTTAAGTATAAGCCGATTAGTAATCACGAAATTCAAGTTGCGACAGTCGACTGCAGAAGATGGTGGCAGTCAAAACCTTTCGAGCGATAGCGAGCCCGAGTTTTTGCACCCCAACCGTCCCCTTGCTTTGGCATCGTACGTCTCCGTGAACGCACGATCTGTGTTAACGCCTGAGGAGGTGATATCCGAAGCGACCGAAAGTTTCGCAGGCGAAAACGCGGACAGTATGGAGACCCGGGTGAATTCTGGCCACCAGGGCTAGCACAAAATTTAATTGCTAGGCCTGCTACCTGGCGAGTCCGCACATTACAGTAAGAAGCGGAGCCCGTCGTCACGGCCGCGTAGGCTTTGCAGGCGGTTAGACAGAGGAAGAGGCCTTGTTTGGTGGAAGACAACGGTTCTGCAACGAAAGCCGAAGAGCATCTTCACTTAGAGGACGAACGCTGGCGCCACCAACAATCTGTTCTACGGCGAGCAGCGGCCGACCTTGCGCACCGTCGGGCTGAGTCGATGGCGACTACTGTTTCTGATGGAAAAAAGATTGGCCGGGATGATTCTTTTGACCCAATCATCAGATCGCTGGATGATCCTTCTCCAGAGGCTAGGAACGCAGCCGTCCGCGCTTTTTACGACCTCAACCCCGATCTGGCTGCTTCTTTTCTCAATAACGCTCTCATGCAAGGTTCCCCTGAAGAGCGCCGAAACATCGGTGCTGCACTGGTCGGCTCTGGCCTGGCGGATCATGCGGTCGAGACCTTAACGGGCGAGGGTCAGGAGAACGATTACAGCGCTTTTTCGCTGCTTTTCCTGGTGGCCAAGGCGGGAGAGGTTGGACCGCTAATGCGCGTAATCGAAGATCATCCAAATATCCAGCTCCGGCTGGCCGTGATTAAGCTTCTCGCTTTGAGTGGGCAACCAAAGATCGTTACTGCTTTTTATGGACTGGCTCAGCGCAGATCGCTGCCCAGCGAAATCCGCTCAGCGGTGCGGGAGGCAATTTTCCAGATTAGTCGCGACACACGTTAAGAGTGCCCCACCCTGAGAAGTAAGTCGTAGGATAGCGTTCACCAAGGCCGTGGATGAACCAAATCAACCGGTTCATTTACGGCCTGACTCTTTTGCGGCAGGATTCAATCTTCGGGGCAGCGTTGCCTAATTATCTGTGAATAGCGGGGGCCCGGATCGCGTCCTTCTTTTCACAATTCCATTTACGTTTTAATATTCAAGAATCCAATGCCTTTCAAACTGCAATCCGAATACCGCCCGAAGGGCGATCAGCCGCAAGCTATCGCCGCCCTTATTCGAGGCCTTGAAGATGGTGCCAAGGACCAGGTGCTGTTGGGGATAACCGGCAGCGGCAAGACTTTCACGATAGCCAGTGTGATTCAGCAGACGCAACGGCCGGCGCTCGTTCTAGCTCACAACAAGACCCTCGCCGCGCAACTCTATCAGGAGTTCAAGTCTCTCTTTCCGGAGAATGCTGTCGATTATTTTGTCTCTTACTACGACTACTACCAGCCGGAAGCCTACGTCCCGGCTTCCGACGTCTATATCGAAAAAGAGGCAACCATCAATGAAGAAATAGATCGTTTGCGGATGTCGGCTACCCGCGCGCTTTTCGAGCGTCGCGATGTGATCGTAGTCGCCAGTGTGTCGTGCATATACGGTCTGGGCGACCCGGATGCTTACTACGGCATGTTGCTCTTTCTGGAGCCGGGCGCCCGCATTGCGCGCGAGGCCCTGTTGCAGAGGTTGGTAGAGTTGCAGTATGAACGCTCGGACATCAATTTTCAGCGCGGCACGTTTCGCGTGCGCGGTGATGTGGTCGAGCTTTTCCCAAGCTACCAGGACCAGGCGTTTAGAATCGAGTTGTGGGGCGATGAGATCGATTCCATTTCCACGATTGATCCTCTCCTTGGCGAGGTGATTCAGCGGCATACTTCCCGCGTTCCTATCTACCCCAAGAGCCACTACGTCATGCCGAAGAGCGCCATAAAGCGTGCGCTCAAATCGATTCGCGACGAGCTGGAGTGGTGGGAGCCGAAGCTTATCGCCGAAGGTAAACTGGTCGAGGCGCAGAGGCTTCATCAGCGCACAATGTTCGATCTCGAATTGATCAAGGAGATGGGTTTTTGTCGCGGCATTGAGAATTATTCACGTCACCTCACCGGCAAGAAGCCTGGTGAGCCCCCGCCTACGCTGCTCGATTATCTCCCGCGTGACACGATGATGGTGATTGATGAATCGCACCAATCCATCCCGCAAGTGAGAGGCATGTTTGAAGGCGACCAGTCGCGAAAGCGAACGTTGGTTGAATATGGATTCCGTCTCCCATCGGCGATGGATAATCGTCCGTTGAACTTCGAGGAATTTGAAGCGCGCATCGGACAGACAATTTACGTTTCTGCTACTCCGGGGCCATATGAATTTACCAAGACGGGTGGTGAAGTTGTGGAGCAGATCATTCGGCCCACAGGTTTGATGGATCCAATGGTTGAGATACATCCAGTAAAAGGGCAAATCGATCACCTGCTGGAGGAATGCCGCCTCCGGGCCGAGCGAAATGAGCGGGTCCTGGTAACGACCCTGACAAAAAGAATGGCGGAGGATCTCACCGAATACTTTACCGAGGTTGACGTTAGAGTTCGTTACCTGCACTCGGATATAGAAACACTGGAGCGTATTAAGATTCTGCGCGATCTGCGCCGCGGCGAGTTCGATGTACTGGTCGGAATCAACCTCCTGCGTGAGGGATTGGACCTGCCGGAAGTTTCCCTGGTGGCAATCCTCGACGCAGACAAGGAAGGGTTCTTGCGTTCTGAGCAGTCTTTAATTCAGACTATCGGACGTGCAGCGCGAAACTCGGAAGGAAAAGCGATTCTTTACGCCGAGCGCGTGACCGACTCAATGAAGCGGGCTTTGGATGAAACTCATCGCCGCCGGGAAATCCAGAAGGTTTACAACCGGGAGCACGGCATCACTCCTATGACGATCGTCAAACCCATTGAATCAACCCTGATCTCCGCTTCCGAAGCGGACTACTTCAAAGTGCCGCTCGAACTGGACGAGATGGAGGAATATACGGCGGCAAACATCGAAGCCACCATCGCACGACTGGAAGCCGAAATGCGCGCATCCGCGAAGCGTTTTGAATTCGAGAAAGCGGCCGAACTCCGAGACCGCATCAAGTATCTGCGTGACCGCGAGCTGCAGTTGACCTAACAGCTTGGTGAAAGAGTGGATAGCATCGTAGAAGCAGGAAAGCGATCCACGAAATCACGAAAAACTCAAATAAAGTCATATTTTTGTAAGGGAGTCGTTTCGTGAATCGCACTTGTTTTCAGGGCCTGCGATCTTACCTCGAAGCACAGACGCAGAGCACAAGAGAACGGCGCAAGCCACTAACCAGTGATCGCTCATCATGATCAAATTCACTACAGCCGGAGAGTCTCACGGCCGCGCGTTGGTCGCAACTGTCGAGGGTTTACCTGCGGGCATGCCTGTTGACCTTGGATTTATCAACAATGAGCTTGAGCGACGCCAGTGGGGGTATGGCCGCGGGGGCCGCATGAAGATTGAGCAGGACCAGGTGGAGATCCTCAGTGGAGTGCGTCATGGTCTGACCTTGGGCTCACCCCTCGCTCTAGTGATCGAAAACAAGGACTGGCAAAACTGGACTGAAGTAATGGCCGTCGAGCCCCGGGACATCGACCCCGAAAAATCTCGTCGCTTGAAACGGCCGCGTCCAGGCCACGCAGATCTGGCAGGTGGACAGAAGTTTGACGCGCGCGATCTGCGAAATGTACTTGAACGCGCGTCCGCCCGCGAGACCGCGGCGCGGGTCGCTTGCGGAGCGCTCGCCAAGCAATTGCTGGTTGCGTTCGGCGCGGAGATTCGCAGTCATGTGGTTCAGCTCGGTGGTATTCCGGATGTGCCGTTGGAACTTTCGTGGGATCAGCTCGCCGCTATACCCGAAGACGCGCCGTTGCGCTGTGCGGATCTAAAAATCCAGCAGCGGATGATCGAGTCGATAGATCAAAGGCGCGAAGCCGGGGACACGCTGGGTGGCATTTTCGAAGTAGTCGCTCGTGGGCTTCTTCCTGGCCTAGGATCACACACAGCCTGGGACCTAAAGTTGGACGGTCGTTTGGCCCAGGCAGTGATGTCGATTCCGGCGGTTAAGGCGGTGGCTATCGGAGCCGGGACTGAGGCCAGTAGTCTTCCTGGCTCGGAGATTCATGACGAGATCGCCTACAACAGCGAAACGAAAGAGTTCATTCGCGAGACCAATCGAGCCGGTGGGCTGGAGGGCGGCGTAACCAACGGTGAAGAAGTGCGCATACGAGGTTACATGAAGCCCCTTTCTACCCTTCGCCGTCCCCTCCGCTCAGTAGACATTGATACCAAGCAAGACGAGCCGGCTGGATTCGAACGGTCTGATATCACAGCTGTCCCTGCGGCCGGTGTGGTTGCTGAATCGATGGTGGCCCTGGTGCTGGCCTCAGCAATGAAGGATAAGTTTGGTGGCGACAGTCTTGGCGAAATGAAGCGCAACTTTGAAGGTTACAGGGAGCAATTGCGAGGATACTAGAACTAGTTCGGGGACTCGACAACTCTCCGTCTTTTGCGTTATCAATAAGAGCACTCATCGAGTGATCGTCAGTATTCAGCGCCACTTTCTCAAGTCAATAGTTTGAACTGCACCCTTGACTGACACAAAAAGTTAAGCACATATCCCCGCAGGGGAAGGAGGCTTAACGATGACCAAGAAGGGCGCAGTGGCTGCCAGGACGGCGGTGCTCAAACGTCGCACGTTCAC
>JACCUI010000130.1 GCA_013811945.1 Pyrinomonadaceae bacterium | reverse complement strand
GTATTCGGCGTTCTTGAAGAGATCTGCCTTGTTGGCAATCATCCAGATCGAGCCTTCGTCTTTTACCTCTTCGTCCGCAGTGGCAAGAAAGATCACGTCGCGAGATAAAGGCGCTCGCTCGCGGGCCAGAATGATCATTGTCATTAGCTGCAATAGGCCTTCGCCTTTCATATCCAGCGCGCCGCGGCCGTAAATCGAGCCTTCTACAATATCTGCTGAGAAGGGATCAACGCGCCAGGCAGACTGATCGGCGGTGACCACGTCTGTATGATTCAGCAAGATGATTGGCCGCTTCGATCCATTTCCCTTCAAACGCGCGATTATGTTTGCTCGCCCCGGCTTGTATTCGAATATCTCGCTTTGAATACTCTCCTTGTCGAAAATTGCTTTGAAAAACTTTGCCGCCTCGATCTCGTTACCCGGCGGGTTTGAGGTGTTGATCCGCAGGTACTGTCGCATTAAGTCGACCGCTTGGTCCTGATATGCAGCCCAGTTGATTGGTTTGGAGGTTGTTTGTGCTTGCACGGATGGTCTCGTGAAGAAGCTGCCACTCAAAAATAGGGATCCTACAATGGCAAGGACCGTTGTCTGTGAATAGGTTTTCACGTTCACTCTCCTCATGATTCAGATTTGCGCAGCGTCAACCACGATCCACGAGATCACACGAAATCGCACTAAAAAGAATTCGTGTTAGTTCGTGTAGTTTCGTGGACGTTTGTATTGTCGCATCTCCCACGATGAACAGTCCTAGCGTTAGGCAACGTCGTCACTATTACAGAACCGCGAGCGGTAGCAACCGGATCCTACACTCAATTTCATTCTAGCGTTGAGCCTTTGATCGAGTCGCTACCGCTCTCGGTTCCGTATAGGAGCAGGATCTGCTCCTATGTAACGGCGTTCGTGAACACCGCAAGTCGGCATCGCCGCCTCTCCCCTACCGAACCTCCAACTCCGCCATCACCGGAACATGATCCGAAGCCAGCGTTTTCACTACCCAGGACTTCTTTGCGCTTACCCCACCGGTCGTCCGAAAAAAAATGTAATCGATCCTCTTTGACGGCTTGTCTGCCGGGTAGCTGAAGCCATCGCCTTTGGCGCGACTTCCAATCCAGGCTTCTTCAAACTTTGTCAGCATCAGTTTGTAAGCACTTCCGGTCGGTTCGTCATTGAAATCACCAACCACAATTAATGGGTTCTTAAGGTCCGCAAGAAACCTGAGCAGTTGTTCGGTTTCAAACAATCGCCCGTCGTCACGCTGATAGTCTAAATGGGTAGTTGCAAAATTGATCGTGCGCCCACCGATATCAACTTCAACTCGAAGCATGCCTCGTCGTTCAGCCTCACGCCGGTTTTCGTATTTACGATGATCGATCTTCTGAATCAGAAACTTCGAGAGAATCGCTACGCCATACTGCCCTTCCTGATAGTCGAGATTGTGGCCAAAGGCATAGTCCATACGGGTCATTCTGGCCAGCTCAGCGATCTCGTCTATGCCCTCCGTTCGTCGCACACCGCGATCCACCTCCTGCAAGCCGACCAAATCCGGGCGCTCCCGAATGATGACATCCGCAATCCGTTGCAAGTCCAGTTTCTTGTCCACACCCACGCCGACATGAATATTGAAAGTCATCACTCGTAACGTCTTCTTGCCGTCGAGCCGGTTCGCAGACGGGGGCGCTGCTGGCGGGATCAACAATCCCAGCAGCGCAAGGGTGCAAAGAAGTGGAGCGTATCGGCGGCTCATCTGCCGAGGCTATCTCCCGAGTTTTCTAGCTGGTCTAACTTTGAAAGGCATTCTAACATGCGTCAGTTTAAAGGCTCGGCATTGGATTTAGAGCCCGCGAGCCGTGGCGAAAGCATGGAGCCTGGGGCGTGAGCCCCAGGACAAACGCATTTGAGGTCCTAGCCCGCGAAGCGGGTGGCAGCGGCAACAAAAGAGAGATCGTTGATGAAGACTGACGCAGGTACAAGATTCTTTATCTGCTGTCGGCCGCTCCGCGGGCTGGTTGAATCTTATTTGTTCGTTGACCTGGGGTTCCGCTGCGCTCCACCCCAGGGCGGGGTCCCCGGCCGAGCATCTCGGCTGGGGTGCGAGACTTTATGCTGTCACCCGCTATCGCGGACTGGTTGAGCGGTTCAGCGCGCGCGGTGCTAGAGGATCGGGGTATTCACACAGCGGCTACCGCTCGCGGTTCCGCAAAAAGTATGTCACTGCTCCATATCGCAATCATGGTCACGGGCGGGTTCGCTGCCGGCGCAATCAACTCGATCGCCGGAGGCGGCACATTGATTACTTTTCCCTTGCTGATCTGGCTGGGACTAGATCCGAAGGTCGCGAATGCTACGAGCACGGTTGCGCTTTGGCCCGGGCTATTCGGTGGTTTGTTTGGCTATCGCAAGGAGTTGGAAAATAGTTCCGCGCTGTTGCTGAGGTTGGGATTCACGAGCGTAATTGGAGGAGCTATCGGTGCCTGGCTCCTGATCTGGACTCCATCGCCCACATTCGCGCGGCTGGTTCCGTTTCTGATTCTGTTTGCCACCATCCTCTTCATGGCTCAGGGCTCAATCAATCACTGGCTCCGATTACAGCCAATCATGGCCGAGCCGAAAGCATCATGGTGGCTGGGCGCCATTCTTTTTCAATTCTTCTCTTCAATCTATGGCGGTTACTTCGGGGCAGGTAATGGGATTTTGATGCTGGCGGCCATGGGACTGCTCGGTCTCCACGAGATCCATCGCGCTAACGGACTTAAGAATTTTCTCGCCATTTGTATCAATAGTATTGCGGTCTTGAGTTTTGCGCTGATGGATCTCGTAGATTGGTCTAATGCACTACTAATGGCGGGCGGGGCATTGTTAGGTGGTTACTTTGGCGCGAGCATGGCTGTCCGCGTGGGACAAATTTGGGTTCGAAGAGGGATTGTGTCGATCGGATTGGTGATCTTCTTTGTTATGGTCTGGCAACTGAGACTGTGAATTACGAATTACGCTGAAAGCGTTGGCGAGTTTCAGCCAAGGGTTGCCGCAACCCTTGGGATCTTCGTACCAAAGAAACTTAACGCTGAAAGCGTTGGCGAATTACGGCACGGGGGGACTATGGGGTTGGATCTGAAATCCCAGAGTTGCGGCAACCCTGGGCTGGAATTAGCCAACGCTTTCAGCGTATTTCCTAGCACTAGCCATCAACTGCAGATCATGAAACCATTACCGGCTGCTTCAAAACTCCCGCGCGAGTTCTACACCCAGACCAACGTCCTCATCGTCGCTCGAGAGCTTCTGGGCAAGCTCCTGGTAGTTCCCGCTGCTGACGGAAAACGTGTCTCGGGAATCATTGTTGAGACGGAAGCTTACCGCGGGCCCCTTGATCGGGCCTCACACGCCTACGGCGGTAGACGAACTAGACGCACTGAAACAATGTACGGTCTCGGAGGCACGGTTTACATCTTTTTTGTCTACGGCATGTATAACCAATTTAATATCGTAACGAATGTCGCGGAGGTACCGCATGCGGTTTTGATTCGCGCGCTGCAGCCAGTTGAAGGCCTTGAGTTAATGCGCCAGCGTCGGCACAACCAACCGGATCATAACCTCACCAATGGACCGGGCAAGCTGTGCATAGCGATGGGAATCGACCGCAGACTCGATCGTGTGGATCTGTTGGGAAACAAGGTCTGGCTCGAAGCAGGTGAAAAGATTCCTCGTCGCAAGACTGCCTTCGGACCACGCATCGGCATCGACTATGCGGAAGAGTGGGTGGATAAACCGTGGCGATTTTGGGTTAAAGACAATCCTCACGTCAGCAGGTGACCTAGCATTTCAACTTTTTGGGGCCGTTTCAAACCTCGCTAATTTGCCGGTCAGGAAGGCGGACCCTGTCCCCGCTCGGACGACGAAAATAAAATGTCGTTTAGATAACTGCTCAATTCACTGCTCCTCTTCCTCCTCACATGGCTGGCGATGCTCGAACCTCATTCTCACGGGCGTCACTGAGTGGCTTTCAAGCTTGCGGCGAGGACAGGTCCGCCTTCCTGACGGCAAATTACCGCAGGTTCTTTTTGGGTTTTCACACAGCTTCTGGCGCTCGCCGTCCTGTATTGGCGCAGGACCTGCTCCGTGCATGTCACGATTTGCCGAATCGCCCACTTCGCGTTTATCTTTAGCTATCCCTTAGTCAACACTTTCGAAAGGCCGCGCCCATGAAGAACATCTTGCGACTTGCGACTATCTCTGCGTTTCTGCTTACCTCCTGCACCCAGCAGCCCCCTACATCAACCAACCAGGCAAACGGTGACGATAGTCTCAAGAAAGTACACGACGAATATGTGGTGGAATTTCTCCGTCGCAATCCCACGGTCAACACCTATCTGGGCGGCGCGGGGCTCGATCCAAAACTGCGAGATGTAGATGGAAGTCTGCGCGACCATTCGGCGGCGGCCTTGCAAGAAGAAGATCGCTGGCTGACGAACACAAAACAGTCGCTGGAGGCAATTAGTCCCGGTTCACTGCCCGCGCCGCAGCGGATCAATCGCGACGTTGCTCTGGCCCAGGTAAATTTCCTGTTGCACCAGCATCAAGTGCGCCGCTATCAGGAGCGGGCGCTCGACACCTACACCGATGAACCGTTTCGCGCGGTTGACTGGCAGTTGCAGGGAATGTCGCAGACCGGAGACAGAACTTATGGTACTGCCGAAGAATGGACACTGGTAGGCAAACGTCTCGCCGCCGTCCCTGCGTTTCTCAAAGTCGCCCAGGACCAGCTCACTGCCGGAATCGCATCACGCAACACGCCTGACTGGCGCATGTTGGTCCGAAACGGCATCGACACTTCCGAAGCGAACGCGAAGTATTTTGAAGAGACACTGCCAAAGCTTGCCGAAGAGCGGGTCGCCGGGCCGCAGCGTGATCAGCTGCTGACGCAGGTGCGCGACGGATCGAAGCAGGCGGCCGCCGCCTTCCGCGGTTTGCGCGACTTCGTGGCCAACAATTTCTTCGACGAACCCGCGAAGAAAGACATTTCAGGTCTTAAGCAGGACTTTCGTTCAGATCGCTACGCCATGGGAGAGGAAGAATACAACTGGGCGGTCAAGAATAATCTGCGCGTCAACAAAACTGCGGCCCAGCTCTTCGAAGAGGCGATGCTCATTGTCGAGGGAACTCAGAAAGAGATGAGTGACCTCGCGCGCACAATTGGAGAAAAGCGCGGACTTACCCTGCCTGCAGAAGGCCCGGCCGCTGTGCGCGCAGTCTTCGACGAGCTTTCTAAAGACTATCCCAAGTCTGACTCGGAAATGGTCCAGTGGTATAACGAGTCAGCCTTCAAGTTAGTCGACTACGCGCGCAAGACCGGAGTGTTCGACGTGCCTGCCGATTACAAGCTTGAAGTGGTCGAGACCCCGCCGCCGTTGCGTGCCTCGATCGATGGCGCAGCGTACTATCCCGCACCACCTTTCAAGAACACCGGCGTCGGCCGTTTCTACGTCACCACTACCGACAACAACAAAGCTGCGCTGCAGTCGAATAACCGCGCTGCGCTTGCCGATCTCGCTGCGCACGAGGGTTTTCCGGGACACGATTGGCACTACAAAGTGATGACTCAGAACCGGGTCAACATCGCCGGCGTTCGCTGGCTCACCCCGGGTGCGGTCGAGGATTCTTCGTCCATGTGGGAAGACTCGATGGCCGCTGAAGGCTGGGCCCTCTATTCGGAGGCTCTGATGGCCGAGCCGCAGCCCGGCGCGCCCGAAGGTTTCTACACGCCGGAAGAACGGCTTTATCAACTTCAGGGCAAGCTATATCGCGATTTGCGCGTGCGCGTCGATACCGGCATTCACACGAACCGCATGACCTATGCCGAGGCGGTGGATCTCTTTTCGGAGATTGTCGATTTTCTGCCGGGCAAGTGCAGCGACACGGCGGCAGTAAAGAGTGAAGCTAAACAGGCGAGCTGCGGTTCGTCTGAGCGCGCTATCTTCCGCTATTCAAAATGGCCCACACAAGCCATCACCTATCGTCTCGGTAAGGACGAAATCTTTGCCCTGCGCAAGGAAGCCTCCGCCCTTGTCGGCGAGCGCTTCTCACCGAAGACATTTCACCTGCTCTTCATGAAACAGGGCACGATTCCATCCGGCTATTTTCGTGACGAGCTGCTGCGCGAGATCAAGGGGCAGTAGGCGCTCGGTATAAGTAAGCCGACCGTGATGGACGACTCTTTCAGGACCCTTCTCGGCAGGACACTAGCCCGAGGGTAATTGCGGCTTGGACCGGTCCCAGCATCAAACATCACGTCCAGGTTCTAGCATTCCAGTCCAAATTCGGGACAAGACCTGCCGTTCTGGATCTCTCGGTCAAGCGTTTTCAAGCATTCTTCGTATCTGCCGGGGTGGGCATGTTGCTTGCTGCAAAGTGCCCAAAACAGAATTGGATCTCCCCAAATCAGGTGACTGGCTACGCTCGCCGGTTTCAACTAGAAAACCGCCCGCCCAGCAAACTCCTTGCCCGGTTGGCGGTTTGATTCTCGACAGTCCGTCACAGGTCGAGGGCCAGACCATGAACTTCGAGAGGTGAACTTCGACAGGTGGAATTGAAGGAGTAAAAATGCTATAAAACAAGTGCCCACTTCTCCCTTAATTGTTCACACCCCGACACTGACAATTTCCATCGTCTGAGTCCGAATGTAACTGTTCGTGTTGGTTAGCTACACATCATTGCAAGGGGACTTCTAATGTACAAATCGTTCCTTGTTCTCGTCTTCCTGGTTCTGTTTGGCTCATATTCGGCTCCCGTTGCCGGGCAAACAACAAGCGATAAAAGCCAGACGCAAAAAAACATCAAGGACGCGAAAAACCCGATAAATTCTGTCCCTATGGTAGTGCCCGCACTGAAAGAGCGGAACGCCGAAGCAAAGGAATTGTACAGGGAGGGAATGAAACTCACGGAGGCGGGACAGTTCTCACAAGCCGTTGAAAATCTTCAGCAAGCATTAAGACTGGATCCGGAGTACGCTGACGCTTACGCCGCGCTCGGTCGTGCGTACTTTAAGATGCGCGAATGGCAAAAGGCGGTAGTCAATTTTCGCCGGGCGGCCGAGTTGAGCGCAAAACAACGGCCGTCTCAAGATGCACTTTACCGGAAGGTGTTGATGCAAGAATCAAAAGAAGCCGGCACTCAGGTAAAGGGCGTCCCGACAAGCCCACAAATCAAACAAGAGGCCAACGCAAATGCCGCTGCAGTGAAACCACTGCATCCAGAATCAGAAACAACGCGACAACCGGAACAACGGGCCGAAGTCAGCACTCCGGTCAAGGCCACCACTACAAGCCCACAACTCAAACTGCCACAAGAAACCAACGGCGATGCTGCGGGCGTGAAACCACCGAGTCCAGAATCAGAAGCGACGCGACAACCGGAACAGCCAGAAGAAGCCAACACTCCGGCTAAGGCCACCCCTACAAGCCCACAAATCAAACTGCCACAGGAAACCAACGCAAATGCTGCAGGCGTGAAACCACTGAGTCCAGAATCAGAAGCGACGCGACAACCGGAACAACTGAGAGAAACCAGCACTTCGGCGAAGGCCAGCTCCACAAGCTCACAAACCAAACTGCCACAAGAAACCAACGCAAATGCTGCAGGCGTGAAACCACTGAGTCCAGGATCAAAAGCGACGCGACAACCGGAACAACTGAGAGAAACCAGCACTTCGGCGAAGGTCAGCTCCTCAAGCTCACAAACCAAATTGCCACAAGAAACCAACGGCAATGCTGCGGGCGTGAAACCACTGCGTCCAGAATCTGAAACAACGCGACAACCGGAACAACGGGCCGAAGTCAGCGGTCCTACGAAGGCCACCACTACAAGCCCACAACTCAAACTGCCACAAGAAACCAACGGCGATGCTGCGGGCGTGAAACCACCGAGTCCAGAATCAGAAACGACGCGACAACCGGAACCGGAAGTAGGTGGTGTACCTCCGTCGAAGAGCGACGATGGCAACGCATTGGAACAAAAACAGGAACCAGTAGGCGTCCGAGTTGCGATGAGTGTCACACCAGCATCAACGCTTGTAGAAACTAAAAGCGTCTCTCCAATTTCAACTGAACCGAGAAGCGATGAGGTTTCACTAACCAGGATCTACCGTATAGGTCCGAGTGACGTTTTGGATGTTCGCATAAATGACTCTCCATCGCCGCAATCAACACTTTTTACGGTCACGTCTTCGGGTTTGCTCGAACATCCGATGCTCCCTGAACCGTTACTGGTGACGGGTTTTACGGCGGAGGAAATCGGCTCGAAGATGGAGATCGAGTTGAGCAAGCGCGCATTGCTGGATAATCCGAAGGTAGCTGTCGGAGTGCGCGATTATGCCAGTCACACGATTCTCGTCAGCGGACTTGTGAAAGAGTCTGGCACAAAGTTTTTGCGACGTGAGGCTATTCCGCTCTATGTAGTCGTGGCCGATGCGCAGCCTCTACCTCAAGCGGCAAGAGTAGCGGTGGTGCGAACCGAACTCAACCAGATATATGAAATCGATTTGACGCAAGCAGCGGATATGAATTTGCTGATCCGTCCGGGTGACGTTATCACTCTGCATCCGAATGTGACGCAGTTCGTTTACATCGGCGGTGAAGTAAAGTTTCCCGGTGAGAAAACCTATCGCCGAGGCTTAACTCTTACCCAAGCCATCATCTCGTCAGGCGTAACTCCAAAATCTAAAGTGGCGGAGATTGGCCGCGATGACGGTCGAGGGTTTTTGGTCGGAACGCATTTTGATTTAAAGGATATTCAATCAGGAAAAGCTCTCGATCCCTTACTCAAGCCCGGTGATCGCATTATGGTTCTGCGTTGAGAGGACATTAGTTGTCCACGGTGGTGAGTAGTTCTAGTCTCGCAAAAGCTTCAATCTACAAACAGGAGTTTGAAGGAATAAGTAATGAGCAGGGTAATGGGCATGATAAGTGATAATCTGCGTCAAAGCATCATGTTGTAGCAGCCTGGGATAATCTGCGTCAAAGCATCATGTTGTAGCAGCCTGGCCTTTAGCTGGTTGTGGAAGTTGACTTCGTAATGATAAGGAATTGCATCGATGTTCTCCTGCGGAGGGAGCGACGGTTCGGCTTGTAGTTTCTGTGCATACCCAGAGCGCATTTTGCCATCCACTTCGAGCCTCAATGCCAACTCAAGATAAGATTTAGGACGGCAATATTCGTAGACATCATCAGGAACCACAACGAACCAAATGTCGACCTTCGTACTCTTCCTTAACCGCTTCCAGAATCCTCGCCGAATATACCTCTACGGTTTTGTAAACCCTCAGATGCTTATCATCAAGATGGAGAGATTGATGCAACTCCGCTTCGTCTGTCGGTATTTCCAAAGCGGGTACGGGATTCCACGGAATGCGAAAAATCGCTTCGAAACCTGGGAAAGGCGGCCGCGCAAAGTCGTCCGTTGATGGTGATGAGAAAAGGTCCTCATCACCATCATCTCGTTTTGCCCCACCCGATACTCGGTCGATGTAAGCCCCGCCCCGAATCTCCGCCTCTACGAGTTGCCGGTCAACAGTTCGATCAGCGGTGACCTGCAAAATGATCCTCTACCAGAGATGTCAAAAACTGATCCGCGCGCCGAACTGAAAAGCCCTGGGGCCGCCGGAGCCAAAGACCTGCGAGAAGCGCGCGCCCGGCTGGCCGAAGGAGGCCGTGTCGGCGATGTTGCCGCTGTATTGGATCAGGTTGGCGGTGTTAAGAAGATTGAAGACTTCGCCGAACAAGACAAAGCGCACACGCTCGCTTCCTAGCGAGAACGTATGGCTCAGACGCAGATCTTGGGTGAAGAAACTGTCGGTGAAAGAATAGTTGGCCGGCAGCGTCACACGCGGTGCGATCTCGCCACTGGTAGTCAGTTTGCCGGCAAACTCTTGGTTATAGTTTTCCACCAACCGCCGCAGGTCGTCTTTGCCGAGTCCCCTATTGAACTGATTCACTTTCGTTCCCGGTAACAGATCGTTCTGGGTGCCGTCGCCGTTAAAATCGATGCCGCTCACGTAGGCCGAAAAAGGCGGCCGGCTATAAGCGGAGACGCTGAAAGAAACTTGAAACTGCCAGGGCAGGTCCACGAAGCCGGAGAGATTCAGGGTGTGGCGCAGGTCGGTAGGCAGCGGGCCGTAATTGTCGGACCAGTTGTCGTTGTTGAATCCGGTGCCGGGGAAGGCGGCGCCACCGAGGCCGTTGGTCCCTTTGAAGCTCCCCAGCGCGTAAGAGGCCAGGAACTGCGTCCGGCGCGAGAAGCGCTTTTCGAGGCGCACGAGCAGTCCTTTGTATTGGGCGATACCGGAGGTGCTGTCAAACGTGATCGGCCCATTAGAACACACGGCGGTCAAATCGTTTTTCTGAGCCTCGGTGCAGCGGGGAATCACTGGTCCCTGCGGTCGCCTGTTGAAGCGGTTGTAGTCTATTCCCGGGAGATACGTATGAAGGAACCGGCGCCCGGCAAAGTCGGCTGAGAGGACCAGGTCGCGGGCCAGTTCCCGCTGCACGCCCAGGTTGAAGTGCAGAGCGAACGGGGTCTCGTAAAACGGATCCGACAGATTTGAACCCGTCTTGTTAAGGTCAAGATTGCGGAAAGTAAAATCGCGGTTGTCAGGGTTGAGTTGTGCCGTCAAATCCGCCTGAATACCCGGGAGGAGGGTCAGTAGATCCGCAGCGGTTAGTGTGGTGGGTCTCTGCGGGAAATCCAGCGCGCGACCCTGATAAAAAATGGCTGAACCTGGAACTGTCCTTCGGCCTGTGCCTGCCGGAAACAGCGTGACACGCTCGTTGGTTACATTGATCGAGTTGGCGCTGACGGGGTCGAAGTACCGGCCAGCGCCGCCACGAATCACCGTTTTGCCATCGCGGGTCGCCGCCCAGGCGAATCCGACAGCGGGCGCGAGGTTGCCGGTTTGCGCGCGAGGGGGATTTAGATTGTCCGGACCCAGAATCGCCGTTAGGAGTTCGGGTTTCGTAAGGCCCGTGTTGAGGGTGTGCGGTTCGTAGGACCATGCCAGACCGTAGTTCACTGTCAGGCGCGGGCCGATGCGCCACGTGTCCGCGGCGTAGAGACGGAAGAGATCCGTAACGCGGTGTTTGCGAAAGTCCCGTTGGAGCACCACGCTAGGACCGACGCTAGTTTGAAAGCTCCGCAGTGGGAGCTGAAGAATGTCCTCCAGCCTGAGGAACGACGAGGGTAGAGCGATGCGCGCTGCGGGCGGCACGATTGTATTGAAATTCCGAACCTGCCGCGGGGAATATAGCTCAATCATGGCCGGCTCTTGCTCCACTCTTTGGGCGGAGGTTGTTGCGTGTTCCCAATCGAAGCCGAAGCGGAAGCGGTGCTGATCCTTCTGCCACGCCAGGCTCTCAGTTAACTGATAGCGTCGCGCGACGAAAGAAAGCCTGCGCGCGTTGCCGAACATCAGCCCGACATCCGCAATGTTGATGCGCGGGGCGCCTACACCTAAGCAAGTGGGACAGTCTGCGGCGCTGGCTGGTGTTTCCGGCGAGCTGATGAAGAAGTAGGAAAAGCGCAGGTCGTTGACCATGCTGGGAGCCACGACGCTCGTCAGCCCGGCCATACTCTGATCCACCCAGTTCTTTAGACGTGACCAGCCCGAGGGCAGCGAGTTATTGCGGCCGTCGGAAAGGCCGAACACGCTGTTTCCGTCGTGCGTGTAGCGGACGAAGGCGTTGTGTTTTTGGCTGAAGGCCGCGTCAAAGCGCAAGTTGAACTGATTTCCTAGAAAGGGGCTGGAGAAGATGCCCCCGAGCGGGGCGAATTCTGGAGTGCGCGGTTGAATCGAGAGAACGCCGCGCTGGTCATTCCGTTCGTAGCTTGTGAAAAAGAAAGCGCGATCCTTCCTGATTGGGCCGCCGAGCCGATAACCGAACTGTTGTCTTTGGAAGAACGGGTGCGGGTTGTTTTGATCGCGCTGTAGGCCGGGATAGGCGGCCAGGTTGTGGTCTCGGCAAAAGTAGAAGAGGCTGCCGTGAAAGTCGTTGCCGCCGGAACGTGTGACGATATTGATCGCGGCGTTGCTCGTCACCCCCGTCGAGAGATCGAAGTTGACGGTCGAAATCTGAAACTCCTGCACGGCCTCCTGGGATACCTGCAAGGCCGCGCCGATTGAGTCAACGAAGTTAATGTCAGCGCCGTCCACGGTGACGCGCGTGTAACCAATGCGCGGATTGGTTTGCGTGCCCGAACCAAGTGTCGGCACAGACACGCGATTGTTCGTCCCCCGGACAGGGTTGGTCACTCCAGGCTCTAGCTTGGCAAGCTCCAAAAAATCTCTTCCGTTGAGTGGCAAATTTTCGATTTGCGCCCGGCTCACCACGCCGCTCACTTGATGCTGATCGTAGTGGAGCAGCGGAGCGGCGTCATCCACCGTCACAGTTTCGCGAACCTTACCGATCTGGAGGATGAGATTGACAGTGGTGGTCGTACCAACCTGGACCGTTACTGTACTTTCCAGCAGAGGAAATCCAGTTGCCTCCGCCGTCACGCGGTAGACCCCCGGCGGCAGGGCCGCCGCGCTGTAGTCGCCTTCGTCAGATGTGTTGAGACGGCGTGTCAGCCGGCTGTCGCGATTGGTGATAGTAACGAGTACACTAGCCACGGGCACGCCAGTGGGATCGGTCACGACGCCGACAATGGTTCCAGTCGGCGCTTGCGCTCGGGCCTGCAAGGGAAAGGCACACAAGAGGCAATATGCAAGGACCGAAACTAATGGAACTGCTGTTCTGGCGATCATTGACCTCTCATTTTAAAGTGAAGGGAAGCGCGCCTGTGGTCTCAGCTTCACGGCGTGAGGTTAACGCGGCGCAGCAGACTTGCGAACCTCGGGTCTGAACGAAGGCTGTCGAACATTGGATTCACTCTGACTTCACCTAATTGGCGACCATTGCCTTCCTGATAAACCTTTTCCAGCCAGGCAAAGGCTTGATCCTTCTCGGCTAGACCCGTATAGATGATGGCAAAGTTAATAGGCGGAATACTATGTTGCTTGGCCAGTTCCTTTAACTCGGCGAGCATCCGTTGCGCTTTGTTTCGCTGGCCCGATACGGCATAAGCATAGGCTGGCCAGGCAAATCTCCCTGGTCTCTCTGGAGAGTTATCTAATACCCGTGCCTTCTCCAACTCCAGGATGGCCTCTTCATACATCTTCTTTTGCACATAAGTAGCCCCGAGGCGCGCGTGCGCCGGGGCAAACTTGGGATCCATGTCAATTGTCTTCTTAAATTGTTCGATCGCCTCGTCGTACCGGCGGGCGAAGTATAGGGCGTATCCCACATCCGCATGCGCTCTTACCGCGAGCGGTTCGAGCTCTTGCGCCCGTTTCCACTCTGCGATGGCTTCATCATGCCGTTCCATCCATTGTAGATAACTGGCGTAAAAACCGTGAGCCATGAAAGAGTTTGGATCAAGGTCTAAGGCGCGTTTGAATTCTCGCTCGGCAGCCAGCCAATCACCTTCATCCTGCCTGATACCACCCAGCAGAGCGTGAGCTTCGGCGAGGTCGTTATCGAGTTCTAGTGCTTTGAGCAATAGCGACTCGATTTTTTGACGGCGCTCTTTAAATGGCAAAGGGGAGGAGGGATCGCCGTAGGCGTACGCCAACTGAACACGAGCCAGTGCGTAGGCCAGGTCTTTTCTAATCGCCTCCTCTAAGTACTTGATGCTTTCCTCGATTGCGGCTCGTGTTCGCCTGCGGAAATGTTCGCGGCCTTGTTGATAGAGCAAATATGCTTCGGTGTTCTCGGTGTAACGCTTTGCGATTTGCTGCTTCTCCTGGCCAGAGAGCCGTCGCCGCAGCTTCTCGGATATCCTCTCTGAGATCTCTCCCTGCAACGACAGGATGTCTGCCAGCTTGCGATCGTACTGCTGACCCCAGAGACGGCTGTTGTCTCGCACGTCAACTAGTTCAGTGCTAATCGAAAGAGCTTCTCCCTGCTGTGTGAGCCTGCCGATCAGGACTGCTCGGACATTCAGCTCGCGCCCTACCACCTGCGGGTCTACCTGTTGTCCTTTGTAGCGTAGGACCGAGCTGAGCGACATCACTCTCAGATTGGACAGAGGTGAGAGGCTGTTAATGATGCTATCAGTGATCCCCTCGGAGAGGTATTCTATGCTGTGATCCGCATTCACATTAACGAATGGCATCACTGCTACCGAATCTATCGCCTCGCCACCTTTGGTGAAATCCTCGCCCTTCAACAGAAAGAGATAGGCCAAAGTGGCGAGCACCAAGACCATAGCCGTCGCAGCGAGTCCAGCGCCGCGCTTGTGGTGTTTAATTTCGCCGACCAGATATTCAGCGCTTGATGTCGATTGTCCCACGGTGGCATCAGCGGTGTTTGCAGTGGATCGATGGAAAGTTTCGGCTGCCGCCGGCCCATCACTCTGGGTAGCAGCGACCCGTCCCCTGCGATCCGGGCGGAAAGGACTCTGTAATCTAGCGTCAGCTTCTAAGTCTTGCTTCAAGCTCCTCAAAACAATCCCCAAATCGCTGGCCGTTCGGTATCGCTCGGTCTTATCCTTGCGCAGAGCCTGGGTAATAATTTGTTCAAGTTCAGGAGGCAAGTCACTACGAAGTGCCAGCGGCGCCGGGTCATTTTCCAAAATCGACACGACCACATGACTGGTCGTCTCACCCCCAAAGGGCACACGGCCCGTAACCATCTCATACAGCACAACGCCCAGACTCCAGAGATCAGTGCGCGCGTCTACGTCCAAACCTCGCGCCTGTTCCGGCGACATGTAATTGACAGTGCCCATTACCATCCCCGGATTGGTTCCAACCGGTTCCTTTCCAGTTTCGAGATTCTGCGACGACATCTGGTTCTCAACGAGCTTGGCGAGACCAAAATCCAAAACCTTTACGTAGCCATCACTTCGAAGCATGATGTTTTCAGGTTTGATGTCGCGATGGACTATTCCGGCAGCGTGGGCAGCATCAAGGGCTGCGGCAACCTGAATCGCTACCTCGAGGGCTTCAGCTAGCCGCATGCCGGCGCGGAACTGCTCCCGCAGAGTTTGTCCCTCGATGAACTCTGTGACGATAAAATGCACGTCATCCAGTCGCCCGATCTCGTGAATGGTAACAATGTTTGGATGATTGAGTGCCGACGCCGCATGAGCCTCTTGCACAAAGCGACGAACTCGGTCTGAATCTCTGGTGAAACCCGCAGGAAGAACCTTGAGTGCAATACGCCGGTGTAGCTCGGTGTCTTCCGCGAGATAGACTACTCCCATTCCTCCCTTGCCGAGCAGGTCAAGAATTTTGTAGCGATTGACCATCGTTCCTGGTGTTAAACGGGCGTGACGCTCCAACAACAACTCAGCAGCGGCGTCGCCGGCGGGCTTCTCAATAAAGCTTGTTGCGAGATCGTGAAATGAGAGGAGTGATTCAACCTCCTGGCGCAGCCGCTCGTCCTCGATACAGGCTTGGGCTAAAAAGGCGGCGCGTTCGCCGCCGCTCCTTTCCAGCGCGGAATGAAAGAGCTGATCAACCTGTTGCCAGCGTTCAGGATTCATAAGAAGAGTTCGGAGTTCACTACGGTAGTTGTCTCGAAATTATGTTTACAGTAAGAAACCATGCTCACGTGCCTCATTGGTGAAGAGCCCTGAGTTTCGCGATTTTTCGTGTGATTTAGTGGATCGTATTCCGCACGCAAGGACGATCCACGAAATCCCACGAAACGACACGAATAGAACTCACGCTAAAGTCAATCAGCGACACTACACCAGCTATCTAGGCCTGCTGATTCCAGCCGCTGTCTCACCTATCACTTCTCTTAACAGCCAAGCTTTCGCCAGAGTCCAATCCTTCATGATCGTGCCGGGAGAGACCTTTAAGACTTCGGCTGTCTCATCAATGCTGAGTCCACCAAAGAAACGTAGCTCGACAACCTGGCTCTTACGCTTGTCAACAGCGGCTAAGTTATCGAGCGCATCATCAAGGGCCACCATGTCCGCTGCGCGCTCTTGAGAGAGGATGGCCGCCTCGTCCAGAGAAATTTGAAAGGCGCCGGCGCCGCGCTTGACCCGTTTGCGACGGCGGGCGTAACCAACCAGGATTCGGCGCATCAACGTAGCAGCGATACCGAAGAACTGAGCCCGGTTCTGCCAATGCACGTTTCTCTGATCGACTAGCCGGACGTAAGCCTCATTAACCAGCGCTGAGGTTTGCAACGTGTGCTCCGGCCGTTCGTGAGCCATGTAACGATGGGCCAGCCCGTGCAGTTCGTCGTAAACCAGGGGCATCAGCTTATCGAGGGCCGATTGGTCCCCGTTGCCCCAGGCAACGAGCAGTTGCGTGACTTCGTGTGGCGCCGGAATCATGATGCCTTAGCCCATTTGGGCCGGGAGAATGATCGCGAGGCCAGGATGATATCATTTGCACCAACCGGCAAAAAGGATCGCACCCGATTCTCACAAGGCTCAGCGGCCACACCTTGAGCGCCTGTTGGGGGCGGGAGCCTTATATAGGAACGCGCCGCTTGGAGTGGAAACCTCTAACCATCCGGAAAAAAGTCTTCGATTTCACCAATAAGCGCTCATTTCTTTTTGAACGCATGCCTCCGTACAGGAGTGGAAACCGTTTGCACAAAAACTCAAGGTGCTTAGAGGCCTGGGAGAAGTTTGGCGCGTTAGTACGTAGGAGATCGCAAAGTAACCAAGATTCGCTTCGCAGATGAGCCGAACCGCCTGCCCGAAATTAGAAGAGGAGATTTTCCATGCACAGATTCAAAAGTTCTCTGATTGCCTCAATTGGCGCTCTGAAAATGATGATGACTTTAACTGCGTTCACGCTTCTACTTACCGCCTTCGGAGGCCAGGCACGGGGCGATAGTATCTTTGTCGATGCCGGTACCAATTCTGGTGGCGACGGGACCGCTGCTGCTCCGTACCGAACGATCACTGAGGCCATCGCACAAGCTCGTGAGATCCGGCAGAGAAAGCCGCATTCGAAGATCAACGTTCACGTCGCTGCTGGGGTCTACAACGAGGCGTTCCCCATCTATCTCAATATCTCGAAGCTTTCGCTACGCGGGAGCACCCAGCTTATCGAGGATGAAGCAGGCTTGCCGCAAGACTGCGGTCCAGGCGCGCCGGCTCTACCGGCTCCGTGCATCGAAGCCGGTACCGAAACATTGATCACACCGCTCAATCCCCTCCAGTCCGGCCAGAGCCTGTTCATCGTTGGCCCCACCAGAGACAGGTCGGATTTGAGGTTGACGGATGTGTCGATCGAGGGATTCGTTTTCGATGGGCGTGCCGTCGACGTGAGGACCAGTGGCCTTGCCGTTTTTGTCGATCGGGTCGACGAGTTCTTAATTGCTCACAATGTCTCTCGAGGGACGCTGATCTCGACCTTCACTCGTTTGTCATCCGGTAAGATCCTAGGACAATTCGTTTATGGCAGCAACGACGCGTTCATCGTGGGAGCCGGCAGCGACATCCACCCGGCAACGGTCGTGTTGAAACATAATCGGGTCACGCGGAACAATCAGGGGAGCTTAGCGCTGGGCGTTGCGCCGGTTAAAGTCTTAGCGACCGACCCCAACCTCAGTCCGCTTCAAAAGATCTACGATCCTGCACTCCATCCGGATCAAGTTCCAGATAAGCTCAAGATTAAACTCATTGAAAATGACTTCAGCCGCAATGCCACCTTTGGATTTCGCTTTCAAAGTTATGTGTCAGGCAATCTC
Source organism: Pyrinomonadaceae bacterium (assembly GCA_013811945.1). Lineage (GTDB taxonomy): Bacteria > Acidobacteriota > Blastocatellia > Pyrinomonadales > Pyrinomonadaceae > PSRF01. The sequence continues at coordinate 9,072 of JACCUI010000130.1, read as the reverse complement.
TTCTACGATACGACAGACAATCAACCCATGACGGCCAACATCACGGCAGTGATTCGTGACAACTCGTTCACGAGCAACGGCGAATATGGGCTTACCGTAGAAGGTGCGTTTGCCACGAGGTCCAATCCTCGTGCCTTCACGGCCACTTTTACCGGACGGTTCCATGACAACGATCTCAGCGGCAATGGCCGAGCAGGGATCTTCGCCGGCTTCATGCTCAATGGCGTGGTGACTAGAAACCCTGGTCTCATCAACACTAACAAATACGTACGCGATTCTCGTTTCAGAATTACGGCGGACGAGGCGACCTTGTCCACTGGGCTCGACTATGACAACCCCCTTGTGGACCCGTTCAATCACGTGACGCCCCTCGACAACCAGCTCCAGGTTAATGAGGACTTATTCACTGGTAGGCAACTGAGTTGCCCACCGGGATTCCCCTGCGCCCCGTAGCCTCTGGAACAATCTCCCGACTGCCACTCGATTGGGGAACCGATTTCGAGTTAGGCCACAACCGAGCGCCGAGATGACAAGAACAGAAGTCAACCGCGGCGCTCGATCATTCACAAACTTCCGCGCTGCCGACCGTTTTGCGGCGCGTTACTCAGAAAGGAGACGAAGATGTTCAAGAGAAGCGTTTTCATTCTTGCTCTGTTGGTAACTTTGCTTGCGGGCTTGCTTCTAGCGCCTGGCTCGTTTTCGCGAGCCGCTCAGTCTTCGACGACAAGTGATCCCGACAGACCACGCGCGTTTTCTGACTGGAGTGCGCCAGTCAACATCGACACCACTGGCTCGAGTGTCAACTCGTCGGTAATGGATCAACACCCGGCCCTCTCCAGGAAAGGACTAAGTCTTTTCTTTGTTTCAAACCGCACGCCCGGAGTCGGTGGTCTAGACATCTGGGTCTGCCAGCGCGCCAGTGTCAAAGATCTTTGGGGGCCACCGCAAAACCTTGGGCCAGTAGTCAACTCCAGCAGCACAGAGAATGCTCCCACGCTCTCGCCCGACGGGCGCTTACTCTTTTTCGCAAGCAACCGCCCCGGAGGTAATGGCGGCAATGACATATGGGTTTCTCGGCGCCATAACAGACGTGACGATTTCGGCTGGGGACCGCCAGTAAATCTCGGCCCCGCCATCAACACAGCGGCCGATGAAGAGGGTCCAACCTATTTCGAAGATGAGGAAACAGGATCCACTGTCCTTTACTTCACGAGCAACAGGCCGTGGGGCGCTGGCGACTGCAATGGGCCGAAGCTGGGCGACTTCGACATTTATATGAGCACGCTTCAGGACGACGAGACATTCGGCTGCGTCTGCCTGGTCCCGGAACTCAGCAGCCCCGTGCGTGATACCCGTACCGCCATCCGTCGCGACGGATTGGAAATATTCATTACATCCAATCGCGCCCTTGGACAGGGTCTGCTCGACCTCTGGGCGGCGAAGAGAGAGAGCACAAGCGAGCCGTGGTCCACGCCGGTGAACCTGGGGTCAACAGTAAACGGCGCTTTCAACGATGGGGCCCCGGCCCTCTCGTTTAAAGGGACGACTCTCTACTTCTACTCGGATCGCCCTGGTGGTCTCGGAGGCAACGATCTTCAAGTGGCAACGCGAAAGAGACTGGGGCGGGATGACAGTGATGGCGATGATGACGACGACGGGAGATAAAGCGAGGGCAGGCGCCCCGTCGGCCTGTTGCCGAAGAACTGGCCGTTAATGAGGAAGAGTCCTCGTCACCATCTTCTCAGTCGCTGCCGTAGCGAATCTCCATGTGGCGGATGCGGTAGCTGGCGGCAATCAAGACGAGGACGGTCACAACAACTAGGCTGGGCACGGCGATCCACGCAGGCGTGGGTTCGGCCACGACCGCAAAGGGTCCTTCGGAAACGGGAATAGGTGTGAGCGAATGGAGATAGTGAATGACGCTGATCTTCTTGAGCAGCGGCGGAAGGAGGAAGTTGAGCCATTCCCAACCATAGAGCACGAGGGCGGGAATAATTGGGTTGCGGAAAAACAGACCGACAACCAGGAAGAACGCGCCATAACCGATGCACGCGAGGATGGTGATGCCGGCGTAGGTGAGCAGTTGCCCCAAACCCTGGCCGTCAAAAAAGAATCGCGCGCTCTCGGAGGGAAAGTGGGGAACGTAAAGCAGCAGCATGCAAATCACAGTTGTCCCAGTGAAGAGAATGATCGAGGTGACCAGGCCAGACGAATACTTCCCCACCACCAAAACTTCACGTCGCACCGGGCTTAGAAAATAGAAGTGCAAACTGCGGTCAACAATGTCGCCGCGAAACAGATTCATAAAGATCCACGCACAGCCGAAGAAAACGACTGTCCGCAGAATTAGTCCGCCGTAATAAACGGCAAAGATCATGCTGTATTGAGTGAAGTCCTGCCACTCCCGGCCCGGGGGCGTAAACGGAGCGAGGAGAGCCAGCGGCAGAATCGGCAGCAGTGCGAGCAGATACAGCAGAATTGAACGCCTGCCAAGAAAGTTCTTCTCGATTTCGAGACGGAAGATGGCGCGAATCTGGCGCAGCCATAACGACCAGGGCAGTGGCTGCTTGTCGGCCTTGTCAATTTCAGAGACATTAATGTTTGAACTCATACCCGATTCGTCCTTGTGAGCGCCTTCTCTTCTTTGTCCCTGAAAGGGACGCAGTCAATAGCCGGGGGCAACGCCCCCGGAAAGCCGCAAAGATCTCCCGACCCTGAAAGGGTCGAACCGTGTCAAATAAATATACAGCGGTGCGAATTTCGACGAGTGCGACCCTTTCAGGGTCGTGACTCACTCCTCGCTTTTCCGGGGGCGTTGCCCCCGGCTATTAAGTTCATGCCTTTCAGGCATGTTCAAACTCGCTATCGCTCGCGTGAAAAACCGGCAACCCAATGTTGAACTCTGAACTTAAGAACCTCCGCCTTCGGCGCCGATCAAGTAACCATACACGGCGTTCAGGTCGTCATCGGCGGGCGCAATCGACTCGATATTGATCTCGCCCTCGGCAACCACACGATTCAATAACAGATAGAAGCTGTCCGCATCGCGTGTACGAACAAATAGACCCAGCCGGTCCTGGTGCAACCTCGCTTCGACCACACTATCCTCGTCGAAAACATGCGCGGCCAGCTTCGCGGGCTTGTCGCAACGAATCAAAATCTGCATCGGTTGCTCTTCCATCTCATCGCGAACGCCGTGAATGTTTCCCTCCGCAACGACGTAGCCGTTGTTAACGAGCACAACGCGGTCAGACATCATGTCAACTTCGTGGAGAATATGACTGGAGATGATCAGATGCAAACCGTCAGCAGCCAGCTTTCGAAAGAGGGCGATTGTCTCCGCCCGCACCATCGGGTCCAGGCCGTTCAACGGTTCGTCAAGAATTAGGACCGCCGGCTGATGTGCAATTGCCTGGGCCAGTCTGATTCGTTGGCGCATGCCTTTGCTATAAGCTGCCACTTTCCGATCCGCCGCATCGAGCAGATTCAACCGCTCGAGCGCAGTTACCGTTAAGGCGTCCGCCTTCTGGCTGTCGAAACCGTGAACCAGGAGAAATGATTTAATGAACTCGCGGCCCGTCAACCCGCGTGGGAAGGAATCAAACTGCGTGCAATACCCAACTTTACGGAAAAGTGCTTCTGGTTTGTCAGTGGGTATCCCGAGAAGCGAGACACTCCCGCGAGTCGGACGCAGCAACCCCGTCATCAGATTCATCAGCGTGGATTTGCCGGCCCCATTTGGCCCAACGAGACTCGTGATACCGGGACCAATTTGCAGATTGACCCGGTTGACTCCCAGAATCTCTCCATAAAATTTAGAGACATCGTCGAAGATAATCTCAGAATTTCGAATTTCGAATTTCGAATTTCGAATTTTGTCGGACTCAGTCTTGATTTTTGCTTCTGAATCGCTCATCGCCGTTCAAGGAATTCTGTTACAACTTGCGTTACACAGAATCCGAAATTCGAAATTCGAAATTCATCATTTGACCACCTCGTACGCCTTCACCTTTGCCGACAATATCGCTAGACAGATGGCACAAACTACAAAGAGCGCCGTCCACGAAGCCCAGAGCGGCGGCTCAGTTAGCACGACCCGGTTCAGGACGTCACCATCAAAGTCAGTAACAAAGGTCGTGGTTCGTTCGAAGGTGCCGAAGAGTCCGGCGGAAATATTCTTCATGAGCGCGCCCAGACTGATAATATTTCCCCACCGCGTGCGAAATATGACGTTAACCACTTCGCCAAATACGGAAGGGATAAAGAACAGGCCCAGGATGGCACCGCTGGCAATTACCCGCCACTTGACGAGGGCCGAGATGGCCTGCGATAGCAGTGCCAGAAGCAATATCCAAACCATACTGCCAATGAAAATTGCGCTGGCGATCCAGAGATTGTCGACGAACCATCGCGCACCCTCAAGATAAGACTGGAAAAGAAAAAGCAACAACTGCGGCATCCAGGTCATCGCTGACAGGAGAATCAACAACACAGACATCTTTCCCGCCACATATTCCGGACGTGAAAACGGCCGGCACAAGTAGAGGGGCAACGCGTTGTTTCGCAAATCGCGCGAGACCAGGGGCGGCCCTACCAGCAAAGCGACGAAGAACGCAAAACCGCTCTGCAGATTTACAAACGTCTGGAAGAAATAGGCGTCTATTGGAATCAGCTCCCGGACATTAACTCTCAAGATGGCCAGAGCGTTCACATTGTGATGGAGATAGATCAAGACTGCTTCGACCAGGAGGGGAATAAAGCAGATCGCAAAGAAAGCCGTGAAGAGTTTCGACTTGAACACGTCGCGAAAAGCATGGCGCGGAATTATCAGGAACCGGCTCCATTCGGAAGTCGGTGGCCCGGAATAATTCCTATAAGTGTGTTCATAGACTGCCATGACCGTTCTCCATAGCTTTCAGGAAGATGTCTTCGAGGGAATCTCGCTTGTAACTTAAACGTCTGATTTGCATCTCTTGGTCGGCGGCAATCCGATACAGATCGCGAACCTCGATTCCATCCGGCAACACAATTTTCACTCGATGGTCGCCCGTCAGGGCGTACTCGCAACCCAGGTTGGCGACAGCTGCTGCGAATTTGTTCTGGTCTCCACGCGTTTCCAGTACCAGAAATTTCCGGTTCGCTTTGCGTTCTTCTTCCAGATTGCAATAAACGGCGATGAGTCCATCCTTGAGGATCAAGATCTCTTCGCAACACTCCTCAACATCCCTAAGCAAATGCGAGGACAAAACAATATTGGCCTGTCCGCTGTCGCGAATCTCTCGAATCAACCTGATCATTCGAGCCCGTGCCGGCGGATCAAGACCGTTGGTAGGCTCGTCCAAAAAGATCAGCTTCGGGCCATGGACAATTGCCTGGGCCAGTTTGGCCAGTTGTTTCATGCCCAGCGAGTAAGTCTCCAGCCCGCGGTAACGCGCTTCACCCAGCCCAACATAAAACAGCGCCTCATGAGCGCGTTCCAGCGCGGCTTCGGGTGGCAAGCCTGATAACTCCGCCATTAAACGCACCAGGTGTACGGCGTTCATTTTCGCGATGAAAGAATCGCGCTCCGGCATATAACCAATAAGTGCTCGGATCTGTTTGGCGTCGGTAAGAATATCTTTACCAAAGATATGCGCGGTGCCGGATGAAGGTGGGTGAAAACCCAGAAGCGTATGAATCAAGGTGGTCTTGCCGGCGCCGTTGGGACCAAGGAGTCCGATGGCCCGGCCGCGTAATTCTCCGCTCAGACCTTTCAGAATTGGACGACCACCGAACTCAACACTTAGTTCATTGAGATCAATTACGGGAGCGAAATTCGAAGGGTCCGGAAGGCTTTTTGGTTCTGGAAGCTTTGTGGCTGTTGCCATGCGTACGTTATATCGTTCTGTCCTGATAATTCCAAACGAAACCCAGGCCGAATGCAGTGCCCATAAGGACAAATGCGCCGATAAAGGCAAACGCTTCTGTGGGCGCTAAAGTTCTGCCTATCGCAAGGATTCCGACGAGGAACACCGGAAGATTCAGTACGAGCGCAGAGGCGAGCGGAAAGACCGCAGCGGGCCGGCAACCGCCGAGGCGTTTGCGCAACCAGAATAGCGAAGGAGCGTAGGCCAGGGAAAAAAGCAGCGCCGCAGTGATCAGGGACATGACAGTGACGCCCTTGATGTCTGCGGCGCTGAGGTTCGCACCTTCTATAACGTAGAACGTCAGCAGGATCGCTGACAGGCCAAGCAGCCACGAGCCGAGGGAGATGGAGATGAGTTTCATTTTGTTTTGGTCTTCGGTCTTCGGTCTTGGGCCTTGGTGCTTTGTACTTGGTGTTTGTACTTTGTTTGTGGTTTCGTCTGGTCCACGTTCAGGTACGCAGCAGAAAGCACGAAGTACAAAGCTCAAAGTACAAAGACCAAAGGCCAAAGACCCATTTCCTATTTTTTGCCCATGCCTTTCTGAAGGATGTGTTGAATCTCGAGGGCGTTTGGCATTCCCAACAGCGTCGCCGGACTCAACCCGAATGGTCCACCTTCAGTATTCGCAGCAAAGGTGATGCTGTCCCCTTCCGCATAAGCGTAAGCCAGGGTGGGCGGCATGTCCGCCGCCATTGCTTTGATAGCTTGCTGTTGTTCCTTAGGCAAACTGTTCGCGGAGCTGGCAATTCGTTCCGCGAAGGGCTGCACCAGGGGCGCCAGGTTGTGATAGAAGAGTGCCGAGAAGTTTGCATTACCATCTGCTGGTAATCCGGCGATGAAGCGCATCGAACGCAGCAGCGTGTAGCCTGCTTCCTGCGACCTCACCGATCTCTCGACCAGCGCTCGGCTGGGACCGACGATCATGTAGCCGTTCACGTAAGTGAAATTAACTTCGACTCGGAAGTCAGCAGACCGTAGCGTGTAATAAGTGCGGCCACTGATATCGGCCCGCTCCCAGGTCAAACCGGTCTTACTAAACCTTGTCGCCTCCTTGTTGACCTCGGCCACGATACGTTCGAGCGTCTGATGCAGATGCTGAGGATTGTTTACTTCAAACACCATCTTCCACGACGGGGTCGGAAGAATGGGTCCGTCGATTGCGAAAGCGAACTCCCCACCAAGCGGCGCGGCGAAGTCTTTGCGAATATCCAGGCCCCGCTCGGCCTGAAGCTTGTCTAGGTGTTTCCTAAGATCAGGTGAAACCGTTTCCACCACGCCCAGCAAATCGTCTACGAGTGATGTGGGGTTCTTGACTACGAAACCTGCAACGACGTTCGCATCCGGGGAGATGTATTCGAGCGAACCCATAGGCTCAGGCGCGGCCAGCCACGAAGGGAGGCCCCGCTGTGCTTCGTTAAACGAAAGCACGGCCCGGGTGTGGGTCTTGCCCTGGCTGTCTTTCTGATCGAGGGCGAAGTATTTGAGGTTAAGAATTCCGAGCTGCTTTAGCGCGCCTTCGCGTTGCGCGGCATCTTTGCCTTTCGTCAGCTCTCCCTTAGCGTTCTCAATGACCTTCTCAAGATTCGCAGCCACAACCAGACCTGCTCCGTCCAGGTAGATGCCGGCAATGCGGTTGTAGAAGGCGGTCGTGATAAAGCTGCTCTTGCCGCCCTTTTGTACCACCGTCGCGAGATCCTGCAACTGCGCTATTCTCGGACTAGCTGCGAACAGATCGTTTTGAATCCAAACGTACAGTTCGTTGTTCCTTTTCCCCGCCTCGGGCGTCGCAGCGACAGCCGTCAGTGGGTTATCGACAAACAGAATCGTAGGTCTTCCCTGGGTGTTACCTGCGTACTTGGCAATCTGCTGCTCGAGAAACTGCCGGAAGTTGGCAGCATTCTTGAGCTCAGCCAGTACCAAAGGAGACGTCGGCTCGCCTTTCTCGTTAGTGGAGACAGAGACCGCGATTTCATCCCCAAGATACTCAGCGAACTCACGGATGGTTCCAATCACCTGATCCATTCCGGGGCCCTTGTGATCGGATTGCTTCCGATCCCACCACTGACGCAGCGCCTCATTCTGATTGATGCGTTCCTGCATGATGCGGTGCGACTCCGCGATCGTCGAAGTTAAGGTGGGAAGGGCCGCGTAGACAACCGTGTTCTCGGGCATCAAATCCAGCAGATGAGTGGAGTTACGAACACCAGGCTGCTGAACCTTGTTGAGCTCTTTTCGCAGGACGCTAAGGCCGGCCAGGGTTTGAGCGTAGTTGGCCGCCTTACGGCTCCACGCTACCTCGTCCTTCACGGGAATGCTCTCGATGCTCGCATTTGAAGTTGCTTGCTCGCCGGGCCGCAGGATGCGTTCGCTGCCCTTATGGTCCACATGCACTTCGCCTTCAATCACCGATACACGCGAACCCTTGGTACCACTGTTGACTGAGAAGATCGTGCCCGTGACTGAAACCAGCGAATCGCCTGTGTCGACGAACAAGCGTTCGCCGCGTTGCTTGGCAGCTTCAATTACGATGCTGCCGCGATTCAGACGAATGGTCGTACCCTGCGCATTCTTGCTAACTGAAAGCTCCGAGCGATCCTTCATTTCGATCACCGAGCCATCACCCAGACGAACAATCGCGTGGGCGTCTTTGGCAGTGCGAACACGCTCGCCTTTCTGCAACCGCTGGCCGGCAATCACGGGAGTACTGGTGGTGTCGGCAATCTGATAAACCTGACCCTCAGCAGCTTCCACGGTCGCTTCCAGCGGCCCACCGAAGGGCGCGTAACGCTGGATGAAAGGAAGCGCAAGCAGTCCAAAACCGATAACTAGTGCGGCGGCGATGCCCCAGCGCAATACGACCGGCTGCAGACTGTAGCGGCGCGATGCGGTAGCAGCTTTCTGCGGGGCCACGGTTCGCGAACGTGCTTCCTTCATAGCCTTGCGGCAGGGAATGCACTCGTGTGTGTGATCCACCAGAAGCAGCGAGCGCGCTTCGGATAGATGATCATTTAAGTAAGCGGGGATGAGCGACTGAAAATCGGCGCAATTCTCAATTCGATCAACTGCCGTTTCCGTTCTTAGCTCGCTCGCGTTATCAGCGGAAAGACGTGCCCAAACACGCTCTGCCGCCGCATTAACCACCGGCGAATCGATTTGCTCGGTTCGA
>JACCUI010000059.1 GCA_013811945.1 Pyrinomonadaceae bacterium | reverse complement strand
TGCGTTTTTCCAAGTCGGTAGTCTTTAAAATCTCCGGAAGCAGCGTGGCAAAAAGGAATGACGCTGGAGTCATCTACGATTATCTGAAGGTCGTCGGCATTCCGGTAAAGATCGAGACCGCTGAGCTCAACACGCTCTTCGACGAGCTGCGCAGGGGAAACTTCCAGATCTTTTACGGCCAGTGGACGGGCGGCAATCAAGACCCGATCTTCTACAAGGATCTCTTCGCCTCCTCAGAGATACCGACCGAGACACGAGCTGCAAGAAACCGCAGTCGTTACAGCAACCGGGAACTCGATCCGTTGCTGGAAGAAGCCGCCAACACCTTGGACCGCGAGAAAGCAAGAGTGTTGTATGCAAAGATTCAGGAGATCGTCAGCCGCGAGGTGCCCGTTTATCCGCTGTGGTACCAGGCGAACATGGTTATCGCCAAGAAGAATGTAAAGAATATTCAGGTCGACGCCAGCGGTGACTGGGGGTTTATCAGGAACCTTACGGTTGAGTAGGACCACGAGAGTTGTTGGAGGTAGGAATCATTTTCCATTATTTTCCATATCTCATTTCTTATTCGTCATTGCCATGGGAAGCCCGCGAAGCGCGGCGACACCATATAGGGGTAGGGAGAGACGATTGGTTTCGCTCCCCCTCCCTCCGAACCGGACATTCGGTTTCTCCCGCATCCGGCTCTCCGGTTGGTGGTTCACCTCGTAAAGGACTGATGCGCGTACAGGGAATACAAAGAGAGCATCCCATGCACTTCAGTGAGCATCAGCATCCGTTTGGCCCAGAGCGACTGGTTAACCGCAGGCGCTCCAGCTCGCTTAGCCCACCGCACTGGATCCTTATTCCAACGCCACCGAGCGGACATTCAAGGAGCATGTTTCATCAATGATCTGTTTGGTTGCCGCTGCCGCCCGCTTGGCGGGCTTGAGACTCATCTGCATTTGTTCCTGGGGCTCACGCCCCAGGCTTTATGCTTTCGCTGCGCTTCGCGGGCTTCGAATAGAAATGACAAAAGAGAAATGTTAGATCATGAATGGAAAATAAAGCTGTCCCAAGCTATGTTAGCGCCATCCCTAATTCCCTGAGAGTCTCATGAAGCCCCTTCCGTGAAATCGCACCCTCGCGAATCAATCGTGGCTCTGGCCCACTCAAATCCAGTACAGTCGAAGGCTGCAGCACCGTCACTTCCCCGTCGTCGATAATCAAATCAATTCCACTCGGGAAGTAAGCCTCCACATCTGTAGCGGTTCGTGCCGGTAAATCGCCAGAGAGGTTAGCGCTGGTTGCTGTTAGCGCCCCACCACAGGCGCGCACGAGAGAGCGCACATCGTCGTCGTCTGGTAGCCGCAAACCGATAGTTCCGCTTCCCGCGGTTAACTCTTCGGGTAATTCTGGACGCGCGTTGCTGACTAGGGTGAGCGGGCCAGGCCAATAACGATTTGCTATCGATAGGAAGAGCTCGGAGGGTTTCCTTATGAAATGCGCGACCTTATCGTAATCCGAAACCAGCAGTATAATCGGCTTGGTTTCTTCCCTGCACTTCAGTTGTCTGATTCTGCGGATGGCTAGTCGACTCAGAGGGTCGGCGCCGAGGCCATAGAACGTGTCGGTGCGAAAAGCAATCAGTCCTCCATTTGAGATTGTCCTGGCAGCATATTCCAACGCTTGTGTGCTCTGAGACAGGATCATGGGTCGTCAAGATATCAAGCTTTAGTTTCGACTACTACTACCATCGCAGCGCAGACCCAATTCAAAGAGATGGCTTAAGCCCCGTAGATTTGCAGGTAAGGAAGGCGGACCCTGTCCCCGCTCTTACGAGGAAAAAAAGAATCGCGTAGATAACAACTCAATTCATTTTCACTTCAAGGGAGCTTCGTCATATCGCTCGCGTGGTGAACCTCAATCCCCATGACCGCTGGTGGCTAGAAGATTCCTAGACGGTCCAAGCCGCTGAAGAGAGGCTGATACAGCTTGAAAAGAGGAGATGAGGAGATGGAGTTTGCTGAGTGGCTTTCAAGCTTAAGGCGGGGACGGGTCCACCTTCCCGACCTGCAAATCACCGTAAGCGCTTTTTTGAGTTTCAAACAGCCCTCACCGGTTCTGAAGTCGTTGTCACCAGCTAAGTTTCCCTCGATCTCTTATTCGTCGGAATCGTCCTGCGCATCAGCGTCAACTGCCACATAGCGCCGGCCCAGTCCCAGCTGCCGAAGTTTGTGCTGGAGAGATTGACGATGCATGCCCAGAATCTCCGCGGCCTTAGTCACATTGCCCTGGGTGTGTTCGAGGCAGCGACTTATGTATCGGCGTTCAAACTCGCGCCGGTCCTCACGAAAATCCGCAGTGAAGGGGACCTTCAAGCCTCCCTCGTCGGCGTCCGAAGTATCAGTGGCGATCGGCCGGGAGCCGGCGGTCATTTCACCAGGAAGATCCCGTGGGCTTAACTCATCGCCCTCTGCCATGATTACTGCACGGTCCATTGTATTCTTCAATTCCCGCACGTTGCCTGGCCAGTTGTACTCAACCAGGCGCCGCAATGTGCCCTGGCCAATCGATCGCGCGGGCAGCTCAAAGTGCTCCGCGGCGGCACGGGCAAATGTTTCAGCCAGCAAGGGAATGTCTTCGCGCCGTTCTCTGAGCGGGGGAATCTCAATGGTCACAACCTGCAGACGATAGAAGAGGTCTGCGCGAAAATTACCCGCCGCGATCTCCTGCTCTAAAGGACGATGCGTGGCACTGACAATTCGGACATCGACGGGAATGGATTCATTGCCTCCCAGTCGTTCGATACGTCGTTCTTCCAGGGCGCGCAGCAGCTTCGCCTGAACATTCGCGCTCATGTCGCCAATCTCGTCGAGAAAAAGCGTGCCGCCGTTGGCCTGCTCAAATTTGCCCTGTCGCCGCGTTGCCGCTCCCGTAAATGCCCCCTTTTCGTGACCGAAGAGCTCCGACTCAATCAGTTCCGATGGCAGGGCCGCACAGTTAACCGCTACGAAGGCTTCAGTGGAGCGGGCGCTATTTCGCTCATGAATCTCGCGGGCCACGAGTTCCTTGCCCGTCCCGGATTCCCCTCGCACCAGGACAGTAGCATCGGTCTCGGCGACCTTCTCAATCATCGAGCGCACCCGTTGCATTCCTTCAGAGTTTCCAAGCAGGGCGCCGCGCTGTGATCGTTCGATCTCGATTCGTCTGCGAAGTGAAAGATTCTCTCGTCTGAGTTGAAGGGTCTCAGCGGCGTTCTTTATCACCAACCGCAGATCGTCAACTTCAAACGGCTTTGATAAGTAGTCGTGTGCGCCCGATCTAACTGCCTCCACCGCCATTCGCTCCGAACCATGGGCGGTAACAATGATTACGAGCGGGCCGTTCCCGTTTGAGCTTTTTAGCTCGCGCAGAAAATCCAACCCGCTCATGCCCGGAAGATTCACGTCCAGAAGCATCAGGTCCGGCTCCTGCTGCTTAACCAGCGCCCTGGCCGCCTCAGCCGAATTCGCCTCGGAAACGTTATAACCAAACGTGCTGAGCGCCCTTCGCATGCCGTAGCGCGAGGCCTCTTCATCATCAACAATCAGTAATAGCAAAGCGTCTTTTTTCACCTTCCAGTTAGTTTAGAGCCCTTCAGGCGAAATTTCCTAGCGCGTTGCGTGCCAGAGTAAAGCGCAGTACCCGAGAGACACCGCAGAAACAAAGCCGCAAAGCGAAACACCAAAGGTCGGCGAATCTCTGCGGCTCCGTTACCAACGGCTCGGCTAAAAAGATTTGGAGGAGTTCCAGAATGATCAGCGCGAGCGATAGCGAGTTTGACATGCCTGAAAGGCATGAAGCTAATAGCCGGGGGCGTTGCCCAGGGCAACGCCCCCGGCTACCGACTTTGTCCTTTTGGGGGACAGGACGGTTACTTCCTAAGGCTTGGAGCTGCGCCGGGCCGACATCACCAGGATGATTGCATCGCCCGAGGGACCAAGATTTAAGGTTCCTACCACCACCGGCTCGCCTTCGCGCATACTGATGTCGGTGTTGAGTCCGGTGTTCTCGTAATGGATGATGGGCGCGGCAGGCCCGTTTGAGGCGACTGCGGTTCCCGTCTGAATGGGAATTCTGGCTCCAAAACGGAAGCCCTCCATACGGACGACATCCCGGCCACTTGCATCGGCTGCGAGCCTCACGGTGTTGACCTTGAACTCGTTGAAGCTGGGGGTATTTGCGCTTGCCGCTGCGGAAGGCAGAAGGGGCCCACCTACCCACTGGAGCGACAGCCGGCCGTCGTTTTTGACTCGATTGATGAGCGTGGCTGCCAGGCGATAATTCTTGAACGGTAGCGATGCGCGCAATTGGGCTACTACTGGCGCGAGGGAAGAAGGTAGTTTCGTATCGTCGACGGCCTGGTTGGTCGCGATTAGCAGGTACAGTTGCGTGTCAAGATTGGTTTCGTCGTCCCTGGTTTCCTTCTGAGAGGATGGACCAGACGCTTGAGCCAGCACCGGCTGGGCTCTCGTAGCAAAAATTGCGACCAGACTAGCAAACAAAATTGTGCTGACGATTCTACCCAGAGTCATAACGTTCTCCTTATCGTAAACTTTACTTAGTCATTTCTTTCGCAGTCTGAGGAGCGCTGTATGCGTCACCCGCGCCACAGCGGTCGAGTGGCCCTGCTCATAGTGCGACTTCCAGGATGGTGGCTCCAGATCTGGAGCTAACACGCACTACACGATGAAAAGTTCCGGGGTTAATAGAAGCAGTAAGAGCGATCCACGAACTCACACGAAATTATTCGAGAGTCGGATTGAGCCGCGGATCTACGCGGATGAACGCGGATCAGAAGAAGGTCTGACCCCAACCGCTTGCTTGTTGCTGTTTATATCCGCGTCTTCCGCGTGTATCCGCGGAAGGGCAGCAAAGGGCACAAGATTGAGGGTACTGTCAGGAGAAAGCAACACTCTGCTCGACGCACCCATCAAGGCGCGCACGGGGCGCATCACTTTTTCGTCGAGCGCACGGGCCATCTCTTTCGCGTCCTCGCGCTTCGGATCACGCAGTGCCCGGCGCAGCGAATCGCTCAAGCAATGGCTCAGCCTTCTGATAATCGCCTTTTTCGGTGTAGAGGCCAGCGAGGTTGCTCAGAGACTGAGCGACCGAGAGGTGATCTGGTCCAAGAGCCTTCTCCCTAATCGCCACCGCGCGTTGAACCATCGGCTCGGCCTTGGTGTAATCACCTTTTTCGCTGTAGATAATGCTGAGATTGTTGAGGGAGTTTGCTATATCAGGGTGTTCGGGCCCTAACGCTTTCTCCCAGATGACGATCGCGCGCAGAGATACCTCCTCGGCTTTGGCAAAGTCGCCCTTGACCATGCAGATCGCTGCAAGATTGTTGAAAGAAGTTGCGACAAGGATGCTCTAACCCAAGCGCCTTCTCACGAATCTCCAAAACCTGCTCAGCCAGCGGACGAGCTTCATCATACTTGCCGGCACGATACATCTTGAGAAACTCTATCGACAGCTTGCGCGCTCCCTGCAGCGCTCGGTCTTTCTCCGTTGCAGCGCGTAATTCCGCCACTCGGATCTCATAGCCCGCTGCATCTCTTTCCCCCTTCGCTTGCACGTTCAGACGGTAACTACCCGTCACTTCAGCCACCTGCTCGACCTTTTCCTGACTCTGCTTCCTGGCTTCAAAGTTAAACTCCACAATGAGATTGCCGTCAGGCCCCAGCATCTGCACTCCGACATCGATGCCGCGTTGCTCAACTGTAACTGCAAGGTATTGTCCTTCAGCGAGTGTGATCTGATAAGCGTGCGCCTCGCCGCTAGCAATCTCGCGTTCGACAGGATGGTTTGGCTCAAGCGAACGAACCTCCTGTCCCGCGAATACGAGACACAAAGCCAAAGTCACAAATTTCAGCGTCTCCATAGCATTCTCCAATTGATGAAACCGGAATTTCGGTCATAATCTCTTAAGGCCATCGAGAAATTCTTTCGTAGATGTCGTTTACCGTATGCCGGCTGAAGCGCTTGCACTTCAGTCGGTAGCTCCCCGCCGCAGCCACTTCCCGGAACGCGGTTCCTCTTCGCCCGCCCGGGTCAGATTCATCTCGAGCAGTTGTTTGCTGTTCGGCGCGGTCAGGGTCAAGGCCACGTCAATCGCCCGCTGCTCCAACCGGAAGCGGACGAACTGCCCCGCAGTAAGCGCGAGCTGATAAGTATGTGATTCGCCGCCGGCTATGTCGCGCTCGGCCGGTCGGCCAGGAACAAGCGTCATCGGCTCCGGTCCGATCTGCCCTGACACGTTCAGGCACAGAATGCACATCACGCACAAGAGAGTGAAAGTTTTGCTAATCGGTATCTCTCCTGCTCTAAAGGCTGCGGATCCAGTGCGATGGCATTTGGGAGGAAGGTTTCATTTTCTTTGGGTCGACTCTTATACCGAAATGGAGAGCCCGATCCCCTCATGCAATCAGGAAAAAAGGCGTGAATTCATAGGTCGAATTTCTACTAGCTGCCGGGCACAGGAAGGAAGGAATATTTCAGACGCCGCCCACTGCCGGCCCGTTCGCTAGCGCGTGGTACTCACTGGCCTATCAGGATCTTGCTTAATGGTGTTCCAGCTTGATGACGTGAACCAATATCTCACCATTTGCCCGGACAAGGGTATCTTTCGTCTCCTCATCCCTAACCACCGACGTGGCTGTCGTTGAGTGAGCTTTCAGAAATTCATTAACTGTCGTCCTCAGTCCGGGACTGCTGACGACTCCGCGGTCTTTGGGATTGGCAAAACCTTTGACTGCCTCAAGCTCGGACACGTCCTTCGCGGCCCAGACTAGCCATATCTTCTCCGTGCCCTGCTGCTCATCGAATTGAAACCAGCTTTGCTGAGGAATTTGAATCTGCTGATTTTCATTCAAGAGCGCCGAGCCGTTGTTGGCGGTCTCAGACGGGAACATTACGTTGAACGTCGGAATTTGATCAGCTCCGGCAGGGCCTTCGTTGATCAAATAAAGACGACCACTCTGTGCGCTGGTAATGTGCAACCGAATTCATAATCCTTCTCAAAATTAATGTCGTCTCTGAGCCGGAAGGGATCCTGATAGGCTCTACCATCGCGATACTTCTGCACGGTTATCCAGTAGCTCACCGTGCGTTCCGCAGTTCTTGCGGGAGTGGAAATA
The DNA here is from genome assembly GCA_013811945.1 of Pyrinomonadaceae bacterium. Taxonomy (GTDB): domain Bacteria; phylum Acidobacteriota; class Blastocatellia; order Pyrinomonadales; family Pyrinomonadaceae; genus PSRF01. The sequence goes on along the minus strand of JACCUI010000059.1, from coordinate 296 downwards.
GCAGGCGTTGATCCTCTACGCTGCCAGAGCACCGCGCCGGCAATCGCTAAACCTGCGAGCACCAGGCCAACCACCGCAACCGGTACTAAACGTCTGTTGTGGCGTACCGATTTTAGCGCCGACGGATCGGCGGTTGCAGCAACTACCCGGTTTTGAATTGTGGTCGGCCCTTCGGTCGCAGCGCGTCTGGTCGAGAGTCCTGCGCTTGAGCGTGGAGGCTTTGAACGTTCGAGCTTCTGTGTGAATGACAGCTCTTCCTTCAAGGTCTTGAGGTCGATTAATAGGTCTTTGATCGT
>JACCUI010000058.1 GCA_013811945.1 Pyrinomonadaceae bacterium | reverse complement strand
GGCGTCGTGACTAGCGGGAGTTCAATGAAGCTCGCGAGTTTGAGATCATCGCCCGACGCGTGATAGATCCGCTGTGTGGCCTTGCGATAATCCCCTGGCTTGGCCCAGAAGATGTTTGGGACGAAGGTCTGCGGGTTGCGGTCGTAGAGCGGGAACCAGCTCGACTGGATCTGCACCATGAGCCGGTGGCCCGGCAGGAAAACGTGGTTCGCCGTCGGAAGAGCGTAGCGATAGAGGAGCGGCTTGCCGGCGGTGAGGGGTTTGGGCGTCTCCAGGCTTTCGCGATAGCGACCACGGAAGATGTCAGCTGAGACCATTAGTTGGTAACCACCATGCCGGGTTCCCCTGCGACCTGGTCTGGATAAACGTCGATCAGCTTGACTACCCAATCAGAATCAGTCCCGCTCGTGGAGGCCATGAGGTTGGCGATCGGCTCGCCGCTGATTTTCACCGGAGCGGTCAGGACATCGGAGACGAAGGCCAGGACATCCGGGCGGCCTGACGCCTCGCGCTGATCGTCAACCAACCACCGGGACCAGCTTCCGCCGTCGATCGGGCGTGCGCGGTAGGGCACGGGCTTGGCGGGGTCGGAAAGGTATTCCGCGAAACCGGGTTCTACAGACTTCGCTGTCTTGAAGCTTAGTTTCAGACCGGCCGCGAGATACAGCGGCGTCGGTCTCACCGTGCAACCGCTCGCGCAACCGGCCGGCCACGCAGGAAGACGCCGCCACGCGTTCGTACCAGTTTCAAATGCCACTACTGGCGGGATGTCTGCTTTCGGCGCGTCATCCTTGAGGAATTGATCGAGGAACGGGCGAAGGATCTCGCGCCGGAAGGTCAGCGCCGTGTCACTATTGAATTTCAACGCACCCAGTGTGCTCCCGTCCTTGATCATCTGCCCGTGATACCAGGGGCCCATTACCAGGAACACTTTGTCGTTGTTTGTATCCTTGGGCTCGATTGCTTTGTAAACGGCGATGTCGCCGTAGATGTCCTCTTGATCCCAGAGGCTGTGCACCAACATAACAGGCACCTTCAGCGGTTGCGCCGCTAGGATCTTGTCCACAGCCTGGTCACGCCAGAATGCGTCGTAGCTCGGATGCTCGAGGAGCTTCCGCCAGAAACCCACCTGTTCGAGACCGCGGCGCCGGCCGAGTTCGCCGGCCGATCCCGCCTGCAGAAACATGTCGTAATCGTCGAAATGGCTCGTCCACCACTTGACCTCATTCTTGCAGGTAGCTTGCTGGTCGTAGATATAACTCATACCCTGCTGACGAAACGCGCCCTTGTGGAACCAGTCGTCGCCAATCCATCCGTCAACCATCGGGTTCATCGGCACCGACACCTTGAGGGCCGGGTGGGGATTAACAAGCGCCATCAAAGGCAAAAAGCCGTCGTAGGAAATTCCGAGAATACCAACCTTGCCATTACTTTCCGGGACGTTCTTTACCAGCCAATCGATCGTGTCATAGGTGTCAGTGGCGTGATCGACAAACGTGGGGTTTTGCGGCCCGCGCAACGGACGATTCATCACATAATCACCCTCTGAGCCATACTTGCCGCGGATGTCCTGGATCACGCGGATGTAGCCGCCTTCGACGATCACATCGGTTGCGTTGTCGTAGCCGCTCAGGATTGATCCGAGGTGTGAACTCTGGGCGTGGCTGGTGAGCCCGTCGGCATTGTATGGCGTGCGCGTTAGCAGGATCGGTGCTCCCTCGGCGCGGCCAGCCACTTTGGCAGCGATCTTTGGCACCAGGATGACGGTGTGCAGTTTCACTCCGTCACGCATCGGAATCATCACGATGCGTTTGATGTAATCGAAGCCGTCGTTCGTAGGCTCCATCCTGGCAGGCGTTTCGCTCGTTAAAGTTGCAGGGGTCTGGCGAGGTGTTTGGGCTGCTGTCGGTTCAACGGACACCAACAGAGCCCCGAGCACAACGAGCACCGCGGTGAGTAAAGCCAACTGCCGAACACTCTTCATGGTCATCGATTGGTTTTTCCTCTTGAGAAATTGGAAACTGAGAATTCTTATAACCATCCAAATTGCACGGTTTTCACCAGCAGTGGACACGAAGAATTGTTTGTCAGCGGGTATGGCAGCGTCGGAACTGATGCACAAGTCGTGAACCGCTTTGGCCAGGGCCCAAAGAGCATCGTGTTCAGATAAGCACTCCCCCGGGCCATTCATCGCGTTGTACCCAGAAGAGCCCTTTCTCCTGCCCCGCCTTTCCTTGCCGCAGCAACGACATTTCACTCAGCCTCCAAACAAACCACGGGCTGAGAGCTTCAAGGTTGAATTCTCCCGGCGCGCTAAAAAGCTCGCCCGTAAAATCCAGCCTGTAAGCGGCAACTGCGTTGCCACCCAGGGTTACACCCTCAGACAACGCGATGCGGCGTGGCCGCGGACTACGTTGCGGCCCTGAATGAGGTGTCGGCGTCGGATGGGGTGTCGGATGCGGATCCGGCGTCGGATGAGGTGTTGGCGTCGGCGACGGTGTTGGTGTTGGTGTTGGTGTTGGTGTTGGCGTTGGCGTTGGTGTCGGGGCCGGAGTCGGCGGCGCAAATAGAAACAAGTAGGCGTTGATGCCGCCGATAATCGCGCTGGATTCCGGCGCGAGATTTTCAATGCCTTCACTAAATTTCTCTTCAACCGGGCGCGCCGGATTGATGGAAGTCGCGTCTGAGCCGTCGGTGGCGAAGAAGTAGAGAATGTGGATGCCGGGCTGCAAGGTCGGCGTGGTCGCATTAGCGGTCAAAGTCGTCGCCGTGCGGCTTTGTTCGGCGGCACGCAGAAACGGATTGATCAGCGTGTCCACTTGAAAATAGATGTTTTGCGGCGGCGGCGCGTTCGGCGAATAAGTCGAGGTCGCCGTCAGCGTGAAAGTCGGCGTTGCGGTGTTCACCGTGTTGTTGGCAACGGGCGTAACGGTCGTATTAAGCGGAATCGCGTTGGTCGGCGCGGGCATAATCACCGTTACGTTGCCGCTGAATTGATTAGCAATATAGATTTTATTGGTGATCGGATTGACCGCGACGGGAATGGGAAATGTGCCAGCGGAGACAGTTGTTGTCGAATTGTTCGTCCCGTCAATCACCGTTACGTTGTCGCCGTTGAGATTAGTGACATAGATTTTATTCGTCGCTGGATTAACCGCGACTCTAAAGGGAAATATGCCAGCCGCAACGGTGGTGGTCGAGTTGTTCGTCCCGTCAATTACCGTTACGTCGTTGGTGCCGCTATTAGGAACATAGATTTTATTCGTTATTGAATTGACCGCGACACCAGAAGGACCTGAGCCAACAGTGACGCTTGTCGTCGAGTTGTTGCCGCCATCAATCACCGTTACGTTGTCGCTGCTGTTATTAGCGACATAGATCTTATTCGTCGCAGGATTAGCCGCGATGCCAGCGGGTCTTGTGCCAACTGCGACGGTTGTTGCTGAGTTGTCGCTGCCGTCAATCACCGTTACGTTGTCGCTGCTGTTATTAGCGACATAGATTTTATTCGTCGCCGGGTTGACCGCGACGTTTTGGGGATTTGTGCCAACCGCGACGGTGGTTGTCGAATTGTTCATTCCGTCAATTACCGTTACGTTGCCGCTTAAATTAACGACATAGATTTTATTGGTCACCGGATTGACTGCAATATCAATGGGACCTGAACCAGCGGCGACGGTTGTCGTTGAGTTGTTCGTCCCGTCAATTACCGTTACATCTGAGCTGTTGCGATTGGTAACATAAATTTTATTGGTTATCGGATTAACGGCTACTTTATTAGGATTTGCGCCAGCCGCGACGCTTGTCGTCATATTGGTCGCCCCGTCAATCACCGTTACATTGCCTGGATTAGGGAAAGTTGCTTGATTGGCAACATAGATTTTATTCGTTACCGGATTGACCGCCACGGCAGCGGGACCTGAGCCGGTCGTGACATTTGTCGTCGAATTAGTATCACCGCTAATCACCGTTACGTTGTTGCTGATTTGATTAGCAACGTAGATTTTATTCGTCACCGTATTAACTGCTAAAGACCTGGGGTCAGAGCCAACCGTCACCGTTGCTGTCGTATTATTCGTGCCGTCAATCACTGTTACGAAAGAGCCATTCTGTCTAGCAACGTAAATTTTATTAGTTATCGGATTGACTGCAATGGCTCCGGGGAATTGTGCCGTTGCCACCGTTGCGGTTGAATTGTTTGTGCCGTCAATCACCGTTACGGTGCCGGAAGAGGGAATATCTTCATTGCCAAAATTAGCGACATATATTTTATTCGTGACTGGATTAACGGCAATAGTGTTGGGAATTATACCAGCCGGCACCGTTGCGGTTGAATTACTCGTACCATCAATGACTGTTACGTTGTTGCTGAAGGAATTAACGACATAGATTTTATTGGTTACCGGATTGACTGCAATGGCTCCGGGGAATTGTGCCGTTGCCACCGTTGCGGTTGAATTGTTCGTGCCGTCAATCACCGTTACATTGTCGCTATTCTCATTAGCGACATAGATTTTATTGGTCACCGGATTGATTGCCACGGCTCTGGGATTTGTGCCAACTGTTACTGTCGTAGTTGTATTACTCGTGCCGTCAATCACCGTTAGATTGTTGCTAGTGCGATTAGCCACATAGATTTTATTGGTCACCGAATTGATTGCCGCGGCTCTGGGATTAGTGCCAACTGTTACTGTCGCAGTTGTATTATTCGTGCCGTCAATCACCGTTACATTGTTGCTGAATTGATTAGCAACATAGATCTTATTCGTTACCGGATTGACCGCGACGACAATGGGCTGTGTGCCGGCGGCGACGGTTGTCGTCGAGTTGTTTGTGCCGTCAATCACCGTTACATTGTTGCTAGTGCGATTAGCGACATAGATTTTATTCGTCACCGGATCGACCGCGACGGCACCGGGTTGTGAGCCAACCGCGACGTTCCCGATGCTTGAGTCGGCTTTGACCGATTGCCAGCCCGTCCAGCAGAAAAGCATCAAGAGCAGCGACGCGCACAAAAACGCGCCGATTGCCCGCCAGCCTTTTTTGATGATGCCGCCCGCCCGCGCTTGTCCGCCGCGCTGCCGGTTGCCGAAAGTATTAAATGAGGCTTTACCGAAAGCCGTTTGAAAAGATATTTGTTGTTTCATTTTTTCTCTTTATTTAGTATTTGCCTTTCAACCTAAAAGGGCGTAAAGAAGCGGCAAATCAGCCGAAAATAATTCGTTTTTACATGCGCACAATGCACACCACCCACCCTTTTGCAGAATGCGCTTTATCAACTATAGCGTCAGCAAGCCAGAAGACTTGAGCGCAGGCTCAGGTCCAGCGCGTATCAGACGCGCCACCTCCCTCCACCCCAGCCGGGTTGCCCGACCAGGGACCCCGGCTCTTCCTGCCTCAGTGGTGAACTCCTTTTGCCACGACCCAAAGAGGATCGTGCCTACATAATCACTGGGATAAGCACTTGCTCCAGGGCATTCATCGCGTTGACGCTAAAGAAAGTCCTTTCTCCTGGGAGAGGCCTTTCTCTCGCACCGGCTCTCCTTGCCGCAGCAACGACATTTCACTCAGCCTCCAACTAAACCACGGGCTGAGAGCTTCGAGGTTGAATTCTCGCGGCGCGCTAAGAAGCTCGCGCGAAAAATCCAACCGGTAAGCTGCTACTGGGTTACCACCCAGGGTTACGCCGTTCGATAACGCTATCCGGCGTGGCTTTGGCCGAAGGATTGGCGGCGTCGGATGAGGTGTCGGCGTCGCGTGCGGCGTCGGATGCGGATGTGGCGTTGGATGCGGATCCGGCGTTGGTGTCGGCACCGGCGTCGGTGTCGGTGTCGGCGTCGGCGTCGGCGTTGGTGTCGGCGCTGCGGGTATTTCAAAATACGCAACCGGAATGTCGTGGTCGGAGAGGCGTTCGGGCCGCGTGGGGTCTTCGTAGTACTTCTGTGGGAAATCCGCGTTGGTGCGCGCGTACGCCAAGCGGTTGAAGATCGCCAGCATGTTCGTATTAACCAGCTCGTGATCGAGCGACTGCGCGTTGCCATCGAAGGTGAATGAGTAGCGCTGGTCAGGCGGAAGCATATCGATCAGATCGGTCAGGTCCGGGTTCACCAGGTCGCTGCTGGCGAGCACCACCTGATCGGGCGGAGCCGGTTGTCCCTTTACGGTGCCGATCACGTCGACGTAGCCATCA
>JACCUI010000056.1 GCA_013811945.1 Pyrinomonadaceae bacterium | reverse complement strand
GGTAATGCGCGGTTCCCTCGCAAGAAAAGCCATCGCCTTCATCATTCTGTTCTCGCAGTCTCTCTACGCTACTGCAGTATTCGGACAACAAAGAGCTGACGAAACCCGGCCGAGGCGCGCACAACTGCCGGCCAATCAGCCGGTAACTACTGCGCCAGCCGGGGAACCTTGGAGCGGCCCAGCTACCGGGACACCCGTTTCGCTACGTCAACCCGCTACTGAACTAATCCCTGGACCAGAGCCGAAGATCCGCGTCGCTCTTGCCACCGATGTGCGCTCGGCGATAGTTTCCACGACCGGACGTTTGATGAATGCGAGCGATTCCGGCACAAACTTGATTGCTCTTGATGTTGCCCGAGTGCGACTCGAGCCACGGCTCCTATCTCCGTTGCCTCCTAATGTCGAAAACTCCTATCGGATCGCGGTCGGGGGAGCCGCTTCGCGCTCAGAGGCGGAACAAAAGTCTCGCGAAATACGGGAGGCTATTAGCGAGGACTCTCAGATTACCCTGGACGTGGAAACTAAGACGTGGGGATTGATTCTAGGAAATAGGCTTTCCCGCGCGGAAGCAGAAGAACTGAGTGCAAGATTAAACGACGCCGGCTTCGATGCCAGAGTTTTTCAATCGAGCATAGCCGCGTCCTCGCAGCCTTCCGCGATAGCAACGTCTTCGAACCTGAGTCAACCCACTCAACCGCGACCGTCAGCCGGTAATCTTCGTCTCGCTGCGCGCCTGAGCGCTCCCTCTCGTGAGGTGGTCGGCTTCTCAGGGTCTACCCGTAGTTTCAGCTCCAGCGCGCCTGTCGTTCTTGCCTCCGACGACGAAGCAAAGACTCCCGTTCGTTTCAATGAGAGGCCCTACCGCGGTCGCATAGAAGTTTTCACAAACACGCGCGGCTCCCTGACGGTCGTCAACGTACTCGGGCTGGAAGACTATGTTCGCGGCGTAGTCGCTAATGAGCTCTCGCCGGGCGGCTATCCTGCGCTTGAAGCGCTCAAGGCCCAGGCGATCGCGGCCCGCACCTACGCTTTGCGAAATCGTGGCCAGTTTCAATCGCAAGGGTTCGATCTTTTGCCGACTACTCGCTCCCAGGTTTATCGAGGACTCTCATCAGAACATCCGCTCTCGACTCGGGCGGTTGACGAAACGCGCGGACTGATTGCGACCTACAACGGTGAGCCCATCAACGCTCTTTACACTTCTACTTGCGGCGGCCGTACCGAAGATGCCGGTAACATCTTTAATCATGCAGTCCCGTATCTTCGCGGGCATGAGTGCAGCGTCGAAGGTCCGGCGGCCTTTGCGCCTTTCATCATCAGGACTACGCGCGAACCCGCCGTATTGCGTGAGGAAAGGAACCTTCCGTTAGCGCGCGACGCCGCGTTGTTGACCATTCACAGCTTCGCATCACTGCCTTCCCAACTGTCCGATAACTGGCTGACATCACCCGCTCCGGTGGCTGAGGTTCGTCAGTGGCTTGCCTTAGTTGCTCGAATTTCGCGGCAGACAGCGCCGGTAGTAACGGAGGAGGTAAACCGGCCGGCAGCTTTTGCCACTGCCTTGAACGCCGCGGTCTTCGGCGAGAGCCGAGCTGATATCCTGTTCAATAACGCTGACGTGGAATACTTCCTTCCGCTTCGCGATGTGGGCGATGTGCCCTCGGCGAATCGTGCTGATGTCGCGTTGCTGGTTCGCGATGGCTACCTATCAGTTTTTCCGGACGCAACTCTGCGTCTGCGCGAACCGATGTCGCGTGCTCGAACCTTGCACACTATCTCGCGCTTGCTTGATGCGCGTTTGCTATTGCAACTGCAGAAAGGGACTTCGCGACCAACCACTGACGGCGCTCTGGTCTTGCGTTCGACTAGAGGAAAAGACCAGCCAATCAGGGTTAGGCCCGACGCGTATCTATTCCGGCAAATCGGCGAGGGCGTATTCCCGGTGGGCACGGTTGCTCTGGTTGGCGGCGAGCCGGTTGTGTTTCATGTAAACGCAGCCGGTGAGATTGACTATCTTGAAGTGCGTCCGGCGTTGAATGGCGCTTCTGCCGAGAGGTTTTCGCCATTCACAAATTGGTCGAGGGAACTATCACTGGGTCAGGTTCAGGCCCGCCTCGCACGCGCTGCTCGCGGCATTGGGCCAATCACCGACGTGCGCGTGGCTGTCAGGGGGAGTTCACGGCGTGCAATTGATTTGGAAGTCATTGGCGCCCAGGGTGTCGGCCACGTGCGCGGTGGCCGGATCCGATCCTCACTAGGATTGCGCGAACAACTCTTTGTCATCGATCGCAAATATGATTCCGAAGGGCGCGTTACGAGCTTCGTATTCACCGGTCGCGGGTGGGGTCATGGCGTCGGTATGTGCCAGGTAGGCGCTTATGGCTTGGCCCGTCAGGGCTTAAGTCACGCACAAATCCTCAAGACGTATTACTCTGGAATCGAATTGTCCAAGCTGTACTAGTGTTGACTCTGTAGTGCCAGTTTGGTACGAGCAGGCGTGTGCAGTCTACGACAGATCGCTGAGCGGTAGAGACCGAGTCTGCGGCGTTAACCGCCCTTCCTACCCTCGAGACGACTCGGCAGAGCATTGATTCTCATGCCTGGAGGACGTTCAGGTTAGGTCGAACTCAACTGCAATAAGCTCAAGAGCCGACAAGTGGATTTAGAGCCCGCGAAGCGTGGCGACAGCGTAGAGCCTGGGGCGTGAGCCCCAGGACAATCGCATTGGAGTTCCTAGCCCGCGAAGTGGGCGGAAGCGGCCAACAGGAGGTCGCCCTTGATGGGGCTTAACGCACGAACAGGATTCTTGACCTGCTGTCGCCCGCTATCGCGGGCTGGTTGAGCAGTTCAGTGTGCGGAATCATCTGGATTTGAGTTTGTCAGGTGCCGGTACTATCCTAAGGACTTCCTCATGCCAAAGGATCCATCAATTAGGAGGTCACAGGTGGCAACTAGAATTCTACCCCTCATAACCGTCGCCGAACTCGACGCCTGTCCTGACGACGGAAACCGGTATGAACTGATTGAAGGAGAACTATTCGTGTCTCGCGCTCCCCGTCTACCTCACCAACTCGTTTTGCACAACTTACAAGTCGCGCTTGCGAGCTACCTTAAGCAAAACCCAATCGGAAAGGTTGTTCCAGGTCCCGGTGCCGTTTTCAGCGACTACAACGCCGTCATACCCGATCTAGTGTTCGTCAGAAATGAGAGTTGGGATCGGATCGTGGCGGACGAGAGATTCGTCCAGGCTCCGGATCTGGTTATTGAAATACTCTCGCCTGGAAAGCAAAATCGGGAGCGCGATTTATCGATTAAGCGCCAGCTTTACTCAAGATATGGGGTTGAAGAATATTGGATTGTTGACCCTGAGAATCGGGGCATAGAGGTCTTTAGACAGTTGGAACAGTCGCTGGAAAAGGTTTCAACAGTGAGAGATCATGAGACACTCAAATCCTCCATTCTCCCCGGCTTGGAACTGGACGTGCACACCATCTTCGATCGCTGAGCCCGCGAATCACTACTCAACTCTCGTGCGCTTTTCTCGCAACCAAATCATTGGCGCTCTCATTCTCCTCGCCCTCATCTGGGCGGTAATTCTTTTCCGCATGCTATCCTCAGGCGCGTGAGCGCAGACAAGCCTGCAACACCGGTTATTGCTATCGTTGGACCAACCGCATCAGGCAAGAGCACGCTGGGAATCACAGTGGCTCTCCAACTCGATGGCGAGATCATTAACTGCGATTCTGTGCAAGTTTACAAAGGCATTCAGATCGCGACTGCCAAAGTTCCTCCCGAGGAACGCCAGGACGTCCCACATCACTTGATCGATTTCGTTTCCCCGGAGATCAACTACACTGCTGGAGATTGGGCGCGCGAGGCCGCGACGGCAATTGAAGAGGTCGAAAACCGCGGCCGGCTGCCCCTTCTGGTCGGCGGCACAGGCCTCTATCTGCGCGCGCTGCGCCGGCCTTTCTTTCCTAGTCCGCCAACCGACGAGAAACTGCGTCAGCGGCTCAATCGAATTCGTGAACGGCGCGGGACCGAACATCTTTACCGCGTTCTCGAACGGCTCGACCCGGAGATGACGGAAGAGTTGTACCCACGGGACTGGCCTCGTGTGCAACGCGCAATCGAGGTTCGACTACAGACTGGTCGCCCCATGTCGGAGCAAATGGATTTGCGCCCGGAGCCGCCCGAGAGTGCCCGACGGCTCCAGCTTTTTGCTATCAACCCACCGCGCAATGAACTCTACGAACGCATCAATGCGCGCACGGAGGCACACTTCGCGGCCGGCCTGGTGGAGGAAGTTAGGCACCTTCTTGCTAAAGGTGTTCCCTCAACCTCCAACGCCCTTGGCGCCCATGGTTATCGTCGAGTCGTTGAATACCTGGAAGGGCGACGGAATCTGGCCAGCGCTATCGAGCAGACAAAGTTGGACGTTCGTCACTATGCAAAAAGACAGTTGACGTGGTTTCGCCGCGAACCTGGCGTTGTCTGGTGCGAAGGGTTTGGCAATGAAAAATTACTTGAGGAGAAGGTGCTCCAGATGGCCCAGGCACATTATGCCAGAGAGATCTAATTACAAGCCGTGGGCGGCGCGACGCCCACGGAGAAGTCGAGAAGAGATTCCCGATCTGAAAGGGTGAAACAGAACCAAAACTGTGACCCCTTCAGGGCCAGGCATATTTCTTTGTCTAATCGTGGGCGTCGCGCGACGCTCGCCCACGGCTATTGACTTAAATCCCTTCGGGATTCGGAAACACATTGAAGCTGATCTCAAGCTTAAACTGTTCCGATCCTTTGTTTGGTATTTCTTGTTCCCTCGTCGTCGTTGTTGTAATCTGAATCAATCGCCCCCTCAAAACATTTAACGGTTTCAAGGTGGGATCCATGTCAGACGGGAAACCAGTTTTACAAAACATTCAGGATGCATTCCTGAATACGCTCCGGCGCGAGAAAACGACAGTAACAGTTTATCTTTTGAATGGCGCGAAGTTGATAGGAAAAATCAAGAGCTTCGATAAATTCTCGGTTCTGTTTGAGTCGGGTTCACAGGAACAATTAATCTTCAAGCATGCCATCTCCACCATCTCGCACTCGAGGGAAGGCCGCGGTGCGGTTGATACTCACCAGTCTGCTCGGGAAACTACCGATTCGCGCCAACCGTGAGATTCGTTTAAACTCTCGCCTGAACAATTCCGCATCATCTGTCAGAACGGGGAGCGGTAGCGACCCGGTCTCAACCAGGAACACGAGGACTTGTGGCAGGAACCTTCATCACCTTCGAGGGCATCGACGGCAGCGGTAAATCGACGCAATTGAGATTGTTGGCTAACTTTCTGCGCTCGGAAGGCGGCGAGGTTCTCGTCACTCGCGAGCCGGGAGGAACATCTGTCGGCCTGCGCCTGCGGGCGGCCTTGCTCGACGCTCTTGAACAAGTAGACCCGCTTACGGAATTGCTGGTCTTTGCTGCGGACCGCGCACAGCATGTGCGACGAGTGCTGCGACCGGCGTTGGAAGCCGGACAGACCGTGCTCTCGGACCGCTACGCCGACGCCACCAAGGCCTACCAGGGTGCCGGTCGAGGTTTTTCTGCAGAACTGGTTTCCGAGATCATCCAACTCGCTACTGAAGGCCTGACACCGGATCTGACTTTGCTCTTTGACCTGTCAGTAACCGAATCTTCTGCGCGAACCCGGCGCCGGTCAGAGGGCAAGCAAACGGGGGATCGCCTCGACTCGGAGGATGCGGGATTTCATACCCGAGTTCGCGAGGCGTACCTGAGTTTGGCGGCAAGGGAACCGGAGCGCTTCCGTGTCGTCACGACGAATGGGTCGGTTGACGAAACTCATGAACGCGTAAAAGAGATAGTCGTTCCTTTTCTTGAGGCTCGCGGTCAGATAGTCTCGAGAGAGCCGGCAACGGCAGGATCTCGCGACACACACCGGGTTCCCCAGCGGGAAAGCCACGCTGGGCTGGAAGAGCCACCATAGAAATGTTTGATCAACTCACCGGCAACGAACGCGTAAAACAGCTACTCAGACGAATGCTCGGATCCGGGCGAATCCCCGGCGCGCTGCTGTTTTCTGGGGAAGAAGGCGTTGGGAAGAAGCTCTTTGCTATTGAGATTGCCCGGGCGCTCAATTGTCACGCTCCGCAAGGCGTAGAAGGATGCGGCAAATGCCCCGCGTGCGCACGGATGTCTCGCTTCAATTTTCCCCAATCCGAGAACCCGGACGACTGGAAGCAAATCATTTGGACCGATCACGGCGATGTGGGCATGGTGGTGGCGCCCAAGCGGTTGTTGCTGGTAGATCAAATGCGCCACATTGAAATTGAGGCCAACTTTCGACCTTTCGAAGGTAAGGCGCGGGTGTTCATCGTGGACGACGCTGACAAGCTCAATGACCAATCGGCAAACGCTCTGTTGAAGACCCTGGAAGAACCGCCACCAACTTCCCACCTCATTCTCATCACCTCGCGGCCCGCTATGCTGCTTCCAACAATTCGGTCGCGCTGCCAGGCAATTAGATTCTCACCGCTCACTATGGCGGAGATCGAACAGCACTTGTTGCAGAATGAACTTGCGACTCCGGCAGAGGCCGGGCTAAGGGCGCGAGCCGGCAACGGCAGCATCGGACGGGCCCTCGCGGGCGATCTGGAAGGCTTTAAGGAGCGACGAGACGCGATGCTGCAGGTGCTCACAGCGCTGGCAATTACCGAGGATTATTCTCGTCTCTTACGTCTGGCTGAAGAGATGAACGAGGCAAAACACAAGGACGAATATGAGTTTGGATTGGAGTTGTTGGAAACCTTGATTCGCGATGCCTTAATGGTCTCGTTCGGAGTCAGCTCTGGACAGTTAATCAACGAAGATGTACTTCCCCAGTTACGGCGGATAAGTGAGCGGATTGACAGCCGCAGAGCCACCTCATGGATATCTCGAATTGAAGAGCTCCGCGAACAACTCGTTGTAAACGTAAACCGCAAACCCGCTACCGACGCTCTGTTTCTTTCAATGGCCGCATCGTGACCCGTATTGCCCGGAATGCACTACAGAACCGCGAGCGGTAGCGACCGGATCCAAGCACTCAACTGATATAAAACCGCAATTGACGACGAATTGAATCTAAGACCCGGTCGCTACCGCGGTTGTGTCGAAACTTATGTGCTAGGGATTACGCTGAAAGCGTTGGCTAGTTCCAGCCAAGGGTTGCTTCAACCCTGGGACCTATGTACCAAGGAATCGTAACGCTGAAAGCAGCAATTTGACTGTCTCGTTTACTTGATGGCGACGAGCTCGGGTTGGGCGTCGCTTTTAGCGGCCGCGCCTTCCGCCAGGAGTTTCTCCGTTTCCATGACGAAGGCTTCGACTATGTCCTCTCCGGCAACCTTCCTCATCGGCACTCCATTTTTAAAGATCATGCCCACGCCGCGACCAAACGTCACTCCCAGTTGCGAATCGTGCGCCTCACCTGGTCCGTTCACCGCGCAGCCCATAATCGAAAGGTGCAGCGGTTCTTTAACGTGAGCCAGACGACGCTCGATCTCGGTTACGATCTCTACAAAATTATCGACGTCGAGTCGGCCGCAGGTAGGACAAGCCACAACCGTGACACCACGCGCACGCAGCTCGAGGGATTTCAGAATCTCCCAGGCGACACGGACTTCTTCTTGTGGCTCCGCGGCAAGCGACACACGAATCGTGTCGCCGATGCCCTCGTGCAGCAAAATGCCAAGTCCGATGGCGGATTTGACTGTGCCGGTGAAAGCCGTGCCTGCTTCGGTCACGCCCAGATGGAACGGGTAATCTACTTTTTGGGCGAGCAACCGATAGGCGTCGACTGTGCGATGCACGTCTGAAGCTTTGAGCGAAATTATAGTGTCAGTGAATCCGAGGTCTTCGAGGATCTGAATGTGGCGCAGCGCCGACTCAACCATCGCTTCCGGCGTAGCAGTGCCGTACTTTTTCAGTAAATCTTTCTCCAGCGAGCCGCCATTCACGCCAATTCTAATCGGAACCTTTAGCGTTTGCGCAGCGCGTACGACCTCGACGATGCGTTCGTGCTTCCCGATGTTTCCGGGGTTCAATCGAAGTTTGTCGATACCAGCATCGAGGGCCATCAGGGCGAGCTTGTAATGGAAATGAATGTCAGCAACGATTGGAACGTCCGGTACGCGCTTGCGGATCTCTTTCAGCGCGACGGCGGCGTCGTTGTCAGGCACGGCCAAACGCACAATCTCGCATCCGGCGCGGACCATTTCCTCTATTTGTGCCACAGTGGCACCCACGTCAGCGGTGTCGGTTTTGGTCATGGACTGAACCACGACAGGCGCGCCGCCACCGATCTGTACGTCTTTGACTTTTACTGGTCGAGACTTTCGCATATACCATTTGTCCAAAGTCCAACATCCAAGGTCCAAAGTCTTATCCCCAACCCGACATTAGACTTTGGACTTGGACTTGGACTTGGACAGTTTATTTAGCTGGCTCAGTCGCATCCGGTCTACTGTTGCTGGGTCCACGAGAAAACAACTTTACGACGTCATTGGAAATGACAAAGACCATTAACAGGATGACCATCACAAAACCAACTTGTTGAATGCGCTCGCGCACCGTCATTGATAACTTAAGACCTATCGTCGCCAGCAGACCTTCAAGCAAGAGCAGGAAGATTGCCCCGCCATCCAGTACGGGGATTGGTAATAAATTGAAGATGCCGAGATTGAGGCTGAGGAACCCGAGCATGCCAAACAGCCCGGCCCAACCGAGCCTTTCAACAGATGCCGCAGCAGCGTTGTAGATTCCGATCGGTCCGGATAGGGTGTTCCTGGCTGAGCGCTGGCCGGTGACTACTTGCCCCAGGGCTTTCCCGGTCAAACGCAGAATCTCCAGATTGCTGCTGACTGCATAGGCCCCTGCCCCCGCCAAACCGACAGGCTGCGGCGGAATTTCCTCGTCGGGACGAAAACCTAATCGCTCCCTTCCATCCTGAAGCTTTCGAGCCGTGGCGGTAATGTCTTTCGGTTGCCCCGCTCGGTTGACCGTTAGTGTAATCGGCTGACTCTTGTGATCACGGATGAACTGGGTTACCTGCTCGGCACTTCGAACTGGTTGGCCGTCAACTGACAGAATACGATCGCCCGGCTGCAATCCCGCTTCGGCCGCCGGCGTGTTCGGCTCAATTTCGCGCACGATAACTGGAACATCGCCGTAGTCAGGAACAAAATCCAAAAAGCCGGCGGTTTCTCCGTCTTCGGTGACCGCGGTGGGTGTGAGCGTGAGCGGTGTGCGCTTTCCGCTACGTTCGACAATTAGCGGCAAAGGCTGACCGGGAGATAGAAGGGCGTCGCCACGGATGGTGTTCCATTTCGGATTCTCAGTTCCGTTGAATGAGACTATTCGATCACCGGGCTTCAATCCTGCAACCTCGGCAGCGCCTCCCCGGGCGACCGCGCTAACTACCGGTGCTGGTGTTGCGGGAACCCCGTAGATCATGGCGCCCGCAAACGGTATAGCGAGTGCGGTGATGATGTTCATCACTGGACCAGCCAGCGCCACCAAGATCCGCTGCCAACGCGGACGAAGATTGAACATTTCGTGCTCCGGGATATCACTAGCCCCGGCGCCTTCGATTGGTGAGTTTGACTCATCGCCGCCGAGTTTTACATAGCCCCCGAGCGGAATGGCCGAGACACGATAGTCAGTTTGTCCCCACTTCTTGCCAAACAAGCGCGGGCCGAATCCCACTGAGAATGTCTCAACGCGGATTTTGAGTAGCTTGGCAACAATAAAATGGCCAAATTCATGAAGAATTACCGCCGAACCCAGAATGAATATGAACGCTAAAATATTGGTAATCATTAATCTATATCTCTTTCACTCTAATTCACGGAAAATAGCGCTTGCTGAATCTCTCGGGTTGCTTAAATTTGCGTTAGGAAGGGAGACATTCCAACCTGAGAGATCGCATTCCAGTTAAAGTAAGTGCGCTAGATTCCGCATCCCTCCGCAGGGTTGCCGGCAACGAGTGTACGTGGGCTGGGGAGGGCTCGTCAAACAGAGTGTTCTGCCAGCAGATTTGAAGGTTTTGTTAACTTTTCTATTTCCAAATTAGCGGCGAGGCGCGCCTCCCGGTCCGTATGGAGGACGGTTTCGAGATCGAGGGCAGATTGAGTTGCATGTTGATCCATTGCCAGCTCTATTACGCGAGGAATATCAGTCAGATAAATGCGCTTTTCAATAAATGCTCTCACGGCCTCTTCATTAGCGGCGTTCAGCACCGTGGGAAGCGTGCCACCTTCCCGAAGCGCTCGGTAGGCAAGGGCTATGCAGGGAAAACGCTCAGGGTCGGGAGCCTCAAAATGGAGTGTGGCCAGCGCAGTTAGGTCGAGCGGGGGTAGGTTGCATGAGTGCCGTTCCGGATACGTCAGCGCATACTGGATCGCATGACGCATGTCGGTGATTCCCATCTGGGCTATTACCGAACCGTCTACTAACTCGATCATGGAATGTACGACTGATTCTGGATGCACGACGATTCCAATCTGATCCGCCTCGAAGCCAAAAAGCCAATGCGCCTCGATCACCTCCAGTCCTTTATTCATAAGCGTCGCCGAGTCAATGGTGATCTTGTCTCCCATGTTCCAAGTTGGATGCCGCAAAGCATCCGCCACACTTGCTTCTCGCATCTGGCTCTCGTTCTTGGTGCGAAAGGGACCGCCTGAGGCAGTAAGCACTATACGCCGAACTTCGTGGCGCTTTTCTCCCCGCAGGCATTGATGCAAAGCATTGTGTTCGGAGTCGACCGGCAGTAACTCCGCTCCGGAACCCCGGGCAGCGCGAGTCATCAGCTCGCCGGCCATAACGAGGGTTTCTTTGTTGGCCAGTGCGACGCGTTTACCGGTTTCGAGCGCGCGTAGAGTTGGTACGAAACCAACAGCGCCGACGGTCGCGGATACGACGGTGTCTGCCCGTGGATGTGTGGCCACTTCCACCAGGCCGGATTCGCCGATTACGATTTGGGGGAGATCAAGATTTCTTTCGAAGAGCTGGGCGCGTAAATCGTGAGCTGCACTTTCCGTTTCCACCGAAACCAGTTCCGGCAAGTGGCGAGCAATCTGGTCGGCCAGGATACCTACGTTACGACCGGCACCCAAAGCGACGACACGAAAACGATCGCTGCCGAGTGCTTCGACAACTCGCAGCGTGTTGCTGCCGATCGAGCCCGTGGAACCGAGGATAGCAATGCCCGTGGGTTTCATTTTAACGATCAGGTAGGAATTAGGTCTTCACACTGAGAAGATAATTGGCCAGAGATTTACACGGACTGGCACGGATAAGATCACGAATGATTTTGCTTTTGACTCTGTGTTCATCTGCGTTCACTGTGGCCGCTATGCTCAGCCACTGAAATAGATGAGACCGAAATAGTAGATGACGGGCGCGTTGAAGAGCAAGCTATCGAGACGATCGAGTAAACCGCCATGCCCGGGCAGTATTTTCGCGGCGTCCTTTGCACCCGCGCTCCGTTTTAGTGCGCTCTCGGTCAGGTCACCAAGAATACCGACGACTGTCATCACCGCTGCCAGGGGAAGGGCCAACTTCAGCGGTAACTCTTTGAAAAACCAGAAGTGAGCGATAGTGGCCATCAGCAGCCCGGCCAGCAGTCCCCCGGCAACACCTTCCCAGGTCTTTCCTTGGCTAATGGACAGCGCCAGCTTGTGTTTGCCGAATGCCCTGCCAACGTAGTATGCGCCCGTGTCCGAGCCCATAAGGACCAGAAAAAAGAAACACAAGAGATCCGCGGACAGAGCCTGGTTAAATCCCGTGCGCACAGCCACCAGGTGGCCGCCAAGGAGAACTACGTAGAGAACGCCAAGAATCGTCGCCCCGGTTGAGGCGATCATCTTGTCAAAGGGTGCACCGCGAAACGTGGCTGCGATCAGTGTTGCTGCGGTAAACACAATCAGGATGAGCGGGATCATCTGCATCATCAACAAATCAGCGCTTGGGCGGGGGTCGTGGAAATAAAAGACCGTGAATAAAGCAGCCGCGGCAAGATAACCGATGGCCGCGTCAGGCTTCAGATCTCGCCGCTTAGCCAGCACATAAAACTCAAACAGACCCGCCACCATCGCGGCAGCGGCGAGAACAACGAACAGCGGTTGCAGCCAGGAAACGAGGATTGAAGCGATAAGAAAAGGCAGGGCGATGACAGCGGTGATGATACGAGACACGGTAATTTAGATTTTTAGATTTTTGATTGAAGTTCAGTTTCGATTATCAGACTGAGTGTTGGTTGATTCTTGTTATCCTCGACGCCGCAGTACAGAACCGGGAGCGATAGCGACCGCACTCAAATAGCAGGATCTTTAAGAAACGACCTATGTATTAGCATCTCCCTATCAACTCTCAACGGGAATGGACAGCCGGTTAATTTGCGACGTGGTCCTAGTGTAGGTTGAGTGCGGTCGCTATCGCTCCCGGTTCTGTATCGCCCGCTGCGTTGCTTCTGTTGCATTCAAACTTAAATCAAAATCACTTTACGTTTGCGACCAGCTTCAAACCACCGAAGCGACGATCGCGTCGCTGATAGTCGATGATGGCTTCGAGCAGGTGGACACGGCGAAAGTCTGGCCAGAGGGTTTCAGTCACATAGATTTCGCTATAAGCCGCCTGCCACAGCAGAAAGTTGGAGATGCGCAATTCGCCGCTGGTACGCACCAGCAAATCCAAATCGGGTAGATTGCGGGTGTAGAGTTCATTCGCAACGCGCTCTTCTGTGAGCTCGCCAGGCGGGTTACCTTCATCAAGCAGCCGCCGCACGGCTGCGCGGCAGGCATCGATGATCTCGGCTCGGCCGCCATAGTTTAAAGCCACCGTCAACACCATCCCTTTGTTTTTCTCAGTTCTATCCGTAGCTTTCGCAATCTCTCGGCGCACAGTGTCAGCAAGCGCGCCCGTTCGGCCAATGGTCTGAAACTTGATGTTCTGACGGTCGATCTCATCAAGCTCAAGACGAAGATAGCGTCGCAACATCCGCATCAGGGCATCAATTTCGTAGCGCGGTCGCTTCCAGTTTTCAGTGGAGAAGGCATAAAGCGTGAGAGCCCCTAATCCCAATCGTGCGCCCGTATCAACCGCCGCGCGCACTGCTTCGACACCGGCGCGGTGCCCCGCGATTCGCGGCTGGCCGCGCTGCGCTGCCCAGCGTCCGTTGCCATCCATAATGATCGCGACGTGGCGAGGCAAACGGTCCCAGGCGATCGCTGCCAGCACCATCTCATCGCGGGTCCCAGGCTTTACGACTTTGGCAAAATCAGAAAGCATAAGTTCCTTGGCCATAGTCCCCCGTTAAAGAGGGCTCGGCATGGCCATTCTTGCCTCAACTCTGAAGCGTGTCAATTAGGTACTTGATGAGAAGTAGGTCAGTTGGGTTTCGGCTTCATCATCCCGAAGGGATTCGAAAGCGGCGACACGGCCGGTTTGGTTGTGATCCGGTGGCTAGCGCTCTCGGTTCCGCATTGGGCTAGTCCTCCGGCCCACGTCACTCATACCGAACTGACAACAACGTCAGCCCGCATGCCGGTGCGGTTGCTCCGGCCAGCGAACGTTCACCATGCTCAATCGCCTGTTTGATATTTTTCCCATCCATCTCGCCACGGCCGACTGCCAGCAAAGTCCCCACGATAGAACGCACCATGTAGCGCAGGAAGCCGTCGGCGCTGGCCTTGATCTCGACCATTTGTTCACCTGAGCGTTCATCAAAGCACTTAGAGACTTCGAGGTGATTAACGGTGCGTATCCTGTTCTCGGTGTCCGATTGGGCCGCCGAGAAAGCAGTCCAGTCATGAGTGCCGGGAAATAAAGCGGCACAGGCCTTCATGCTATCAAGATCAAGTGAGCGAGCCTCGTGGTGTGCATAGCGAAGCCAGAAGGGGGACATCACCGGACCGTTTACTACTCGGTAGAGATAGGTTTTCTCCAGAGCTGAATAGCGTGCGTGAAAGTCGTCGCCGGCGACTTGCGCTTCCATGATGCGCAGGTCTTTGGCTACGTTTCCATTGATGGCCGCCCGAAGCTTTTCGGGCGTCATCTCGCGCTGGACTCGAACGCTGGCCACCTGACCTTGTGCGTGAACGCCTGCATCGGTTCTGCCGGATCCATGAACTATCAGGTCTCGGCCATCAACTGACGTTAGCGCGCGGGTTAATTCTCCCTGGACCGTGCGCAGTTCCTGCTGCATCTGCCAGCCATGAAAATCTGTGCCGTCGTATTGAATGGTGAGCTTGAAATTCATGAGAAGGGTGTCGGGTATCGGCGTTCGCTTCTGTTTTGTGCTCCTGCCTCCTGCTGTCCACTGTCAACTGCCTACCGCGTTTTTCTGCTTCCCGGCTTTATCGCAACTTCGCCTCGTTTGCACAGCTCGCAGATCGAAGGGTCAACGGAAGGCACATTGAGCGTAGCAAGCGCGATGCGCGGAACGCCCACATCAGCATCGCCCGCTGAACGATCGATGATCGAAGCCGCCGCCACAACGTTTGCGCCTGCGGCCTGCAAAGCATTCACCGTGTCGCGCGTTGAACCCCCTGTGGTTACCACGTCCTCAACAACCACGGTTCTCTCACCGGGCGACACCGAAAACCCGCGCCTTAAACTCATCTCGCCATTCTCGCGCTCGGTCCAAATGAATCGGGCGCCTAGCTGGCCGGCGACCTCATGTCCGATTAAGATCCCGCCAATCGCCGGAGAAGCCACGAGCTGAATGCTGTCCTGTTTGAAATGTTCCGCGATGGCCCGGCCAAATCTTTCAGCTTCCGCTGGATGCTGCAGCACGAGGGCACATTGCAAGTAGTTAGCGCTGTGAAGTCCGCTAGTGAGAACAAAGTGGCCCTCAAGCAGCGCACCGGTCGCCCTGAATCTCTCAATCACATCTTCGGTTCGCACAATCTTCCCCAGTCGAAAATATAAATGCGTGTTACAATCGCTGCCCGATGGCTCTGTATCCCAACCTCGTATCCGACTCAACTCTTGTTCAAGAAACGATCGACCTTCTACGCGTCTGTGGCGGACGCGCCAACGCAGCTGAAATCGTCGATGCGGTTTTTAAAGTCTCGCACATCGACGATGAACTGGCCGGACTGCTCGTGGCCGATCTCGTCAAAGACGATCGGCGATTCAGGTTTGTCGATGGGAAAACGATTGAACTGCAAAACGACGACGTCGAATCTCGTCTGCTCGACGACCTGGATTTCGTAGTAGTCGATTTGGAAGCCACCGGCGCCAAGATGCCCCCTAACCGGGTTATTGAATTGGGAGCGTACCGGATCCGTCAGGGGCGCATTGTCGACAGTTTTCTGACCCTCGTAAATCCCGAAATTGCTATTCCTCGTTTTGTGGTCGCGCTCACGGGGATCACCAACGACATGGTAAAAATTGCACCGGTATTCGCCGAAGTCGCTCCCCAGTGGCTGGATTTCGTCAGCGACGCGGTGCTCATTGCGCACAATGCACCTTTCGACACCAGTTTTTTAAATCATGAAATCTCACGCGTCTATCCCGGCCACCGGATGATTAATACGCATCTCTGCACGGTTAAGTTGTCGCGGCGTGTGTTTCCCGGTTTAACTAACTACCGTCTGGACACAGTTGCCAAACATTTCTCGATCCCGATCTTCCACCGGCATCGGGCCGGGAGCGACGCGCTTGCGACCGCCGAGGTTTTTCTACATCTGCTCACGCGCCTGGGAGAACAAGGCGTCAAGAATCTTGCGAGCGCCCGAAACTTCCAATTCCTCGAACCCAAAACCGAAGAAATCACCAACGCCGCCCCGCTCTTACCTTTAGTTCCCGGCTTCTAGACTTGCCTCAGCGCTCGAATCCGATTTTCGTTTCCACAAACTACGGGTCAGGAACGCAGCAACAACTATTACTGCAACTCCGAGCCCAATCCAGGGGTAGTACTTCGTCAGAAACACCTTTGCCTGAGCACCGTAGCGAACTGCGAAGTAGCCTTCCAGCAAGAAACGAAAACCACGCCCAACCACAATCGCCACCAAAAACCGTGTCAGGCTGAAACGAAACACTCCGGCGGTAATCACAAATAATTTAAATGGGAACGGCGGCGGCAAAAGCGACGCGACCAGCACGGAGAGTACGTCGTAGCGATCTATTAGTTCTTTGACCCGCTTCTGTTTCGATTCTGAAAACCTGGCGAGCGCACGCCTACCAGCGCGGCGTGACGCGTAATAGAGAATCCAACAACCAAACGTCGATCCGGCGGTGGCAACGAGTGCATAAAAGACCATCCAACGCGGATGAGCCGCCGTTAACAGCAGCATCAACGCATCCGCGCTACTTGGTAACGGGACAAAGCTTGAATCAAGAACCGCAACCGCGAACAGCCCAAGCGGGCCAAAAGCGATGAGGTAGTCTGACAGACGCGAAAGGCTCTTTATGAATTTATCGAGCAGCAGTTTCAAAAAAACAAGTCCTTCCTGCCTGCTGATACTGTTCAGTAAACTAGTTCTGCGACTTTTCCGTTTGCGCGGCCTTCCTAAGGGAACTTGTCCGGAGTCGATTGACCACGACGTAAACTAGCAAGCCAATCAGAGCCACTGCTGCGATTGCACTGAGAATGACCAGGCCATTGTCTTTCATAAACAATAGCACGCGCCGGCCATAAAAAACTGCCAGGATGCCTTCCACGTAATAGCGAAAGGACCTCGCCAACATCACGGTGGTCAAAAACTTCCAACGCGGGTAATTAAGCGTGCCGGCGGTAGCAACAAAGATTTTAAAGGGCAGCGGCGGCGGAAGTATCGCCGGAATAGCGATTGCAAGAAAGCCGAACCGCGCATAGGCCCGCTCTACGCGCTGAATGCTTTCCGGCTTGAACCTTTCGCGTAAGAGAGCCTGACCACCGCGGCGCATGATGGAATAGAGTAGCCAGCATCCGAGGACGGAGCCGGCGGCAGCAAAAAGCGGGAAGTAAAAGACCGCTGAGGGATACTTGTAGCAGCGCCCCACGACCAGGTAATCATTAATCTCCGGCAGGGACAGCAGCGACGAATCAAGAGCGCCAATAAGAACCATCGCCGGTGCCGCAATATAAAGCGGCACGCTGATTACATACTGCTCCAGCCAGCGTGCAATGGATGCCAACCAATCCATATCAGTAAAGAATACTGAGTAATGAGTAAGTGATAAGCAAGAAATAGAACCCCAGTTACGATTCGCGTCGTCACCTCATCAAATCACAATTCGCCGTGGATGTCATAGCGACCCGCCGACACAGTCTGGGTTTCGACACATCATCCCCGAGGGATTTAAGTTAGTAGCCGTGGGCGATCGTTGCGACGACTCCCACGGATAGGAGAGAGAAAATGCCTGGCCCTGAATGGGTCACACCGTCGGGCTCTGTTTGACCGTTTCAGCGTCAGGAATCTTTTCTCCGATCCTCCGTGGGTGTCGTGCAACGCTCACCCACGGCTATTGACTCAAATCCCTTCAGGATTCGAAAGGGCAGAACACAACCTCCCACGCTCTGGCGTGCACTCATCACTCATCCACTGATTAGATCTACTTGGCGGGAATAAAAACGGGCGGCGTGTCGTAGGTTACCCCGATGGTAAGACCGGAGTTAGGACTGAAATTGGTCAAACCCTTAATACCGGCGAAATCGAAACGCAAACCGGAGGCGCGGATCTGCATCCCCAAACGGGCCTCTGATTGAGACTCGGTACCCAGCGGGCCGCTACCTGGGCGTGTGTTCACCCGGCCGTTGACCTCGCCGGCTAAACTTAATTGCCGGTTGAGACGAAATATCCCGGCCACTCCGTAGGTAACAACGTCATTCTGGGAAAAGAGGGCTGTCGGCGCCGTTAGAATCGCAATACCCAGATTGCCAAAGGTATTGAAGCGTCCGTCGTGTCCAAACTTCTTGCCGATCAGAATGGAGCCGAATGCATTCGTCTGGTTGAAGCCGATGCCTCGCGCCTGATTGGAATTCGGCAATTGCACGCCAAAACGAAACCCTAGTGAAGGTCCGCGCCCCGTCTCTGCGCGCAGTTTAAATTTTGTTGCCAGGGTAAAGTCGCCAGTGTCATTAGCCGAATTCGCCCCGGGTACAAGTTCCAGCGGGATCGCCGAGGGATTTCTTGAGTTGATACTCAGAAAATTCTGCGCAACCCCTTCGATCTGAAATTCGACGTTGGGCGCGAAACCGATATTGATCCCGATCACGCCAACGCGCGTCAGATCTCCGGTCAGGCCTGATGCCGGAAACTTCGCGCCCTGAAGAAAATCTATCCCTGCCTCAATCCTCAAGGTCCCGGGAGGAATGATATCGACATCTTCCGTAAGCAGTGGGCGCTGCTGGGCGTTGCCATTAATCGCAAGGATGATCGAGAAGCCGACCAACAGCAAACCGCGCAGAAGAGTTTGTGATCTGATTGACATTGGGGTGTGATTGTAATCGTTGGTCTAGCGAAGGGTCAACGTATAAAGGCAGGATCAAGCACCCCTAACTCGCAGGTCAGGAAGGCGGACCCTGTCCCCGCTCTTACGACGAGAATAAAGATCGTTCAGACTATCGACTCGACTTTTTACCACACTCTCGTGGCTCGCAAAGTGTCGAACCTCCATCTCCCAGGCGTTACTGAGTGGTTTTCAAGCTTGAGGCGGGGACAGGGTCCGCCTTCCTCTTTAGAAACTTGCCTGTAAGTTGTTGATTTTATTACAGGCTAAAAAGTTTCTAAATTGATATTTGCTCGCCGCTTCGGCGAGCTGGAAAGCTGACCTGCAAATTACCGTAAGTCCCTTTGAGTCTTCACACAGCCCCTACTCAATCCTTCCGCCGATGCCTTGAAGGCTGTATGTTAGTATTGCTGCTGCTTTTATCCTGCAAGACGAGGTCTGGTCCTCTATGCTCCGACGTCTCACTCTGTTCTCGTTGGTTTTCATTGCAATTACTCTGCTTCCTCCGACTTCGGCCCAACAGCCCGGCACTGCAGAATCACAAACAGTTCAGCTGCACGGTTTGCGTGAACGCGTAATCGTGAGGCGGGATGAACGCGGCATTCCTTACATAATAGCGAGTAACGACGAGGACCTGTACTTCGCACAAGGTTATGCGACCGCTGCCGATCGGCTTTGGCAAATGGATCTGCTACGCCGTACCGCACGAGGCGAGCTCGCGGAGATATTTGGGAACAACGCGCTTGAGGAAGATAAGCGCCATCGCACTTTCGGATTCGCTCAAACCGCCGACGCAGAGGTGTCTCAGGCGACTCCGGCCGCACGCGCGATCTTGGAGGCCTACACACAGGGAGTTAATGTCTATATCGCCGGTCTCGAGGACAAGGACCTGCCGCCAGAATTTCAGATACTTCAGTACAAGCCTCGGCCGTGGACGCCGTCCGATTCGCTCGTCGTCGTGAAACTATTCTTCGAGTCGCTCTCCTCCACGTGGCGGCTCGACGTCATGCGCGAAGCCTTCGCCGATCTTCCTCCGGAAAAGCTCGCGGCATTAATGCCGGTGACGTCATCCATGGATGTTCTCGTTGTCGGTAAAGACCGTAGGGGTACGGGAAAGTCGGCAATCTCAACAACGGTTACTGCTCCACCAAAACGAATCGTCTCAATGGATACGCTTCGTTTTCTGGAGAGAGACGAAGAGCGGAGGTCTCAATCTCTTGGCCGAGTAG
Source organism: Pyrinomonadaceae bacterium (assembly GCA_013811945.1). Lineage (GTDB taxonomy): Bacteria > Acidobacteriota > Blastocatellia > Pyrinomonadales > Pyrinomonadaceae > PSRF01. Next base: position 23,268 of record JACCUI010000056.1, on the reverse strand, counting down.
GTCTCGCGGCCGAAAACCTGGCGGCGAGCAACAACTGGGTCGTGAGTGGGAAGCACACCGCCTCGGGCAAACCGCTGCTGGCAAACGATCCTCATCTCGCCCCTTCGGCGCCGCCGATCTGGCACCTGGTCCACCTCAGCGCGCCAGGAGTCAAAGTAGCCGGAGTTACCGCGCCAGGACTTCCCGGCGTGGTAATCGGCCACAACGATCGCATTGCCTGGGGGTTTACCAATGTGGGGCCTGATGTCCAGGATCTCTATGTTGAGAAGTTCGATCCCAATAATCCTCGACGTTATATGACCCCCACCGGTTGGCGGGATGCGGAGATCCGGCACGAACAGATCAAAGTGCGGAAGGGATTCACCGATTCAGCAACTGACGTCATTACAGTTGATGTGACGGTGACTCGTCATGGGCCAATTGTGTTGGAGAAAGATGCGAAACGTTATGCGCTCAGATGGACGGCGCTGGATCCGAAACTGAACAATGCGACTGGTGTGTACGAACTCAACCGCGCGCGCAACTGGGGCGAGTTCACCGCCGCTATTAGCGGCTACACGCCGCCGATGCAGAACATGGTTTATGCGGACGTTGACGGTCACATTGGATACTACGCGGCGGGGATGGTGCCTATCAGAAAGTCGGGTGACGGCAGCGTGCCCTACGATGGCTCAAAAGACGAGGGCGAATGGACCAGCTTCATACCGTTCGACAAACTCCCGCATGTTTACAATCCGCCTTCCGGCTTGGTCGTAACGGCTAACCAACGAATAGTTGGCAGTGATTATCCATATTTCCTAACCCACGCATGGGCGCAGCCTTATCGTGCGCGGCGTATTCTCGATCTGTTGAAACAGAAAAAGAGAATGAGTGCGAACGACTTCAGAGCAATCCTGGCAGATACATATTCAATTGCTGCGGCAACTTTCGCGCGGGAGGCGGCGAAAAGTCTCAAACGACACGCTACCTCACAGAGCAGTGAAAAACTGCGTGAGACGATCGCTGGGTTCGAAGCGTGGGACGGGCATCTGAAATCGGAAGCGCGCGTGGCGCCCCTCGTGGCCCAGATGCGCCTGGCGTTCCGTTCGAAGATAATCACTGGGGCACTGGGTCCGGAGCGCGCGCGTCTGTTCGCCTGGTCAAACTTCGACAATACCCTGGATCGAATAATCGCTACGCAACCGAGCGATTGGTTGCCATCAAGTTTCAAAGCCTACGAGGATCTCTATTTTGCCTGTTACGAGGAGGGGCGACAGACGCTTACGCAGAGCCTGGGTGCCGATGAAACCAAATGGGTCTGGGGTGAAATGGTGAAGGCCCGCTTTCCTCACCCACTCGCCGTGGCACCCCTCGTGGGGCTCCAGTTCACTGTACCGCCGGTCCGGCAGAATGGAACAGGAGGATTGGCCGGGGCCACCGTCAACGTTGGCGCGGCAGTGTCGATGCGTTTTATTGCCGACCCGAGCGATTGGGACATGAGTCAGCACGGCATCTCACTTGGTCAATCAGGGATTCCTACCAGTCCCCACTGGACTGATCAGCTTGCTGATTGGCGTGCGGTCACGCCTCGAGCGTTTCCGTTCACCGATGCGGCAGTTGAAAAGGCAACCAGGCGAACGATGGTGCTGCAACCAAAATAGCCGTCCTCATAGCAATAAACGTAACGTGAAACACGATCCACGAATCAACACGAAATAGCACTAAAAAGATTTCGTGTAGGTTCGTGGATCGTTCTTATGGGTCACACCTCGAGGGCAGAATAGGTTTCCAGCCCTCGATGACCTGTTTCGCGCTACCTTGAGATTCGCGGAGCTACATGGCGGACGTATCTATCACTCACGATTTTTGTCTGGTGGGTCTCGTTCTCAATCTATCTTTACGACGACTGGCCCTTCTTTCGGCGAGACTTTGAAGAGGCAATGGACTGAGCCTACCCGTTTCAACTGCTAGAGGCGGGGGCATGGCTGGTTGCGGGACGTTCTCCTCGATTTGGCCTAAAGTTTCAACCATAACGCCCATTCGCGGTGTGTTCACCGGCGCCGGCGTCACGGTCTTATGCACGCCTACCCCTGCAAAAAAACTCAGAACTGCGGCTGACGCTGCCCTCCGTAGATAAGAAAGACGAAGCTGAATAACTCGAAGTCCAACTGGACAGTTGCGGGTGAGAATTGAACCATCTGTGCGCCGGTAAAACCTTACGCAAAGCCTTCCCTCCGTTTGTGCGATAAGCGACTCGGCTTGCGTCCTCGTCATGCTGGAAAGATTGTAGACATTTAGATTGCACTGACCGCAGAAGCGTACGCGATCGGTACCGATCATTTGCTGCCAGTCAGCTTTGCAGGGTGCCGCGATTCTCACGTGGTCCAAAGGGCTATTGAATCGGTCCATGACATTTCTCCTTCCTCAGATCCCAGCCCTCAACTCATGCGGAAGTCACTCAACTACAGTACCGTTGCGGTAGCCAAAGACTCCGGCACTAAAGCACCTGCAGGAGCTCAACGCACAGAACCATTTGCGGTAGCCAATGGATCCCAGCACTCAGCACGAGCAGAAGCCACTCAACCAACAGGCTATGGATTCCAGCATTCAGCCCACCTGGCCATGCAGCAACAGTACCGTTTGTGGTGGGCAATGGATTCCATCACTCACCATCCCCAGCCCTAACCTTAAATTGAGTGGCCCTGCTGGTGCTGAGTGCTGGGATCCATTGGCTACCGCAAATGGTTCTGTGCGTTGAGTTGACTCAAGATCGAGGGCAGATCCCTGCCCTCGAAAGTGTCACCGCTCTTAACTCGAGACTTGCGGAGCTACATAGCGGACGTATTTCAGCTCGGCAAGTTTCTGCAGGTTTTCAATCGGCAGCCGGCCAATCACTAACTTAGCGCTCTTGGGATCGAGGATAATCTCGAAACCAAGCTCCTTGAGTTTTGCTAACGCCTCTGGTGATTTGTCAGTGAGCCAGATTTGTACTTCAGCCTTTTCTCCACGCATGAACTTCACCTCGTCAGCTCCGGGTGTCGCTTTGGTCTTCAATCGTTCGACGACCGCGAGGATTGAGGGGTGCAGCTTCGTCAAGAGGAGCTGCCGCTTCTCCTCATCAGGAGAAGGGTTCGGTTCGATTAGTGCATCGACGTTCGTTTGAGCAGGCCCGGGACCACTAGCAGGTAAACCACCGCCTCGACCGGCACCGACTCCGCTGCCGACTCCGCGTCCGCCTCCTCCACCGCCGACGTTGCCACCCCGTTCATCCTTCGACTTCGCCGCCGACCCGGATCTGACGGTTACGGTCTCAGAAACTGAACTGACCTGTTTGCCCGAGAAAACTCGGTTGTAGTTGGTTCCGCTAGAAGTGGTCGACGCGAAGGTTTGCATTGTTCCTGAAGGACGAGACTGCGCACTGTCGCCTTCACCGAACACGCCCTCACGGCTCACACCAGCCGGCAATTCGACCGGGACATCAATTCGCCGTGGTGTGCCACCGTCCGTCACGATCATCTCTTCGACCGCGACAAACGACGTGAACTGCGTCATCAGGCGATATTCGAGTCCAAGATTGGTAATGGTCTCCTTCAGGTCTGGCCGCATAGTGCCCCCCTGCATGCCGTTGAAGTCCTGTCCCATCAAGTCGTCGATACGCGATCTGGCCCAGAGCGGCGCCAGCACGTCATGTTGGGTCTTCGCATCTGGAAAAGCGACGGGAATATCCCGGACAAAATCATGTCCTGACATCTTACCCTTCAGCCGGACCACTCCGGTTCCTGCTGCCGTGTAGCGGCCTGTCAGAACCACAGGCTTGGCGCCAAAGAGATCCGGAATACGCTGGGGATATACATCTGCAACCGGAAGTCCATTCCATTCGAGCGATATATCGGTAAGCAAGGGGTTGCGCACCCGCTCATGAAAGCGGCGCGCTGCTGCCGAACCATCGTCACTGAGCGCTACATATTCCACGTCGCCGCGTCCCTGCTCAGCCATTTTGTCTAAAAGAAACCGGTTCACCGAGCTCCCGATGCCAAAGGCAAACACCCGGGCGTTGGGATGATTCCGCACCTCGGCGATTATTCCCATATCGTTCCCGACGTAACCGTCAGTCATAAAACAAACGATGCGCATATGGCCCTGAGCGTCTGAAGGGTCCAGCGCGGCCTTGATTGCTTTCATCATCTCAGTTCCCCCGCCGCCGGAACGCGAGGACAAAAAGGTCTGAGCCTTCTGCAGGTTTTCCCTGGTAGCGGGCACGGGTTCCGGAAAAAGAATATGCGTATCGCCCGCGAAAGTGATCAGATTGAACGTGTCGGCGGGATAGAGACTATCGAGCGCGAGCTTCATCGTCTCCTTGGCCTTCTCAACCGGGAAGCCACTCATGGAACCAGATGTGTCAAGTACGAAAACCAATTCCTTCGGCGTCACATCCGTCACAGTAATTCGGTCGGGTGGCTGCAGAATCAAAGTAAAGAAGCCACCTTTTTCAGAGCGATGCGTCAACAAAGCGTCGGAGATACTCTTCCCCGCAACGTCGTAACGGAGAATGAAATCCTTGTTCGGAATCACTGAGCTGTTTTTCAGTCGCACCTGAGCCTGGGATACGTAGGGTCGTTGCATATCGATGGGGTGCGACCCGGAACTGATGTTCTCAATTGCCACTCCGGCATCAAGCGCGACCTCCAACGAAATGTCGTGGCCCACACGCATGCCTTTCGCCACGGGCCTGGGAGTGAGACGCGATGCATCCGGAACGCTATCAGTGTCCGGCGCGAATCCGTTGCCGCCGCTTACGGGAGAACCCGTGCTGGCGTTACCAGGGATATAGCGAGGTCCTACGACCATGGGAAAAACAAACTCGTACGAACCATCTTCGTACTTCAAAGTCTCGACATAACTGATCGTAATTTTGATTTGCTCGCCCGGCATAATGTTGGCGACCGATTGCGTGAAAATATTCGGTCGTTCCTGGTCCAACAGACTGGCCACCTTGCCTCCAGTCTTCGCCGCTTCATAAACGGCCTGGGCTTCCTCGCGACGCAGCACGCGGCCGCGCACGGTGCGGTCGCCCACAAGCATAGTCATGTCGTCGACGGCGGCATTCTGAGGAAGCGGAAATGTGTAGACCGCCTCAATCTTATCTTTGAAGGGGTTCTCGAATTCCTGCGTGACTACGACACGCGAGATGAAGCCACTGATCTCAGCCTTCACGCTGGTATGCTTAAGCGGGCAGATGGCCATGGGTTTTCCGGACGCGTCAAGCACCTGCAAGGCACCTTGGGTTTCAGAGTCTTGCGCGGCCGTGACCGTTACCTGTGAACTATTTAAGGTGGCGAATGCCAGGATTGTGACGGCCGAGGTTGCCAGGACTGCGAGTAGTTTGAAAAAAAACGTTTGATGCATAGTCTCCTCCTAAGCACACTTCCAGAGAGCACGTCGCACTGGGTCTTGCGGCGTGAAGGTTGAAACGGTCCCGAGGTTTAGATACCGAACCTCAGCCTCTGTTCCCGATTGCCCTGGGGAGAGAACGCGGAAAGAGGGAGAGCTTGCGTTGCTACCTCATTGATGCGTTCGGTTGCTCTCGCGATGGCTATACAAATGAACGTTGAACCGGAATTTTGGAATATCTACTCCTCGCTTCTCAAGACGATCCAATTCAGTAGAGGTTGAAGTTATATTCCAACTGCATATACACCGACACGGGATGGCCGTCTTTCGTTGCAGGCGAGAATCGAATCTGTCGCGCCGCCACGATCGCTTTCTCGGTCAATCCGAAGGGGAGCGATTGAACCGCGCGGATGTTTGTCACGTCACCAGACCTTGAAAACACAACCCGCAGAACGACCGTGCCCGTAGTCTGATTTCTGCGGGCTTCATCCGTGTATTGCGGTTCCGGCTTTGCGATCACACGCGCACGGTGCCGGACCTGAGAAACCGGGAAAACGCGTTCTGGATCATACGGGTTATTCCCTGAGCCGCCACCTCGCGTCGCGCCTCCAAGGTCACGCGGTCCTCCCCCCGTGTTGCCGTCTGACCCGGGCCCAAATCCATCTCCATTTCCCTCCCCAATGCCCAGGCCATTCACGTTACCCATCCCTCCGCCATCTCCTGGTCCATTCGACGGTGTTGTCGAGTTCGATCGTGGGTTACCGTACCCAGGAAAAGGCAGGTTCTTCCAAAGCGTGGGATCGATGTCAATGCCGGCAACCGGCAGCACCTGCTTTCTCGCAGGTGGCAGGCTGGGAATAGGAGCGGGAATTTCCGACGGTTGAGGGATGCGACCATGCTGAGCGACCAATTCATCCTGCAGACCGCCCGACCCACCACCACCCGCGCGTTTCGGCTTCGGGTGCGATCCTTCTCCTTTACCGCGGTCAAAACCCACTCGTCCTTTTGAGCCTGTACCAACACCCTTGTCAGGAAGTATCTGGCTTGGCTCTGAGGGGGACAGAGTTAGGATTTCGACCGAGGACTGGTCACCGTGGTTAACGGGTGTGTCGCTCTTAGTGTTATTTCGCTGCAGCAACACGAAGAAGCCGATGGAGAGCACCAGGAATAGTGCAGTCAACACGCCGACAAGGGTGGGCCGCGCTCCCAAACGCTCGTCCAAAAAGTTGCCGAGATCCAATGCAGCCCCCTTGGCAAAGGCGAGTGGATCGCGCTTCAAATCAGGCCAAGCGTTCCTAAAACGACTACGTAGGAACTTCAATTCCACTGCCAGTCGTTTTAGCAGACCGGCGCTGGATAGTATCGTCGGTTGATATTGGTATGATCTTGCTTGGGAACACCGGCGGGAAAGCGGCGACGATTGTATGGTCGAACTCGATTTGTCCTGCGTCGAGTAAGCGGCAAGCGCTGTTGTTAATGGGTTCAGCGGCGTGCCATCAACCGGACAAGAGATGAACTTATCTTCAAACTCTTCTTCGCAGGCGGTGCAGGTTTTCATGAAACCTCCAGTGTCGTGAATCCAGTGGGCCAACTCTTGGGCCTGCTCTTCACCGGGAGTTCATGCTCTCGAAGCATATCGGATGAATGATGCTTGGAGATGAAAGAAGTTGCGAACAGATCTTCTCCAACGAAGCAGCTCGAAAGCTACCGCGGACAACTCTTTTGTTGCTCTAGTTGTTATTACCAGATGAAGGCGAAAAGTTACGGCCAGAAAAATGAATGTTGAGTGGGCGAGCGAACGGGGCCGTAGCCCGATTGTTAAGGAGGGCTCAACCAGATGAGTGGATGGTGTGTGGGTTTTTCGCGCTGTCTCACATCGCTGAGTCCGCTGCGGACTAATGAACCCAATTTTAAGGAAAGGTGCAGCCCGTCAAAGAGGGGTGGCAAGGGGGGATGGCGAGTTGATTTTGAGCTATCCGCAAAGTCTTGGGGTGTTTTGAGGAGCCCTCCTTAAAAGTCGGAATACTGCCGCCGCTCGGTTAGTTCGCTTGTTGCTACGCGCACGACCAAAACGAAACAGACCATCGCACAGCGCCGAGCTTTTCGCGGACCAATCAAACTCATTCGCGTTTGACACTTTTCAAACGGGTACGGTAAGTTAAGCCACTCGCTGTAAACACTAACAGCCTATTGCGTCCCGTTCGTCTAGTGGCCTAGGACACCGCCCTTTCACGGCGGCGACACGGGTTCGACTCCCGTACGGGACGCCAACATTTTCAATCACTTACGAGATCTTGCCATTTCGCCGCGCGTCCAGAAACGTCCATTAGTCTAAATCACGGCCCTGCGAATGCCCGGAAGCAGCATCTTTACAACTTTGCTCTGGGCGTTGCGCTTCTCATCCGACACAGCCTGAACGTAAGTGTCCATGGTGACTTTCAGAGTAGCGTGACGGAGTAGTTCCTGAATGACCTTGGGGTTCTCTCCATTGGCATTCAGGATCGTCCCGATGACGGAAGGTGTGCCAGCCGATACGCTTCCGTAAGCCAATTTTGGTGAATACCTTACTCATAAATCTTCACTCCTTCGCCCGGAGCTTTTGATCGTCGCCAGCCGGCTACGGAACGCACTTGCCTGTCAGCGGCTCTCCAGGCGGAAGCCCATCTCTAGCCAGCATTCTTTCCTTGTTGAGTTTCTCAGGCTCCCGGTTTTCCGGGCTGATGGCACCGATGGATGGATCCTCTGTGCGCTTATTCGACGAAATCGCAGCTTCTGAACCACGAGACAAGCTCGCGCTGAAGTTATTGCCGTAGCGCACTAGCGCCATCGCCCCGGAGCCGGTGTCGTCCTTCCACTCCCCGACGTAGCCGCCTGTGTTGTAGTCGTCCCTCTCCGGCTTGAGGCTGAAGGTGCCGTTGTTCCTCACGTAGGTTCCTTGTATGCCGCTATCTCCCACCCTTCGGATATTCACACGCCCCCGCTCGGTCTCCCACGTGCCGAAGATCGTGCCGGTGCAACCGCTCTTGGGCACAGCGCTCTCGTACAACTTCTTCGAGTAGTTCGCCAGCCTGAAATCACCGTCGGAGGCTTTCTGGAAGACGGTTTTTGCTATGAACCGGGGAGCGCCGTAGTATGCAATGGATCCCGTGCGGGAAAATACGTGCGCGTCCTCCAGCACTCCCTGTAGCGGCCCAAGATTGAGTGCGGGTCCACACGTGTCGTGCGCGTCCCCCCCCACCTCGGAGCACGTTAGCTCGATGCGCTCGACGACGGCCGCGGGCGACTCATCCCGATACTGCACGAAAACCTTCACCACTTCTTCCGACGACTCATACTGGACCAGAGTCTTACTCAAACTCTTGACGGGCTGACCCAACACGCGCTCCGCGTCGGCGCGCGTGCTCCGGCCGGGCGTCAGTCCTTTGTATGAGCTTTGCCCGACGCAGGTCGCGCAGGCGAATAGTAGGAACGTGATGGTGGTTAATATCTTATTCATAAGTATTCACTCCTTTGCGCCGAACTTTTGATCGTCGCCGCCCGACTAGGGGACACATTTACCCCTCCAAGGCTCGCCCGGCGGAAGACCCTTATTGCGTAGCGAAGGCTCATCAGGGGTAGTCGCCCCGATCGCGGCGCCTTTGCCTGACTTCTCAATCTTCTCAATCATCGCCCTGACTGTCGCACCTATCTGCTCTCTCTCTTTACTAACCGAAGGCTTTTGAGTTTCGTTCGGCGGCACTCTGGCTCCAGGCCCTGTCCACGTCGCGCTGAACGTATCTCTGTCATGCAGAAGCGTCATTTCGCCGGTGCCGGTATTGTCCTTCCACGTTCCTTGATAGCCTCCTCTTTCTACAACCCGGAGGCTGAAGGTGCCGTTGTTTTTTGAGTAAGTGCCCTGTACGCCGCTATCACCCACTCTCTGGACAGTCATGCGCCCGCGGTCAGTCTGCCACGTGCCGAAGATCGTGCCGGTGCAGCCGCTCTTGGGCACGACGCTCTCGTACAACTCCTTCGAGTAGAACGCCAGCCTCTCATCAGTGTTAGTGCCTTTCGCGATGAGGGTAAATACCATGAAACGGGGAGCGCCGTAGTATCGAACGAATCCTGGAGCCTGCTGTTTGACATCGCTAGAAGATTTTTCTATGTCCTCCAGCACTCCCTGTAGTGGCCCAAGATTGAGTGCGGGTCCACACGTGTCGTGCGCGTCACTCCCGTCATTGACGCAGGTTCGCTCGATGCGCTCGACAATCGCCGTGGGCGACTCATTGCGGTACTGCACGTAAAGTCTCCGCACATCATCTTCGGGTGACTCGTACTCGACGAGAGTCTTGCTCACACTCTTGACGGGCTGACCCAACACACGCTCGACATCAGCGCGCGTGCTCTGGCCGGGCGTCAGGCCCTTGTAGGAGCTTTGCCCGACGCAGGTGGCGCAGGCGAATAGTAGGACCGTGATGGTGGTTAATATCTTATTCATAAGTATTCACTCCTTCGCGCCGAGCTTTATGATCATAGCCAACCGGCTTACGGGACGCACTTGCCTGTCAGAGGCTCTCCCGGCGGAAGCCCCGTTATGCGTGACAACGAAGGTTCTGAAGGTTCGGTGATGATCGCTCCGACCGCCGCGCCCGTACCTGACTTGAGGATCTTCTCAATCTCTGATCCAACCTTTGAACGGGCGGGGGATTGCTTCGATGACACGGGAGCTGCTGCGCCGCGAGACAAGCTCGCGGTGAAGGAGTTATCGTAAAGCATGAGCGCCATCGTCCCGGAGCCTGTATGGTCCTTCCACTCCCCCATGTAGCCGCCGCTCACCTGTTTGAGGCTGAAGCTGCCGTTGTTTTTCGAGTAGGTGCCTTGTATGCCGCTATCGCCCACCTTCACGACGGTCATGCGCCCGCGCTCCGTCTGCGACGTCCCGAGGATCGTGCCGGTGCAACCACCCCTGGGCACGACGCTCTCGTAGAACCCCTTCGAGTAGAACGCCAGCCTGTCTTCAGCGCCGGTGCCTTTCGCGATGTCTGTCCACACTATGAACCGGGGAGCGCCGAAGTATCGAACGATTACCAGGCCCTGCTGTTTGGGAGTCCTGGATTCTACGTCCGCTAGCACTCCCTGCAGTTGCTCAGGATTAAGGGCGGAAGTACACCGGTCATACGCCAAACGGGAGTCACTCCGGTCCGTGAAGCAAGTTAGCTCGATGCGCTGGACAATCGCCGCGGGCGACTCATCGCGGTATTGCACGTAAAGCCGCGGCGCGTCTTCGGGTGACTCGTACTCGACTAGAGTCTTGCTCACGTCTTTGACGGGCTGACCCAACACCCGCTCGACATCCGCGCGCGTGCTCTGGCCGGGCGTCAGTCCCTTGTAGGAGGCTTGCCCGAGGCTGGTGACGCAGGCGAGTAGCAGGAAAACGATTGAGGACGGTGACTTGTTCAGCATCGCTCATTAACTCCTCTCGTCAAAATTATTAACTCTCGCCGGAGCAGTGCGCGAGATGTACGGGGCTTATTGCCGTCTGCCGGTTATTGACATTCGGAAGGTGCCGTCGGTATATACGACCGAGAACTCGGCTTGACTGTATGTGCCTGTCGGCTCAATTGGTCGGCCCTCCCAGTCACTAGTAAAGATGCGCATTCTGCCACTGCCCTCGTCCGCCACGCGCAATGTATATTCTTTTGTTCGACCTATCGTTTCCTTGTAGGTAGAGCTGGTCGCAGTCAGCGTCTCTCGCACGTGCCATAAGCGATTGCCCGCTGCGCTGATCTCATAGCGGAATGTGTCGATGGAAGTGCTTTCCTGAACATTGCAACAGCTCACAGTAACGGTCCAGGTGCCCGTAAGATCAAGACCGCCCGAATTGCCTGCCGGCGGGTTGCCCGGAGGCGGGTTGTTGACCGGAGGCGGGTTGCCCCCGGTTAAAATATCGCGCAGCAGTCCGCCCAGGCGCGTAGCCTTATCCGGCCCCGTCCGCGGCGGCTTGTTTGCTTTAGGCGGCTTCTTCTCGGAGTTCGATGTCGTCGCCGTGGCCTCTTCGGGAATTTCCTCAATCGTCGGGGGCGGATTATTCCCCCCGCGTGGGGGTCTGTTACTCGCGGTCGTCGCGCCGACTGCATCGTCGGGAATCTCCTCGACCACGGGCTGACGGCTTCGGCGGTCGCCCGGTTTGCCGACACCGCCGGGGTTCGTATTCCGCGCGATAGCTTCGTCAGGAATCTCTTCGACCACTGGCTTCTCACCTCTTTTGCGCGCCTTGTCAAGAATGTCACCGCCTTCCGTGGCCTCGCTGATGGCCTCGTCGGGAATCTCTTCCACAGTCGGCGGCGGCTTGGTTCCTTTCGCCGAATTTGCGATCCTCTCCTTCTCCTTTGCGGCCTTCCCCTTGACGGTATCCCAGAATCCGCCCTCCTCAGCTTTGGCGGGAGTGGTCGGGTTCGTGCTGATCGCTTCGTCGGGAATCTCTTCTACCTGCGGCTTGTCAACCGGCGCTCCCAACGCTCCGGGCACTTCGTCTGTCGGCTTCTCGTCCGATCCGCCGGTGCCTGCTCCTTGCCCCCCGCTGATATTATTAGCTGACTGCTTGAGCCTGTTGTATTCGCCCTTATACCGGTTCATCCTTTCAACCAGACAAGGATAAGGCGCGGCGATTGGATCGGCTTGCGCGATAAAGCCGTCGGCTTGCGCGAATAGTTTTCGGGATTCTTCGTACCTGTTACGCAGCACCAAACTATTCGCGGCGTCGGCGGCAACAGTGGCCTTTGTGACGAGTTGCTCTACTTGCTGCTGTGCCGCGAGACCGGCGCGAACTTCATTCAGAAAGTTCGCTATCCAGGGACTGTTCTGTATGGATGCCGGCATTTTCTGCGCGAAGGCCACGCCCTCCTGAAATTTACACTGCTCCTTAGCGTTGAATAAAAGAGCGGCGGCGTCACGAATCGTTCGATAGTAATCGAGCGTATTCTCAAGCCCTGTGACATTGCACCCCTGCTGGCGCGCTTGAGTGATAGCCGCTTGTCCTTCTTCAATTTGAAGTTGTTCGAGTTGTTGTCGGGCTTGGTTAATGACGGGAATGCATTTGGCGCTGGCCTCACAAACCTGCGCTTGCTGGAGCAAAACGGCCGGGTCAGTCAGCCCCATCATCGTAACGGCCTTGTCTATCCGCTGGATGGCCGCATCAGCGGACGGAATCTCGGTCTGACAAGGGAAAGCTAAATTATCGGCTTGCAGTAGCCTGAGTGCTTCCTCCCGGTGGAGTGCAGCGCGTTTGGCATGGTCCTGGGCCTGGTGATCATATCTGACGAGGGCCGGATAGGTAGTCACCGAACTCAACAAACCGTGTAGTTCGTTAAATCGATCCTGTATGTCCCCAACAGAGCCTGTGGGACCGCACTGTGCAAGGCATTGATTTCACGGCGAAGCTCTACCTTGCCGGCCTCGAGCACCGGTATCGCGTCTACGACGTGTGTCATTAGTCGACTTGCTTCTTTTGCAGCAGTCTCGGCTTCGAGCGCCTTGTCGGCAACATCCGTAGTAACTGAGGCCGGAGACTGTCCTTTGAGAGTTTCTAAGGTAGTTCGAATTTGCCCAAGAAGGACCTGCTTCTGGTCGGCTTGCCTCTTCAACACGACCACCTGGCCCAGCAGCGTTTTGATTCTGTTGTACTTGTCTTGAGCCGCTTGCGCGTCTGCAAGCGACGCACAATTATCGGCGAGTTGCTTCCCCTCATTGAATAGGCGATCGCTGTCCCGCTGCAACTGTTCGGCTTGAGCTGCCAGTGCGTCGATCTCAGTCTTTATGGTTGCTGGTTTATTGGTGTTAATGGTCGCACAAACCGACTCACTTATCTCCGCTCTCCGTGTCTTGGTAGTTCGCAATCCATCCAAGCTGGACGCAGCCCCGCCCGCCGCAGCCTCGGCGACGGCCGCCTGCTGTTGTGCCAGTGGCAAGTTCTGTGTAATCGCGTCCTGGTGCTTCTTTAGGGCGTTGATCTTGCTGCGCAATTGCTCAATCCGTGTGTAGAACAGCTCGCGGTTTTTGAGGTTCACCGCCTCTTGAGCCTGCCGGGCTTGCTCCTGTTCCAGACGTTGCTTCTCATCGGTTCTGCCCTGGGCTAGTTCAGTACCGACTTCCTTCCAGGCGAGTGCTCCTCCCAGGATTGCGGTGACGGGTCCTGCCACTGCTGTACCAGCGGCCAAGGCGATTCCCCCGTAAATACCGCCTCCCACCACGACGCCGCCAACTATCCTTGGACCGCATTCACTCAACCCGCTGCGCCAACAATCAGCCGCAGCCGCAGCCAGTCCAGCCGCAAGGCCCGCGCGGGAAATCCGAGGGTCAATTTGCCAGCCCTTAGGGTCGACACCCAGCAAACCCTTCCAGGGGCCAGCGCCGGCGGCTTTTGCGGCTGGGCCTCGTAGCGTGTTTCCTTTGTTAAGCGCGTCTCCTACTTGTTGAGTATTGGAGCCAGCCGGCCCCGGCTTCGGTATGGCAGCACCAGTCTCGCCAGGGTTCAGGTTTGTTGCAGCTTGGCCAGGTTTGCCCACAACCTTTTGCGCGCCCGGGAGCGGCGCTTTCTCTAAAGCCGGAGGAGATCCAGGTTCCCATTCCAATGGCCTCGGGCCTTCAAAACTTCGCGGAACGGCGACCGGACGAGCAAAAAACGACTGATCGCCCTTTGGAGTGCCCATTCCGCGACTCCGCATAGCACGGTAAACTTGCTGTTGAGTATTGAAATCTCCCCTGGCACCCCGAAAAAACAAGATGAGGCTTTCATCGCTTTGGCCCGCAAGGTATTCAGGAGCAAAGCTGTCGAGTCCTAGTGGATCAACAAAGCCGACCGGGTTATTCCGAACATAAAGATAAGCGTTCTGTTCCAACGGCTCGTCCAGCCGTGCGGGGATCAAATCAGTGGAGAGAAAGCGGCCGAGCGAGGGGTCGTAATAACGCGCCCTGTAGTAATAAAGTCCGGTAGGGTCAAGCTCGCGTCCGGTGAAGCCGAAGGGACTGGCAATTGTTCCCTGCTTCGCTTTGATTTTTCCAAACGCATCATAGGCGTAGGACGCCGCCACTTTGCCGGCAGCGTCCGTCAGATGTGTGACGCTTCCTAAGCGGTCTGATAAGTAGTAGAAGCTCTGTGTCTCTTGCAACGTCGCGAAGGGCCGGTCGATCCCAAATCCATGTACGAAAGTCGCTTTAGTGCGAAGATCCTCACCCAGTTCCGCAATTAGATTAAGACCGTCGTAGATGAAGTAGGTGACGCCATTGTTGTCCCGCCGCCAAACGCGCTCACCCGTAGGCGCGTATCCGAACTGCGTGATTGCTCCATCAACCGAAACAACCTTTACCAGCTGATTCGCTGCGTCATACTCGTATACGACAGATCCGCTTGGCCCCTTCCGGCCGATCAGGTTCCCATTTGGATCGTAAGACAGCCGCTCTTGTCCGGCTTCGATGAGCCGGTCGGCCGCATCGTGCTTATATTGGCTAACCCGTGCGCCTTCTTCGACTGCGGCGCGATTCCCTCCTGCTGCGTAGCGATACTTAGTGGAGTAGGTCGGATTAGTCTCTTCGATGAGTTGGTCCGCCGCGTCATATACAAACCGCGAAGCTTGGCCCTGCGCATCTTGCCGCTCTACAGCGTTCCCAACCAGATCGTAGCGGTATGACGATCCGGCTACAGCCTTGCCGCTCTTATCTTGATAGCTGATCTTTGCAGTCTGACCGTATGCGTTATAACTCCATTGCCCTGTTATTCCATTCGGATAGACGACCGACTGAATCCGACTCTTCGTGTCATAACTGAGCGCTACCCTGCTTCCGTCCGGCATGACAACGGCAGACAGCCTTTTCAGTGGATCATACTCATAGCGAATCTCACGGCCATCCGGCGCCGTCATCCGAGTCCGTAGGCCGTGTATGTCGTATTCATAAGCGATAGATTTCTTGATGGCTGCGTACTCCACCTGCTTGAGGTTGCCCGCCTGGTCATAACTAACGCGCACGGGGAAAGCGCCATCGTCTGCCTCTGTCATTCTTCCGAGCGCGTCATACTTATAGGTGACGCGCTTTCCATCCGGCAGTTGCTTCTGAACTCTGCGGCCGGCCTTGTCGTAAACGTATTGCGTCACTTTGTTCGTCGCGTCCGTCGAACTCAGCAATTGACCGGCGCTGTTATAGCTGTAGCGTTTAACGTTGCCGAGCGGGTCAGTTGCGGTGAGCAGATTGCCCATCCGGTCGTAAGTGAAGCGATTAACTCCACCGCTGGGACGACGGATGGCTACGATCCGGCCCGCTGCGTCATATTCATAACGCGCCTCGTCGCGCGACGACTCCGCTACCTGAGTCAAATCACCGTCAGCCGTGTATGTGAATTGTTTGAGGCGACCGAGCGGATCGGTCTCGGCAAGCAAATTCCCGAGCGCGTCATAGCGGTACTGGACTTTTCCTCCATCGGGATCGACGCGAGCTGTAGTCTGTCCAAAGGCGTCGGTTTGATACTCGCTCCTGGCGCCGGTGCTGTCTTCAACAGCCAGAAGGTTTCCTGCGGCGTCGTAGCGATAGCGCACTCCAAGGCCGGTGGGCCATTGCTCGCGGGTGACCCGTCCCGCCGGGTCATGCTCAAACTTGGTCGTTCGCCCCAGATGATCGGTCCGCGCAGTCAAATTCCCGGCCAGGTCATAGCTATAACTTTCTGTCTGATTGCCCGGCTTGATTACTTTGGCGATCTTGTCCACGGCCGTGTATTCGTAGCGCGTCACCTGGCCCGCCGGATTCGTCTCGACGATGAGCCTCCCTCGCGCGTCGTATTCGAACGTGGTTACGCCACTGGCGGGATCTGTCTCTCTTATGAGTCGGCCGCGAGCGTCATACTCGTAGCGAGTAGTCGCTCCGGCTGGGTCGGTCAGACTCACAATCCTGTCTTGCGGGTCGTAACTGCGTACGGTTACGCCTCCGAGCGGATTCGTCTCGCGCACAAGGTTTCCACTGATGTCATATTCAAATTGCGTAGTCTCGCCAACCGCATTCGCCTCGGACTTGACGAGGCCGTTCGGATGGTATGTGAACTTTCGTTGCTTAGCTCCCGGCTCTTTGGCGCTGGCGATGCTTCCCTCCGGGTTATAGGTCAAGGCGCTGACAATTTTGCCGCCGGTCTTGATGCCGGTGAGGTTGTTCTCGCTGTCATACTCAAACTCCTGTCGAGTTCCATCTGCGAGAATGATTGCGTTCACGGTCGAGCTCTCGCCCGCATACTCATATCGGGTCGTGCGCCCGAGCGCATCTTCGGCCGCGGCGATCCGACCCAGAGAGTCATAACTCATGCGCGCCGAAGCGCCGGTCGGCCCTATTAGGTTTACCGGTCGGCCTGCTTCGTCAAACTGGATTACGCTCCGTGCCCTAGCGGCCCGGTAATTTCCGTGCGTCGCTTTTGCGGATCCTCCTGAGTTACCGTGGCGGCTCCGTTAGGAGCGATTACTCGTTTGCTGTTAATCGCATCGTCATACTCAAATCGCTGTTCGCTCCCGTCTACCCAACGATAACTTGCCACGCGTTCCTTTGAGTCATAAGCGATGTCGAGAGCTCCGGTTTGTGGGTCTTCGATTCTGACCGGAGAGCCTTTGGCATCGTAGCCATAGCGCAACGCGGGGCCGCCATTAACCGCTACCTCGATCAAGTTATCCTTGTCATAAGCATAGTTAACTGTCGCCCCTGTTGAGCTCTGCACACGAATCGCACGACCCGCCGAGTCAGTGGTGAATGAAAGGAAACTTCCTCCTGGACCTTCGACTCGCGACAAACTCCCGTGCGCCGTGTAGCGAAGCAATACCTTGTTTCCTCGACGATAGGTGCGCTCAATCAAACGACCTGCGGTGTCAAAAGTCTCAGTGCCGCCGTCTAACTTACTGCGCACAGCGCGGCCATCGCCGCTGAAAACAATCCGTTCACGCGAGTTGCTCTCATACTCTTGAGTGTTACCGACTTGCCTAAATGAAGTGACTCCCGCCCATTCTTCAAGTTGAACCCGACCGGTAGCGCGCATAAGACGGGATTCCCAATTCTGACGCCAACGTTTCCCCAATAGGCCGCCCTGAGTCCGTTTCGTTTCCGACTTTCGTTGCAGTCGGAGTGAAATAGCGCCCGCGGGCACTTTCAGATCAGTCACCAAAGCAAGCTTTGCATCCAATGACGAAGTCTCTTGCCCCTGGACGGAAATGGATATGAGGATTAAAGAGGCCAAGATAGAAGTAGCGCATAACCTTTTCATGATGGTTTATCCCTTACACGTTTTGAGCGAATACGAGCTTTGCGCAGCCGAAGTTTGCCGCGTGCGTCTCCATTCCAAATCCTTTGAACCTGACTTCATTTTTCAATTACGGGCAGCCGTTGGAGATCTCGGCAGTTAACTGATTTTGCGCCGACGCGCCGTTTTTGGCGCTGATAATCCATATCGCAGTTTCCACTCTTGATGTGCCACTGGCGGACATTCTGATTCGACCGTTCACGCGCCAGCCCGCCTTGACTCGAACGGCTGAGACGCTTTGCGTGCTCGTGATGCGGCAGCCGTCAGCGTTGTCCCGCAAAATTGTTTTGACACGGGCTATTGCCTGAGCCTGAGTCAACTCCGCTGGTGTTGCCGAATGAGTGAGCTCTGCACCCGAAGCGAAAAGCGCAGCAGCCGCGAGGGGAAACGCTCGAAAAAACGGTATTGTGATTTTCATATTTCTCATTGGCTGCTGATTGAAACAGTTAACGTAAAGCTCGTGGTCCTGCCGCACCCATTGCCCACATAAAGGTGGTTGTTGCCGGAAATAGTCGTGTAACTGGCGCTGGTCTCTCCGTTCTGAAATGTTACACAGCCGTTGCGCGAACTGACGTTTGCGGAAAGATATTGCCCGCGTCTCGCGCCGAGAACGTAGGTGCGCGTCTCACCGCCATAGAGTGTTCCCGAAACGCTTGCCGAAGTTGTCCCTCGGGCAAACCGAATCCGCGTTTGGGCAAAAAGGTCAGAACTTGAAACTACCAAAACCGAAATCAAGATGAACGCCTTCACATTTATTTTTTTCATTAGCGTTACCAATGAAAGTACGGTTTTGTGTGACTTGTTCATAAAGATTCTTCCTTTCCGAGATGACGAAAAGCTAGAACTCATCCCAAAACCTCAAAACCCCCAGAAAAACAGCGCGAAAAAGTAGGTTTTGGGATGGCTTCTAGTCAATGACGATGACAAACGCCGAAAGCAGCACCCTCATTTTTTTCATGGTCAAACTCCTTTCAATGTGGCAGGACTGGATTATTTTCACAGGGTCAGAAGAAAAGTTCCGCGAGGCGAGTCAAGGTATTTCGCCAAACAGCGACTCCTTGCAGACCCGCAAGCTGCCGCTCACGGTCGGAATCGCGTGGACGTGCTCGGCGGCGAGAAGCTCAGCCGACGCGCTCTTGTGTTCAGGAGCCTGACCGATTTCCGACGCGCCTCGCAATCTATCGCCCCGCCGATAGGTTACACATTGCTACTGACGGGTAGTATCTCAATCGTCACAACTCCGCCGGAAGAATCGCTTTCCCAATTGCCTGAAATATTCGAGGTTGAGATTTCATTACTTCTTCTCGGCATGCCAATTGTTTCGACCCTGATACCGATCCAAGTAATCGCCCGTCCAGACCCCATTGATCATGCGTAAGCGTCCGCCATCATTCACAAGCTGTGCAGACCAGTGCTGTCTCGAAGAGCCGAAAACACGGTCGAATTCTATAGTATTGCCACGCAACCGTCCGTTTGTAACAACGCCGCCGCCAGTGTTAGCGGAGAACGATCCCGAGAAAGTGGCTCCTTCCTGGTTCGTGATGCTCAATGTCCATCCCAGCTCGTCGTTGCAGCATCTTAGATCCCACTCTCCTTTTAACGTACCACCACCACCCCCTCCGCCACCGCCGCCCTTTATCGCCGAGAAATGCCCCCGGGCAGAGGACCTCCCGGTGACGGCTGACAGCAGGTAGCACATCGCCGCATCACCAGCGTTGTAAGTTCCAGCTTGAATCCAGGTGAAGCCTTGACAGTTGGCATTGTTAGCGCAATCGGCTTGGCACTGCCCGAAATTTGGTTGTTGATAGTAGGTCAGGTTTGTCCCTTGCAAGGCAGTATTATCTTCTCTGGCTCCCAAGCTGGTACCACCGCTGCCTTTCACTGCCGAGAAATGTCCCCGGGCGGAGGACTTCCCAGTCACAGCAGAAACTAGGTAGCACATCGCCGCATCACCGGCTTTGTAGGTTCCAGCTTGAATCCAGGTGAAGCCTTTGCAGTTGCCATTACTGGCACAATCAGCTTGGCATTGACCGAAATTTGGTTGTGGATAGTAGGTCAGGTTTGTCCCTTGCAAGGCAGTATTATCTTCTCTGGCTCCTAAGCCTTGGGTGCTAGCCGTTTGTGGAAGCAGGAGCACGAAGGCCATTGTCAGCGCGAGGGTAAGTAAGCGAGTGTTAAGCATCATCATGTCTCCTTTTTCAGAGGTTAGGCTATCACTAACGTCCTTTGTCTTGACCGCGAAGTTAGAAACTCTTGCTCTCATTTTTGCTTCTCCGTTCTGACGCCGGGCGAAGGCACCCCGGCGTCGCTTCGATGAAAAGTTCCGCGAGGCGAGTCAAGGTATTGCGGCAAACAGCGACTCCTTGCAGACCCGCAGGCTGCCGCTCACGGTCGGAATCGTGTGGACGCGCCCGGCGGCGAGAAATGCGCCCAACTCCTGATCCCCGACCTCCAGAATCTCGCCGGCCTGACTCCGCGTGAGCGTCTCGACCTCGCGCCCGCACGCCGCGCATCGTGCCCGCGGTAGCGCCCCCGCCGCGACCCTGATCGTCCGGCGGCGGACGGCTGTGATTCTGACCTTCGCCTTGTGCTCCAAACTTAGCATTCCCTCCTCCGGGGGCCGGTGCTATAATTCGCCGGTCAATTCAGCGCGCCCGGTCAATTCAGAGTCGGTCTCTCCGGAAAACAATCTCTTTATTTCACCGAACGCCGGCTGAAGTAATTAGAGAAAAATTAAATTCTTCTGAAATCCTCCCGAAATCCGGCCAGCGAGAGGTTAGCGAGCCGTGATGGACCTGTCGGGCAAACCCGTTTACCGTTTTGCAGATGTCGAGGTGGACGCCCCGCGTGGCCACATCAGGCGTCGCGGCGAGGAGGTGCACCTGCGCCAGCAGACTCTTCAGGTGCTTCTCTATTTACTCGAACGGCGCGAGCGGCTGGTCACAAAGGAAGAGTTATTCGAGCATATCTGGGGGGAGGTTGCCGTCACCGACAACGCGCTCCTGCAATGCATCTTCGACATCCGCCGCTCGCTCGGTGACGATTCCCGCCACCCACGCTTCATCAGAACCTTCCCCAAAGCCGGCTATCGCTTCATCGGCCCGGTCGAAGAGTTCCATCCCGAACAGCCAACGATCATCGAGATAGACGAGATCACTGCCGTCCAGATCGAATACGAAGAAGAGACCGCGGGAAAGACGAGGGAACACAGGGACACGGAGCTGCCAAGTGTGGGAAACGCGGCGACGCGGCGACGGAAACTCTCACCCCGTGTCGCCCTGGCTTCCGCAGGTGTGTTGATTCTGCTGGTGGCGGGCGTCCTCGCCGTCAGGTTTTCTCAGAAGTCATCGCGCGCGCAGCAGCAGCCTGCCGATGTCACCCTCCCGCAAATCGCCGGCAGGAAGCCGCTCGTCGTGATGTACTTCGAGAACAGGTCGGGCAGCGCGGAGTTGGATTGGCTGCGCGAAGGGTTGGCCGACATGTTGATCACAGACCTCTCGCGCTCGAAGAACCTGACCGTCCTCAGCCGACAGCAGCTTCATCAGGTCATGGAAAGGATCGGGCACAGGCAGGCGGAGGCGGTGCGCCTGGATGAGGCGCTCGACATCGCGCGCCGAAGCAGGGCGGAGGCGGTCGTGCTCGGCAGCTTTGCCGCGTTGGGCGACGAACTTCGCGTTGACGTGCAGCTCCACGATGCGCGCGACGGTCGTCTACTTGGGGCGGAGCGTCTTGTCGTAGACAAGCCCGGCCAGATTCTCACGCAGCTTGATCTTCTGTCTCTGAAGCTGGCCGCGCATCTGGGAGTGACGCCGACGGAACAGGATACGGCTACGGGCTTGACCCAGGTGATGACCAATAACCTGGCAGCCTATCGCTCCTACTCGCTCGCTTTGGAAAAAGCGCAGGCGTTGCATAACGAAGAGGCGATTACTCTGCTGGAAAAGGCCGTGGCGCTCGATTCGCAGTTTGCGATGGCCCACGCCCGCATCGGGTATGCCTATGCGGTCACGGGGAATGACGCGGAGAAGGCCAAGCCGTATCTGGAAAAAGCGTTTCAGATGTCGAACCGCCTGACGGAGAAGGACCGGCTCTATATCACGGCTTGGTACTCGATAGCCCATCTGGACTACCCGGCCGCCATCATGCCGCTGCGGAAAATCATCAATCAGTATCCTTTGGAGGTCGAAGCTTACTTCAGGCTGGGCTATTTGCTGAGGGGCGAAAGGCAGCACGAAGAAGCGATCCAGGTGCTGAAACAGGGCTTGGTGATTGATCCCGAAGCCAGAGACATTTATAACGCGCTGGGGCTTATCCACCTTGACATCAACAGGTACGACGAGGCGATTGCCGCGCATCAACGCTATGTCGAGCTGGCGCCCGACGAGCCGAACGCGCACGACAGTCTGGGCATGAGCTACCAATGCGCCGGGCGCTACCATGAGGCCGTGATGGAATACAACCGGGCGCTCGCGCTCAATCCGCGGTTTGGCATCGCTGTCTTCCACCTTGGTAACACGTATGTTCAGATGGGCCGCTACGGCGCAGCGCTTGAGCAGTATCACCGGGGCCTTCAAATTGCGCCGGGCGAGAGGGAGCGTGCGGTCGCTTACGGGGCAATCGCCCAAGTGCATTTAAGAAAGGGGGACTTCGATCAGGCTGCCGCCGCCGCGAAGGTGGAACTCAAGCATGATAAATACCACGTCTGGAACTCGTTGGTGATCGCCTTAGGCCGTGGCGACACAACGGCGGTTGAGAAATTGAAAGAACAACTCTTAGAGCCATCGCCCTACACACACAGAGGGCAGAGATCGCCGGAGAGAATAAATCATTACCAGCGCGGTTACTTGGCCCGCAAGAGCGGACAGGAACGAGAGGCCGTAGAACATTTTAAAGAGGCGCTGCGGCACTCGCCGCCGATCTGGATGATTGATCAGCTTGAAGATTGTCTCGCCAACGCTCTTCTGGAAACGGGCCATCTTGACGAAGCCATTAGTGAATACCAACGAATCCTCCGCCTCAATCAGAACTACCCTCTAGCCCATTACCACTTGGCCCAAGCCTACGAGCGGAAAGGTCAACAGGACCAAGCGCGGGCAGCATACGAGCGCTTCTTGCAGACATGGAAAGATGCAGACCCTGACCTACCTGAGGTAATCACCGCCCACCAGCGTTTAGCCAGCTAACGACCTCAAGTCCGGTGAGTTCGATCAAGTTCTATTTTTCCAGATAATATACCGACCGTCTTACGACTTTTCACCGAACCCGATGTGTGTTCGCATCATGAAAGACATGCCTCTGCGTACAACACTTCACACACGTCCATTAAACGTCCAATAAGCGTTCCCGTGAGTCTTCTAACTGCGGTAAAAGTGCTATCCATGCCGCTAAGTTCCGTTGAATTACAATACGTCGCTTCTCTTTCACGGCGGCGACACGGGTTCGACTCCCGTACGGGACGCCAATTCCAACGAGTTCCCTAATCACTATTGACATCACCTGCTGTTTGGAATAAGAAGCGTCATGTTTTACCTAATTTATCTCTGAGGAGTTCCTTCCCATGAAACACATTGGTTTTTTGCTGTGCCTCTTGTGCTTAACTG